>DATJYN010000015.1:0-38388 GCA_035499575.1 Burkholderiales bacterium | reverse complement strand
GGCTCATGTGCTCGCGCACCGAAAGCTCCTCGCGGCTCACGCGATGGTGCTTGGACATGCGCGCGCGGAACAACAGCGCGCGCCAGGCTTCGGCGAGGTCGCGCGGATGCACGTCCGGCAGGCGCTCGAGCGCCGTGCGCTCGACCAGCACCGAGATCGCCAATACGTCGCGCCCGACTTGCGGCATGGCGTCCAGCTGCTGGGCGGCCTTCTTCATCTGCTCGTACTCCAGCAGCCGGCGTACCAGTTCGGCGCGCGGGTCCTCTTCCTCATTCGCCACGGCGGGCCGCGGCAGCAGCATGCGCGACTTGATCTCGATCAGCATCGCCGCCATGACGAGGTATTCGGCGGCCAACTCCAGGTTCTTCGAACGCATCATCTCGACGTATTCCAAGTACTGTCGCGTGAGCGGCGCCATCGGGATGTCGAGGATGTCCAGGTTCTGCTTGCGGATCAGGTACAGCAGCAGGTCGAGCGGGCCATGAAAGGCATCGAGCAGAATTTCGAGGGCATCCGGCGGGATGTAGAGGTCCGTCGGCATCTCGATCATCGGTTCGCCGTAGATGCGGGCGACCGGCGCGAGCGGCAGGGCCATGTTCTCGCTCATGTGTAGGACAGTCCCATGGCTTCGCGCACTTCACGCATGGTTTCGGTAGCGAGCTTACGCGCCTTTTCGCAGCCGTCGGCGAGGATGTTTTTGACCAGTGTCGGGTCGTCCAGGTAGGGCTGGGCGCGCTCGCGGATCGGCGCAAGCTCGGCGAGTACCGCCTCGATCACGGGCTGCTTACATTCCAGGCAGCCAATGCCTGCGGTCGTGCAGCCCTTGCGCACCCAATTCTTGCGCTCTTCGTCTGAATACACCAGATGCAGATTCCACACCGGGCATTTATCGGGGTTGCCGGCATCAGTCCGCTTTACGCGCGCCGGGTCGGTAGGCATGGTCTTGATCTTCTTTGCCACCGAGGCAGGGTCCTCACGCAGGGCGATCGCGTTGCCGTACGACTTGGACATCTTCTGCCCGTCCAATCCGGTCAGCTTGGAGGCTTCCGTGAGCAGCGCTTCCGCTTCGACGAGGATCTTCTTGCCGCTACCCTCCAGCCAGCCGAACAGACGCTCGCGGTCACCGCGCGGCATGCTCTGCTGCTCATCAAGCAGCGCCTGCGCGCGCTTCAACGCCTCGGCATCGCCGGTTTCCAGGAATTTCGTGCGCAGCTCGTTGAACACGCGCGCCTTCTTGCTGCCCATCTTCTTTACCGCCGCCTTCGCCTTGTCCTCGTAGCCCGGTTCGCGGCCATAGAGATGGTTGAAGCGGCGCGCGAGCTCGCGCGTGAATTCAATGTGCGGCACCTGGTCCTCTCCCACCGGTACGAACTGCGCGCGGTAGATCATGATGTCAGCCGCCTGCAACAGCGGATAGCCGAGGAATCCGTAAGTGGACAGGTCCTTGTCCACGAGCTTCTGCTGCTGGTCCTTGTAGGTCGGCTGGCGCTCCAGCCAGCCAAGCGGCGTGATCATCGACAGCAGCAAGTGCAGTTCTGCATGCTCGGGCACCAGCGACTGAACGAAGATCGTCGCCTGGTTCGGGTCGACGCCCGCCGCCAGCCAGTCGATCACCATGTCGGCGCCAACGTCCTGCAGCGCTCCGGGCTTCTCGTAGTCCGTGGTCAACGCATGCCAGTCGGCGACGAAGAACAGGCAGGGATATTCGGACTGCAGCTTCACCCAGTTCTTGAGCACGCCGTGGTAGTGGCCGAGATGCAGTGCGCCCGTGGGGCGCATGCCGGAGAGGACTCGGGTTTCGAACACGGCGTCAGATCTGGAACAGGGTTCCGAGCACCCGGAACGAAAAGCGGACCATGGGCGCCAAGATCACGTTCAGCGTCCCCAGAAACATCAAACCCAGCAGAATCGGAA
Source organism: Burkholderiales bacterium (assembly GCA_035499575.1). Classification (GTDB taxonomy): domain Bacteria; phylum Pseudomonadota; class Gammaproteobacteria; order Burkholderiales; family SG8-39; genus RBG-16-66-20. The sequence continues at coordinate 36,474 of DATJYN010000015.1, read as the reverse complement.
AGCCCCAGGGTTCGAGCTTCGCGTAGCCGAAGGCCATGCGTGTCGGCAGCAGGCTCGCCACGATGCGGCCTCCGTCGAGGGGCAGGATGGGCAACAGATTGAGCAGCATGAGGACGATGTTGACCTGCATGCCGGCTTCGCACATCAGGGGCATCGCGACACTGAATGAATTTTCCGGAAAAAACAAAAATAACCTCAGGATCAATGCCCACCCCAGGGCCATGGCCAGGTTCGCAGCCGGTCCGGCCGCGGCCACCCAAAGCATGTTCTGCCGCGGGCGCCGCAACGCCGAGTAATTGACCGGCACCGGCTTGGCCCAGCCGAACAGCAGGCCGGCGCCGCCCATGAACTTGCTCGCGACGAGGATGGCGATCGGCACGATGATGGTGCCGACCAGGTCGACGTGGCGCGCGGGATTGAGGCTGATGCGGCCCTGCGCGTAGGCCGTCATGTCGCCGAAGTGGCGCGCTACGTAGCCGTGGGCCGCTTCGTGCAGGGTGATGGCAAACAGGACCGGGAGCGCATAGATGGCGACGGTTTGAACGATCTGGTTTATGTCCATCTAGGCGTGGAATTTTATCAGACCAGGAACTCCTCGATCAGTCGCGCGACTTCTTCCGGCCGGTCGTGATGCAGCATGTGGCCCGCGTCCTTCACCGTGCGGTACTTGAGATCCTTGAACGCCGCGCGCCGCTCGGCGAGCGCCTCGGGAGTCAGCGCCATGCGCGCAACGGTTTCGGATTCCGCGGCGTCGATCCAGAGCACGGGCGCGGCAACCCGTTCCCAGCAGGCGCGCGCTTCGTCCAGCCGGTACAGCGTCGCGTTGATGAGCTTGTGCGCCGGGTCGCTGCGCAGGATTACGCCGCCCTCCTCTGCATCCTTGCCCCAGTGGCGCGCAAGGAATTCGGCGCGCTCGCGCTCGAGGCGCGGATTGTTCTTCTGCAGGCGGTCGGCGAGCGCGGCATAGCTTTCATACGGCCTCCAGCGCGGCGTTTCGCGCAATTCGTCCATCCAGCGCGCGTAGCGCTTCGGCGCCTGCTCGGCTCGCGTTGCCGGCATGCCGAAACCTTCGAGATTGACGAACCGGGACACGCGGTCGGGGCGGATACCTGCATACAACCCGGCGACGTTGGCGCCGAGACTGTGTCCGATCAGAATCGCCGGCTCCGCGGGATGGATGCGCTCGAGCAGCGCGTCCAGGTCGCCGATGTAGTCCGGGAACCAGTAGTTGTCCGATCCTGACCACTGGGTGAGTCCGTAGCCGCGCCAGTCGGGCGCATACACATCCCATTCCTGAGACAGGGCGTCGACGAGAAACTGAAACGAAGCCGAGACGTCCATCCAGCCGTGCAGCAGGAAGAGTTTCCTATCGGCTTTTCCCTGCCAGTGGCGGACGTGGTAGCGCAGGCCGCGGATTTCAAAGAAAAGCGATTCGCTGTTTCGCATCGAGGCGCTATGATACCGGCCTATCATGCCGCTTTTTTCAATAGGAAATTTAAAGGTAGAACTGCGGGGCGATCAACATTTCATCGCCCATGACGCGACGCTCGCGGGCTCGATCATTCTCGAGAATGCGGTGAACATCTGGTTCAACGTCGTGATCCGCGCCGACAACGACCAGGTGCACATCGGCGAAGCGACCAACATCCAGGACGGCTCGGTCCTGCACTGCGACCCCGGCTTCCCGCTGTCGATAGGAAAGCGGGTCACTGTGGGGCATAAAGTGATGCTGCACGGCTGCACGGTTGGCGACGGCGCGCTGATCGGCATCAACAGCGTGGTCCTCAACGGCGCGAAGATCGGCGCCGGCTCGCTGATCGGCGCCAATTCGCTGGTATCCGAAGGCAAGGAAATCCCGCCGGGCGTGCTGGCGGTGGGCTCGCCGGCGAAAGTCGTGCGCGAACTCAAGCCCGAGCAGATCGCCGGGATCCTCAAAATCTCTGACAGCTACGTCGCCCGCGCCCGGCTGTTCAAAGAGCAGTTGAAAGAACAGAAATAGTCATTTCGGCGCCATGCGGATGGCGCCGTCCAGGCGGATCGTCTCGCCGTTCAGCATCTCGTTTTCCACGATCGACTTCGCCAGCTGCGCGTATTCCTCCGGCTTGCCCAGTCGGGAGGGGAACGGCACCTGCTTGCCAAGCGAGTCCTGCGCGTCCTTCGGCAGGCCGAGCAGCATCGGCGTGAGGAAAAGCCCCGGCGCTATCGTGACCACGCGGATGCCGTTGCGGGAGAGGTCGCGCGCGATGGGCAGCGTCATGCCGACCACCCCACCTTTCGAGGCGGAATAGGCAGCCTGGCCGATCTGGCCGTCGTAGGCCGCGACCGAAGCAGTGTTGATGATTACGCCGCGCTCGCCGGCCGCATTCGGTCCCGCTTTCGCCATCGCATCCGCCGCGAGCCGGATCATGTTGAAAGTGCCGATCAGGTTGATGCTGATGACCTTGGTGAAGCGCGCGAGGTCGTGCGGCGCTTCCTTGCCGATGGTGCGCTCCGCCACGCCGATGCCCGCGCAATTCACCAGCACGTGCAGGCCGCCGAAACCCTTCACCGCCGCCTCGACCGCGGCTTTGCCGTCGGCTTCCGAGGTGACGTCGCACTTGCAATATTTCCCGCCGATTTCCTTCGCCAGCTTTTCGCCGGCCTCGGCCTGCAGGTCCGCGATCACCACCTTGGCGCCATTGGCCGCCGCCATCTGCGCCGTCGCCGCGCCGAGCCCCGAAGCGCCACCAGTGACGAGGAATATGCTATTTCGGATTTGCATCTAAGAGCCTCCCGATGAATTGAACGATAATTCTACCCGGATGAAACTCGCTTTCGGCCTCCAGTTCGACGACCTCTACGCCCGTAACGGCCTGCTGCGGCTGGATGCGGAATTTTTGAAGTATTTGGGCGAGTTGGATTCGGTCTTGCACGGGAAGTTGGTTTCCGCCCGGCAAAATCCAATCTCCGGAAAGTTGGAATCGGAACTTCTGGTTGCTCTTGCGCCGCATGTCGAGGATTTCATCGCCAGGCTCTTTGGCATCGAGGCCGAAGCGCGCGCCCTCGCGGCAAAACATAACGAGCTCGCGCCGCTCTGGTCCGTCAAACGCTTGTTCGTGCAGCGTCGCGCGCTGCACAAGGTAAAGCCGGAAGACGCAAAACCGGACGGCTACGTCTTCACCACCGAACTTGAATTCGCAAAGCAGGTGACGGAATGGGGAAAGGACGAGGCTGCGAACGCGGAAAAAATCGAAGGCGCCGCGCGCTACGCCGCGTGGGCGGCGACGACGCCGGAGGGCAAGGCGAAGCACCAAGCCGGCGTGCTCTTCAAGGCGCCGCCCAAGCTGGAGTACATGAAGCTGATCCCGGTGCAGCAGGGGCACCCCGTCGAAATGCGCTTGCGCGACGGCTTCAAGCTGACCGATTCCGGAACCGACCTCGCCGGCGCGCTGGACGAGGCGAACTACTGCATCTGGTGCCACGAGCAGGGCAAGGATTCCTGCTCCAAGGGCCTGAAGGAGAAGGCGCCGGCCACGGGCTTTAGACAGACCGCGTTCAAGGTGCCCCTCGCCGGCTGCCCGCTGGAAGAGAAGATTTCCGAGTTCCACATGGTCAAGGCGCGCGGCGAGCCGCTTGCGGCGCTCGGCATCATCGCGGTCGACAATCCTATGGCGGCTGCCACCGGCCATCGCATCTGCAACGACTGCATGAAATCCTGCATTTACCAGAAGCAGGAGCCGGTCAACATCCCGCAAGCCGAGACGCGCACGCTCAAGGATGTGCTCGAGCTGCCCTGGGGCTTCGAGATCTATTCGCTGCTCACGCGCTGGAACCCGTTCAACTTGCGCCGCCCGTATCCGAAGGCGCCGAGCGGCAAGCGGGTTCTCGTGGTCGGCCTGGGGCCCGCCGGCTTCACCGTCGCGCACCACTTGATGAACGACGGCCATACCGTGGTCGGCATCGACGGCCTGAAGATCGAGCCCCTGGACGCTTCGATATCGGGCGTGGACCCGCTTGGACGGCGGGTGAGTTTTTCTCCCATCGAAAACATTCAACAGTTGCGCGAACCCCTCGACAGCCGCGCCATGGCCGGCTTCGGCGGCGTCGCCGAGTACGGCATCACGGTGCGCTGGGACAAGAACTTCCTCAAGATCATCCGCCTGCTGCTGGAGCGGCGGCAGCAGTTCGCCATGTTCGGCGGCGTGCGCTTCGGCGGCACGCTGACCATCGACGAAGCCTTCCAGGCGGGCTTCGACCACGTCGCGCTCTGCGCCGGCGCCGGCCGGCCGACCGTGCTCGAAATCCCGAACGGCTTCGCGCGCGGCGTGCGCGCGGCCTCCGACTTCCTCATGGCGCTGCAGCTCACAGGGGCCGCCAAGCGCGATTCCATCGCCAACCTGCAGATCCGGTTGCCGATCGTGGTCATCGGCGGCGGCCTCACCGCGATCGACACCGCCACCGAGTCGCTCGCCTATTACGCGGTGCAGGTCGAGAAATTCCTCGCCCGCTACGAGACCCTTGGTCGGGAGCCCGCCTGGAATCCGGAAGAGCGCAGCATCGCGGATGAATTCATCGCGCACGCGCAGGCGCTCCGGAATGCCAAGCCGAAGGAAAAACTGCCCCTGCTCCAGTCCTGGGGCGGCTCGACCATCGCGTACCGCCGCCGCCTCGTCGACAGCCCCTCCTACACCCTGAACCATGAAGAAGTGGCGAAGGCGCTGGAGGAAGGCATCGTCTTCTCGGAGAACCTGACGCCGTCGAGCATCGAAGTCGATCAATACGGCCATGCCTCATCCGTGAAGTTTTCGGATGGAACCGAACTCAAGGCCCGGTCCGTACTGATCGCGGCAGGCACGCAGCCCAACACCGTACTTGCACGTGAAGAAGGCGTGACGCTCGCGCTCGACGGCAAGTACTTCCTCGCCTGCGATGAGACCGGCGCGCCCCTCAAGCCCGAGCGCCACACCTCCAAGCCGGCGCACCCGGACGTGCTGCTGCACCGCTACCCGGACGGGCGCTTTATGAGCTTCTTCGGCGACCTGCATCCCTCATACTTCGGCAACGTCGTGAAGGCGATGGGCAGCGCCAAGCAGGGCTATCCGGTCGTTTCGAGGGTATTGAATCAGCTGGAGCCCGCTTCCAAGCTGAACGACCCCGAATTCCTCTCGAACCTCAACCGCGATCTCCGGGCGATCGTGTACGAAGTGCGGCGCCTGACGCCGACCATTGTCGAGGTCGTGCTGCACGCGCCTGTGGCCGCGCGGCAATTCCAACCGGGCCAGTTCTACCGCATGCAGAACTTCGAGACCCTGGCGCTGCGCGTGCCGGGCACCACGCTCGCCATGGAAGGCCTCGCCCTCACCGGTGCCTGGGTAGACCGCGAGAAAGGCCTGATCTCCGTGATCGCGCTCGAGATGGGCGGCTCGGCCGACCTGCTCGCCTACCTGCAACCCGGCGAGCCTGTGATCCTCATGGGCCCGACCGGCACGCCAACCGAGATTCCGAAAAATGAAACTGTCGTACTCGTCGGCGGCGGCTTGGGCAACGCGGTGCTCTTTTCCATCGGCCGCGCCCTGCGCGCCGCCGGCTCGAAGGTCATCTATTTCGCCGGCTACAAGCACCTCGTCGACCGCTATCGCATCGACGACATCGAAAATGCCGCCGACGCCGTCGTCTGGTGCTCCGACGAAGCTCCCGGCTTCCCCGCCCGCCGCCCGAACGACCGCGCCTTCAGCGGCAACATCGTCCAGGCCATGCAGGCTTACGCCTCGGGCAAGCTCGGCGAGCAGCCGATCCCCTTCGCCGCCACCGACCGGATCATCGCCATCGGCTCCGACAAGATGATGGCCGCCGTCGCCATGGCGCGGCACACGGTGCTGAAGCAATATTTGAAGAACACGCACGTCGCCATCGGCTCCATCAACAGCCCGATGCAGTGCATGATGAAAGAGATCTGCGCCCAATGCCTTCAGCCGCACGTGAATCCCGAGACCGGTGAGCGAACCTACGTCTTCTCCTGCTTCAACCAGGACCAGCCGCTCGACGAGGTGGATTTCCCCGCCCTAGCCCAGCGCCTTGCGCAAAACGGCGTGCAGGAAAAGCTCACAGCGCTCTGGATCGATCGCTGCCTGAAGCTGCTGCCGCCTCCCGCCGAGCGCAAGGCGGCATGAGCCGGGGATCCTAGTCGCGCAGGTAAGGCGTGACGAGCACGTCCCATTCCCGCTCGGAGGCGCAAAACAGGCTTTCGACCCTGCAGGTTTTCGGCTGACTGGTTAGCGGCGATTCGATGGCTACGCCGCCGAGGTATTCGCCGTATAGCTCGCGCGTGTCGGCGTCGTAGAGCTTTTTGCTGAGAGTACCCGACCGGTCGACTGTCAGAAGAAAGAAGCAGGTGTCCAGTTTCGCGGCGTAGTGGCTCCTGTAGTTCGCCGTTATCGACCCGTCTCCGCTATCCGGAGTCGCTTTCGGCTGCTCGCGCCGAAACGCGTCGCGTGACGACTCGTCGCATTGCTCGGTTCGCTCGCGGAACTGATCCTCGGATAGCACCGGAGGAGCTGCTTCCCGGGCAGAGGGCGGGACGGACACCTGATCCTGCGACGGTTCGTACCAGGCGAGGAACATTCCGAAAAGAACCAGCAGGGCAAGGCGCCAAAGCATCAGATCCGCCCCTTCAACGACCTGTTCCCCAGCTTGCGCCCCTCATGGTCCCTTGACAAGCAAATACGTTTTAATACAATATTTATATAACATTTACGCAATCCTTAGCATCATGGACCGCAAAAAAGCCAAGGTCAGCACCTTCTCCGCGACCCCGCGGGATCTCGAAATGCTCGAGGTCGTAGCCCGCTATCACGGCCTGAACAAGAGCGCCACCATCGTCAGCCTGGTGCGCAGGGAGTTCTGGCGCGCGTTCCCGGGCGGAACGGACAAGATTCGTCCTGACCGCGGCGCCAAAGTGGAGGGCGGCAAATGAAACGGTTTCTTTTCATCGCTTTGCTGGTTGCGACGAACGCATTTGCCCAGACGATCAAGATCGGCGAGTTGAACAGCTACAAGGTTTTCCCCGCCTTCCTGGAACCCTACAAGAAGGGCATGGAGCTCGCGGTCGAGGAGATCAACGCCTCGGGCGGCGTACTGGGACGGAAGATCGAGCTGGTCACGCGCGACGACGGCGGCAATCCGGGCGACGCGGTGAGGGTCGCGGAGGAGCTTATTTCGCGCGAACAGGTGAATGTGCTGATGGGCACGTTTGCGTCCAATGTCGGCCTGGCGGTGTCGAACCTCGCCGCGCAGCGCAAGGTCATGTTCCTCGCCTCCGAACCGCTTACTGACAAGATCGTCTGGGAGAACGGCAATCGCTACACCTTTCGGCTGCGACCCTCGACGTATATGCAGACGGCGATGCTCATCCCCGAGGCTGTGAAGCTGAAGAAGAAGCGCTGGGCGATCGTCTACCCGAACTACGAGTACGGCCAATCGGCGACCGCCTCGTTCAAGAAGCTGCTCAAGGCAGCGCAGCCCGACGTCGAGTTCGTCGCCGAACAGGCGCCGCCGCTGGGCAGGATCGACGCCGGCGCGGTTGTACAGGCGCTGGCGGACGCGAAGCCGGACGCGATCTTCTCGTCGCTGTTCGCCGCCGACCTGCAGAAATTCGTGCGCGAGGGCAATATGCGCGGCCTGTTCAAGAACACGCCGGTGTTCAACCTGCTGGCGGGCGAGCCCGAATACCTCGACACGCTCAAGGACGAAACGCCCACCGGCTGGTGGGTCACGGGCTATCCCTGGAACGCGATCAATACGCCCGCGCACAAGAAATTTCTCGCCGCGTACCGGAAACGCTGGAACGATTACCCGCGCCAGGGCTCGGTGGTCGGCTACACGGCCGTGGTAGCGGTCGCCGAGGCAATCAAGAAGGCGAAGAGCACGGATACGGAAAAACTTGTCGAGGCGATGAAAGGCCTTGAAATGGACAGCCCCTTCGGTCCGATCGTCTGGCGGGCGCTCGACCACCAATCCACCATGGGCGCCTACGTCGGCCAGTTGGCGAAGAAGGACGGGCGGGGGGTGATGGTGAATTGGCGCTTTGCCGACGGCGCGAACTTCCTGCCTCCCTACGAGGAAGTCAAAGCTATTCGGAAAGATTAATTAAGTCAATGGGCTGGGGATCATTCCTCATCCAATTCCTGAACGGATTGGCGGGTGCCTCCTCACTCTTCCTAGTCGCGGCGGGGTTGTCGCTGATCTTCGGGGTCACCCGGGTCATCAACTTCGCCCACGGCTCGCTATACATGCTCGGGATGTACCTGGCGGTCTGGCTGTCCGGCCGCGTGGGCTTCTGGGCGGCGGTGCCACTGGCTGCGGCAGTTGTGGGCAGCGTAGGCGCCCTGATCGAAATTCTTGTTCTGAGGCGGACGTACAAAGCGCCCGAACTGCTGCAACTCTTGGCGACATTCGCGCTGGTTCTCATCATCAAGGACGCCGCGCTCTGGGCCTGGGGACCTGAAGACCTGCTCGGACCCCGAGCGCCCGGCCTGGAAGCATCGGCGCCAATTGCTGGCGGCGCGTTTCCGCAATATGACCTGCTGCTGATGCTGCTGGGACCGCTGGTGCTGGTGCTCCTCCAGCTGGCCCTCAAGAGGACGCGCTGGGGCCTGCTGATCCGGGCAGCGACCGAAGACCGCGAGATGGCCGGCGCCCTCGGCATCAACCAGAAGTGGCTTTTCACCGGTGTATTCGCTCTTGGTGCGCTGCTAGCGGGTTTGGGGGGCGCGCTGCAGGTCCCCCGTGAACCGGCCAGCCTGAATGTTGATCTCTCGGTGATCTCGGATGCGTTCGTGGTCGTCGTGGCCGGCGGACTGGGCTCGATTCCCGGAGCCTTCCTCGCCGCCCTGCTGATCGCGGAGACCAAGGCGTTCTGCATCGCATTTGGCTGGTCCGACGCGACGCTGGTGATCGAGTTCTTCATCATGGCCGCGGTACTGGTTGCGCGGCCCCGTGGCTTGCTTGGGCGGCCGCAGGCGCCGGTACGCGTTGCCGGAGCGGCGCCGGCACCGCTTGAAATTCCAGGCCGGAGAGTCCTCGTTGCAGGCGCGGTCCTGCTCGCCCTCCTCGCGTTGCTGCCCCTGGCGACCGGCGGCTACACGCTAGTGTTGCTTACTGACGTGCTGATCTTCGCCCTGTTTGCCGCCAGCCTGCACTTCATCATGGGCCCAGGCGGCCTCTATTCCTTCGGCCATGCCGCCTACTTCGGTATCGGCGCCTATGCGGCCGGAATCCTGTTTCTCAGGCAAGCAGCAACGATGGAATTCGCACTTCTGCTCGCGCCGTTCGCCGCGGGGTTGGGCGCGCTCGTCTTTGGCTGGTTCTGCGTGCGGCTCTCGGGCGTCTACTCGGCGATGCTGACGCTCGCCTTCGCCCAGATTGCCTGGTCGGCCGCTTTCCAATGGGATCGGTTTACTGGAGGATCGAACGGGCTCGTCGGCATCTGGCCCGCGCCCTGGCTTGCCTCGAAAACGGCGTACTACCTGCTGACGCTCGCATTGTGCGTGCTTGGAATTTTTCTCCTTTGGAAAATGATTTATTCGCCCTTCGGATATGCTTTGCGCGCGGGACGTGATTCGCCGCAGCGCGCGGAAGCCAGCGGCATCGACGTGCGTGCCACGCAGTGGGCCGCTTTCACCGTCGCGGGGATTGCCGCCGGCCTAGCAGGCGCGCTGTATGCCTTTTCCAAGGGTTCGATATCGCCGGAATCGATGGGCCTGCAGCGCTCGGTGGACGGCCTCGTGATGGTCATGCTGGGCGGAATCCAGACGCTCACCGGCGCGGCATGGGGTGCCGCGCTGTTCACCTGGCTGCAGGACGCGGCCGCGCGCAGCTTCGACTACTGGCGCGCCGCAACCGGCATGATCATCCTCGCGTTGGTGATGGTTCTGCCGGGCGGCATCGGTTCCCTGTTGAAAGTGCGGCGATGACCACGCTCAGCGTCCGTAACCTCGCGAAATCCTTCGGCGGCGTGCGCGCAGTGCGCGACCTGAGCTTTTCCGTCGCCGCCGGCGAGCGGCTGGCGATGATCGGCCCCAACGGCGCGGGCAAGTCGACCTGCTTCAACCTCATCAACGGACAGCTGCAGCCGGACGCGGGGGATGTCCTGCTCGACGGGAAAAGCAGCCGGGGGCGGCCGCCCCGCGACCTCTGCCGGCTCGGCGTCGGCCGCACCTTTCAGGTTGCCGCCATTTTCGGCTCCATGACGGTTCGCGAGAATCTGCAAGTCGCGATGCATGCGCGCACCGGGAAACAGGGCTCGGCGGAAGAACTGCTCGCGCAGGCCGGGATCGCAGAGCTCGCGGGGCGGCAGTGCGGGGAGCTCGCTTACGGCGACCTGAAACGCGTCGAACTCGCCGTTGCGCTGGCTGGCCGCCCCCGCCTGCTGCTGATGGACGAGCCGACCGCGGGCATGGCCCCGCAGGAACGGCAAGCGCTCATGGATCTCGTGCAAGGCATTTCAAGGGAGCAAGGCATCTCCGTGCTGTTCACGGAACACGACATGGACGTCGTCTTCCGCTATGCCGACCGCGTGATCGTGCTGGCCGCAGGCGAGCTGATCGCGCAGGGTGCGCCTGCCGAGGTCCGCGCCGACGCGCGCGTGCGCGAGGTTTACCTCGGCGAAGAAGGCGGCCATGCTTGAACTGAAGCGCGTCAACGCCGGCTATGGCCGCGCTCAGGTGCTGTTCGGCCTCGACCTGGAGGTGAATACCGGCAGGGTCGTGGCACTGCTCGGGCGCAATGGCGCGGGTAAATCCACGACATTGAAGGCAGCCATGGGATTGCTGCCTGCGACGTCGGGGGAAATTTATCTTGAACGGCAAAACATCACCAGGCTGCAGCCGTTCGAAATCGCCCGGCGCGGCCTTGGCTACGTTCCGGAGGATCGCCGCATCTTCACCGATCTGAGCGTAGCGGAAAACCTCGAGGCCGGCCGGCAGCCGCCGCGCGCGGGTGCACCGCAATGGAACCCGCAGAAGCTGTATGAATTGTTCCCCAATCTCGGCCGCATGCGCGAACGGCTGGGCGGCAGCATGTCGGGCGGCGAGCAGCAGATGCTGGCGATCGCGCGCACGCTGATGGGCAATCCGCGCGCGGTGCTGCTGGACGAGCCTTTCGAAGGCCTGGCGCCGGTGATCGTGGATGCGGTCGCGGCATCGATACGCGATTTGAAGCGCGAAGGATTGACCGTGCTGCTGTGCGAACAGAACCTGCGCTACGCACGCCGGGTCGCCGAGCACGCCTGCATCCTGGAAAAGGGGCGCATCTGCTACTCGGGCACCATGGCGGCGCTGGACGCCGACCCTGGGCTAAGCGAACGCTACCTGTCCGTCTAGGGCGAGCGCGACAGGCCGATACTCGGCCCGCGAGGGCACATCCGGCGCGACATGCATCACTCCGCGCGCGAGCTCCATGATCACCGAAGCGACGGTCTCCAGCTGCGCTTCGGGCGGCAGCGACAGGTCCGGCTTGCGGGAAATGGACAGCAGCCCGGCCGATTCGTCGCGCAGCAGCCGCTTCAAGTCCTCGACGCCGTGCTTCGGCCGCGCCGCGGCCATCTCCAGCGCGCGCTCAAGCCGCGGCAGGGTCGACAGGTTCGGTACATGCGTTGCCTGCCAGGCCGTCGCCTCGGGATGGAGGAAGTGGTTGGTGTGGCACAGCGTGCCGCCCTCGCCCCGGACCACGCGCAGGCCCTTGGGCGAAAATTCCAGGCTTGCAGCGTCTCCGCCGCGATCGGCGCAGAGGATGTTCGACGATCCGCCGAACGACAGCGCCGATGCAAACGCGACGGCATCGCGCACGCCGGCGCGCTTCAGCAGCGCGCGCAGAAGCACGTGCACCGGCACGCCCGGCTTTGCGCCATCGAAGGTGGAGCGCAGGATGTTCAGGCAGACGCCGAATCCCTGGGCGTTGATGCCGATTTTCGCGAGCATGCCCGCCTCGGTGAGCGTGAGGTAGCCCGGTTCATTTCCCTCGCGCACGCGAAGCAGTACCAGGGAGTCCCGTTGCGACCCGACCCAGTCCCAGTTCTGCGCCAGCAGGGTTTCGCCGCTCGCGCTCGCCGCCGGCTTCACCGCGATCGCCGTGCATTCGCCGGCGTCCGCCCCGGTCAGGAACGCGGCGGGCAGCAGCTCGGTGCGGGCATTCAGCGTCAGGATTTCGCTGAACGGGCGGCCGGCGCCTTGCGCAATGCCTTCCATTTCCTCGAGCAATTCGGCGTCGAAGGCGCCGATGACGTCGCGATATGCGCCGCTGCGCCGCTGCGCCTCCTCCCAGGGCATCCCGTTGAACGCGAACAGCCGCGCATAATTGGCCAGCGACCGGCCCACGCGGTCGCGTGCCCGCTCGCCGTGCAGTCTCCCGCGCTCGAACGCGCTGCCGGAAACCTCGATGACGGGAAACATCGCCATGGCGAAATCCTACCCTCTATCCCGCCAGGACGCGCAGCGCTGTTTCCCCGCGCAGGGTCAGGATGGTCGCTACGCAAACAAAGACCAGCGGCATCAGGAATAGCGCCAGGCTCATCGCCAACAGGCGGCGCGGCGGCGGCGCGGCGCGCCAGCGGTTGAGCGCCGACATGAAAGCCAGAACGATCAGCGCCCAGCAAAACAGCTGCAGCACCCACAGACTCCAGGATTTCCCCATCAGTACGCCTGTACCGCCGGCCAGGCCGATCAGCCAGATGCTGTACAAAATCATGTCATCGAGCAGGCGCTGCGCCAGCGCACGTCGGCCGGCTTCGCCGCTTTTGTAGGCGCCCAGGGTCAGCCAGGTACCGGCGAGCAACGCAACACTGCAACCAACGGTGTACAACCACCCGACCAGCGGAAGCGAAAGCACGTCCACCTCAACCCTGCAGCAAGCCGTCGACGCAGGTCACTGAACTGCCGCCAAGGAATATTTTCTTGCCGTCGTAGCGAATGGAGACCTCTCCATCGCGCCCCATTTGCATGCCCTGCCTGGCAACGTAATTCGCCCTGCTTCGACCGGTAGCCATCAGGTAGGCCGCGACGCTGATGTTGCCGCTGCCGCAGACCGGATCTTCGGGTATGCCGTGCGCCGGCGCGAAGGAACGCACATGGACGGCGGACCTTCCGTCCGTGGCAGTACCGTACACCGTCACGCCGCCGATCGACAGCCGGTTGCTTAGTTCCGCCAGCGCAGCCATGTCCGGCGCAAGCGCGGCCACCTCGCCCGCGCCTCCAAGGTCCGCAATCAGCCAGCGCGGACCCACGTTCATGATACGCGGCACACCCGTGCTTTTCGCCTTGAGGATTTTTTCAAGGAAGTCGAGATCGACCGCATCGACAGGCGTATCGGTTGCCGGCGGAGCGTCAAGCCAGATCGTCGCACCATCCACCTCCAGGTCGAGGACGCCGGCGCCGCATTCCTGCCTGAGCTTGCCGCCCTTCGGCTTGACGATACCCGCCTCGATGACCGCGTGGGCACTGCCGATAGTCGGATGGCCGGCAAAGGGCAACTCGGCTCTGGGAGTGAAGATACGCAGCCTGTAATCCGCCGCAGCCGACGAAGGCGGCAGCAAGAAAGTGGTCTCGGAGAGGTTGGTCCACGCGGCGATGCGCTGCATGTCTCCCGCCGACAGCCCGGCGCTCTCCAGCACCACGGCGACCGGGTTGCCGCGAAACGGGACTTTCGTAAAGACGTCGACCTGCATGAATCTGCGCGCAACCATGCTCAAGCGAGCCTGCAGGCCTCCTCGAAGGCGAGCCGCGGGCTGCGGCCGAAGATTTTCGACGGATCGCCCTTGCCGAGGTTGCACAGGAAATTAGACTTCCAGCGTCCGTCCGGGAAGAAGGCCGCGTCCACCTTGGCATTGTCGAAACCTGACATCGGTCCGGTATCCAGATCGAGAGCGCGCGCGGCAAGGATGAAGTAGCCGCCCTGCATCGAACCGTTGCGGAAAGCGATCTTTTCGTTGCCTGCCTTCTTATCGTCGCCCTGGAATCCCTTGATCGCGTCGGGCCGGTGCGGAAACGACTTCGGCAGATTTTCGTAGAAATACAGGTCGTAGGCGATGATCGCGGTAACCGGCGCCGCCATGGTCTTGTCGAGGTTGCCCGGGCTGAGCGCGGGCCGCAGCTTTTCCTTGCCCTCCTTCGTGCGCACGAACACGATGCGCGCTGGCTGCGTGTTCATCGTAGTCGGCGCCCATTTCACCAGGTCGTAGAGCGCGCGCAGCTGCGCGTCGGTCACGGTGCCGGAGAAGGCGTTGTGCGTGCGCGCTTCGTGGAAAAGCACGTTCAGGGACTTCGCATCGAGCATCGGGACCTCCGGCGGAAAAGTCGGTTGCGAATGTTAGCATCGGCGCATGCGTGCCGACCTCTCGCGCTTCATTCGTCCGGGTGATGGAATCATCGCGGGACAGGCCTGCGCGGAGCCGCAGGCGCTCATGGAGGCACTCGTCGCGCAACGCGCGGCATTTTCCGGCGCGAACCTGTTTCTCGGCGTCAATTACTCGGGCATCGTCCGGCCGGAGCATGCGGATCATCTGCGCCTTTCCGCCTATTGCGGGGCGGGCCACAATCGTGCCCTAGCCGATGCCGGCGTGCTGGATATCCACCCCCATCCCTACTCGCAGCTCGCGGCGTTGATCCGGCAACGCAGGATTCCCGGTGACGTGGCGCTTATCCAGGTGAGCCCGCCCGACGCGCGCGGCGAATACAGCCTGGGCCTGGCCGTCGATTACCTGCCGCCCGTCATAGAGACAGCGCGCGCTGTCATTGCCGAAGTGAACGACCAGGTGCCGTGGACGCATACGGAGCGGCTGTTCAGAAAAGAGGATTTCGCGCTCATCGTCGACTCCTCCAGGCCGCCCGCCGTCGCGACCGCCGCGCGCACCGGCACCGTCGAGACAGCGATTGCAAGGCACGCGGCCGCCTTCGTCCCGGACGGCGCGACGCTGGAATTCGGCCTCGGTGTTTTGCCTGATTCCGTGTGTGGCGCTCTCGGCGGCCACAAGGGCCTGAAGATTCATTCGGGCACGGTTGGCGACGGCGTCGTGGATCTCGTGCGCAGCGGCGCCATCACGCAGATCGTCTGCGGTCAGCTGATCGGCACGCGCAAGCTGTTTGACTTTGCGCGCGACAATCCCGTCCTGAAGATGCGTTCCACTGAATACACCCACGACCCGCGCGTGCTCTCGCAGATCGAACGCTTCGTGGCGATCAATTCGGCAGTCGAGATCGACCTCACCGGCCAGGTCAACGCCGAAGTCGCCAAGGGCAGCTACCTCGGCGCTGTTGGCGGCGCGCTCGATTTCATCCGTGCCGCCGGTTTTTCGCCCGGCGGCCTGTCACTGCTGGTGCTGCCAGCAGCGCGCATTGTAGAGTTCCTCTCCGGCCCGGTATCCACGCCGCGCAGCGAGGCCGGCATCGTCGTGACCGAGCGCGGCGCGGCGGATCTGAGGGGCTGCACCCTGAATGAACGCGTGCGGCGCATGACCGCCATTTCCAACCTCTGAACGTAGAGGAAATTCCGTAGCGCCCTAGCGATAATTTCGCAGCGCCGGCACCATCCAGAATGGCATCGAGGCGAGCGCGACCGAACAGATCGAGAACACGAGCGTCGAGGCATAGCCGCCCGTGAGGTCGTGCAGCACGCCGCCCAGCAGCGAGCCCAGCGCCGCGCCCACGGAATTGGAAGCCAGCACGGTGCCATAGATGGTCGCCACTCGCGGGCCCGCGAAATGCCGCGTGCAAATCGAAGAAATGATCGGGCCGCGCACGCCCATCGACATGCCGAATACGAGCACGAAGGCAACCAGCAGCGCCGTCGACGGGTAGGATGCCAGCGCCAACAGCAGAGCCATGCCGGTCATCGTGCCCGCGAAGCTGACGCTCACCGTCTGGCGTGAACCGAAGCGGTCGGTCAGGAAGCCGCTGCCCATCACGCTGCCGGCCGAGAGCATGCCGCAGAAGCCGTATGCGGTCGCAGCGGCCAGCGGCGAGAAACCTCCGTCGACCAGGAATGCGACCAGCTGCACGAGGATAGAGAACATCGCGAGCGCGGTGAAGAAGAACGCCTGCACCATCCCCCAGTAGATGCGCGTCGTCATCGCTTTGCGCAGCGTCCACTCGCCGTGCGCGGCGGGAGCCTCGCCGGGGCGCGCAGCGGGCCTGCCGGCAGCGAAGCGTCCCCAGGGCAGCAGGAACAGGACCAGCGGCGCCACGCCGAGCAACAGTCCGCCGAGAGCGCGGTAGGCATGGCGCCAGCCGTAGTGCTCGACGAGGAATTGCGCGAGCGGCACGAAGACGACGATGCCGACGCCGGTAGCGGCGAAGGCTATGCCGATCGCGCGCGACAGCCGGCCGCGGAACCAGCGCGACAGCAGACCCGACGCCGGTACCATGCCGGTCATCGAGACGCCGGTGCCGACTGCGGCGCCGATGAGCAGGTAGAACTGCCAGAGATGGTCGAGCGAACTGGCAAGCAAGAACGCGCCGCCGATGAGGCCGATGCCCGCCGCATACACCAGCCGCGGCCCGATGCGGTCGAACAGGATCCCGACCAGCGGCGCGCTGAAGCCGTTCATCAGCAGGAAGACCGAGTACACGCTGGTGAGCTGGTAGCGCGGCCAGCCGAATTCATGCTCCAGCGGCAGGATGAATACCGCGTAGCTGTCGCCCATGCCCCGGCCGAGCATGTTGAGCGCGAAGCAGACGACGAGGACCGCTACCGCCGTGCTCAATCCACTCCCGTCTTCTCGATGTCGAACACCTGCCGCAGGTAGGCGAGGTAGCCGGGGTCCTTGCTGACCGTCTTGCCCGGCGCGTCCGAAACCTTGGCCACCGGCTGGCCGTTGCACTCGGTCATCTTGATGACGATGTTGATCGGCTCGTAGCCCAGGTCGTTGGTCAGGTTGGTGCCGATGCCGAACGAAGTCAGCGCGCGGCCCTGGAAGCGGCGCGCGATGTCGATGGCGAGCGGCACCGTGAGCTGGTCGGAAAAGATCAGCGTCTTCGCACGCGGGTCGATCCGGTTCTTGCGATAGTGCTCGATGATCCGTTCGCCCCATTGGAACGGGTCGCCCGAATCGTGCCGCGCGCCATCGAACAGCTTGCACAGATACATGTCGAAATCGCGCAGGAACGCGTCCGTCCCGTAGGTGTCGGACACCGCGATGCCGAGGTCGCCGCGATATTCCCTGGCCCAGACGTCGAAGGCAAACACCTGCGAATCACGCAGGCGGGGTCCGAGCGCCTGGCAAGCCTGCATGTATTCGTGCGCCATGGTGCCGAGCGGGGTCACGCCATGCCGCATCGCCAGCCAGACGTTCGAGGTGCCCGCGAAGCGCTCCGGGATCTCGCGCTTGAAGGTGCCGATGATTTCATCGTGCCAGGCGCGCGAGAAACGCCGCCGTGTGCCGTAGTCCGAGATGCGGAAGACAAGGCCGGGTTCGAGCGCCCTCACCTGCTCGATTTTCGCCTTCTGCCTGCGCCGGCCTTCGGCGAGATCCGGCTTCGGTTGCGTACGCCGGAAGTAGACCTCGGAGACGATCGCCAGCACCGGGATCTCGTACATGATGGTATGCAGCCAGGGCCCGCGGATCGAGATCGCCAGCCCCGGCGGTTGTGCCGTCGTTTCGACCCTGATGTATTTCTCGTTGAAGTGGAACAGGCCGAGGAAGTCGACGAAATCCGACTTCATGAAGCGCAGGCCGCGCAGGTAGGCGAGTTCCTCCTCGCGGAAGCGCAACTTGCAGAGGTCGGCGATGCCGGCGCGGATTTCTTCGGCATGCGGCGCGAGGTCCACGCCTTCGCTGCGGCACTTGAACAGGTACTCGACCTGCGCGCCCGGGAAGTGATGCAGCACGACCTGCATCATCGTGAACTTGTACAGGTCGGTATCGAGCAGCGACTCGATGATCATCGGCGGATTGTACCTGCAGGTGCCGGAGGCCTTGATTCCATTTGCCTTTTTCCCGAATACTGTATATGCTTTCACTGCTCTTAAAAACAGTATCGGAGTCGCCATGTCCGAACCACTCACGGAACGCCAGTCCGAAATCCTGAAGCTCATCAAGGAACTCACCGAGGTATCCGGCTTCCCGCCGACCCGGGCCGAGATCGCCGAACGCATGGGCTTCCGCTCCGTCAACGCCGCCGAACAACACCTGCGCGCGCTCGAGCGCAAGGGCGCGCTCGATATTTCCTCCGGTTCCTCGCGCGGCATCAAGATCCGCGGCGGGGGCGGCCACCGCGTCAGCCGGCTGCTCGAACTGCCGGTGGTCGGCCGCGTCGCCGCCGGCAGCCCGATTCTTTCCGAAGAGAACGTGCAGGCGCGCTACCAGATGGACCCGAACCTGTTCACCCCGCGCGCCGACTACCTGCTGCGCGTGCGCGGCCTGTCGATGCGCGACGCCGGCATCCTCGAAGGCGATCTGCTCGCGGTGCACCGCACGCCGGAGGCGCAGAGCGGCCAGCTGGTGGTCGCGCGCATCGACGGCGAGGTCACGGTCAAGCGCCTGAAGCGCCGCGGCCATGCAGTCCAGCTGCTGCCCGAGAATCCCGAGTTCGAGCCGATCGAACTCGACCTGCGCCGCGACCAGCTGGCAATCGAAGGCATCGCCGTCGGCGTAATCCGCAGCGGCAAAAGCCTGTAATAGCGTAAACGCGGCTTGATCGCCGCGTCCCGCCCCACGAGGGGGTCGCCTATAATCCGGGGTTGTTTCCCTGCCCCAGATGAATTCCCCGACAACCACCCCGAATCGCAGTTCCGCCCCCGAGAAGATCAGCCTGCGGCAGTCGGCCGACCCGCGCTTCGTGCTTGCCGACCGCGTCGAGCAGTTGTACAGCCAGATGCCGGTCGCGGTCGCCGGGACCTTCGCCATCGGCGTGCTCGCCACCTACGAGCTGCGCGAAGGCCGCTACATCGAAATCGTCCTGGCCTGGGGCGGGCTGGTGGTGCTGCTCACGCTCATGCGCATTGCCCTGTACTGGAGTTACCGCCGCAGCAAGGACAGGATCGGCGAAGCGGCGCAGTGGCTGCGCTGGCTTGGCATCAGTGCCTTCGCGGCCGGCTCGACCTGGGGATTTGCCGCCGCGGTATTCTTCCCGTCGCATGCCGACGAGCAGCAGGTGTTCCTCGCCTTCCTGCTATCGGTGCTGGTGGGCGGCGGCATCCCGATCTACGCGGTGTCCTGGCCGATCTACGCGGTCTATGCCGCAGGCATCCTGTTCCCGTTCACCTACGTGCTGGCGACCTTCGGCAACAAACTGTTCGCCGAGATCGCACTCATCATTCCGGCGTTCTACGTACTAAACGTCGGTATCGCCTTCGGCCTGACACGCGTCTACAACTCGGGCTACCGGCTGCGGCACGCCTACGGCAAGTTGACCGAGGATTACAGTGCGCTCAACCAGCGGCTGGAGCAGCAACTGGTGGAGTTGGATGAAGCTCGCCGCCAGGTGGAGGCCTCCGGCCGCAAACTGGCGCTGTTCGCCGAACGCTCGCCGATCGCGGTGTTAGAACTCGATCCAGCCGGGCGCATCCAGCAGGTCAACCCGGCTGCGGAACTGCTGTTCGGCTATCCTCCGTCCGAGCTTGCTGGCCAGGCGGTGAGCAAGCTCATCCTGCCGCAGTACCAGGCCGACTTCGACGCGCAGTGGCGATCGCTGATCATGAACCGGGAACCGCTGACCGGCCTGAAGCTGCGCAACCCGCGCCGCGACGGCATCTCCATCGTCTGCGAATGGACGGTGACACCCCTGGTCAACGCCGCCGGCGAGATCGTCGCCATCATCGCGCAGGGCCGCGACGTCACGCAGCAGCTGGAAGCCGAGCGCATGAAGAAGGAGTTCACCTCCACGCTGTCGCACGAGCTGCGCACGCCGCTCACCTCGATCATCGGCTCGCTGCAGCTGATCAACTCGGGCGTGCTAGGCGACATCGACAAGGACGTGCTCGAACTGACGACCATCGCCGAACGCAACGGCCAACGCCTGCTCGACTTGATCAACGACGTACTTGACGTCGAGAAGATCGAGTCGGGCAAGCTGACGCTGTTCCCCGAGCCGCTGCTGTTGAGCGAATTGGTGGCCGAATCGCTCGCGCTCAATCGCGGCTTCGCCGACCGCTACAAGGTACGACTCGCGGCTTCGGGCGAACTGCCGCTGGTGAAGGTAAATGCCGACCGCAAGCGCCTGCTGCAGATCATGACCAACCTGCTGTCCAACGCCGCCAAGTTCTCCCCCGAAGGCGCGACCGTGCTGGTGACCATGCAGCCGGCGGCCGATGGCAACGTGCGCGTCGGCGTGGACGACAGCGGGCCCGGCATCCCGGAAAATTTCCGCAGCCGAATCTTCGGGCGCTTCGCCCAGGCCGACATGTCCTACACGCGCCAGAAGGGCGGCACCGGCCTCGGCCTCGCGATCTGCAAGCGCCTGATCGAGATGATGGGCGGTAAGATCGGCTTTTCGGACCGCGGCGGCGGCGGCACCACGTTCTGGTTCGAACTGCCGCAGCAGCCGTAACAGGATCGCCATGCCAGCGCAGCCGCTGAACCGTATCTGCTACGTCGAGGACGACGAGGACATCCAGCGCATCGTACGCATGTCGCTCGAGAAGGTCGGCAAGATGACGGTCGAGGTGGTCGGCGACCCTTTGGTGGCGATCGAGCGCATCGCCGCCTTCAAGCCCGACCTGGTGATGCTCGACTGGATGATGCCCGGCATGGACGGGCCGGAACTGTTCAAGAAGATGAAGACGAATCCGGATACGAAAGCGCTGCCGGTAGTCTTCATCACCGCCAAGGCTTCGCAGCGCGAACTGGAAGAGTTGCGCCGCATGGGCGCGCTCGGCACGATCTCCAAGCCGTTCTCGCCAAGGGACCTGCCCGAGCAATTGCGGGCGCTCTGGGCGACCCTACCCTAGCTACATCTTCACCGTCTTCTCGGCGCCAAAGGCGCCGGTCCCCTGGTAGTACTTGCGCGACAGGAAGCCGATCACTTCGTCGGCGTTGCGGAAGCGCGCGTCGCGGTCCTTCTCGATCAGCTTGTCCATCAGCCGCTGGTAGGCGGCCAGGCTTTCCGGCAGGTCGGGCGGCTGCGTGTTCAGGTGGTGCAGCGCGACTTCGACCGCGGTTTCGCCGTCGAACAGGTGCATGCCGGTGAGCATCTGGAACAACAGCACGCCGGCGCTGTAGATGTCCGTGCGCAGGTCGAGCGCCGAACCACGCACCTGCTCAGGGCTCATGTAACGCGGCGTGCCGAGGACCTCGCCATGGCCGGTCCGGTCGATGGCGTCGATGTGCTTGGCGATGCCGAAATCAAGGATCGCCAAGCTGCCGTCGGCGCGGAACATCAGGTTCTGCGGCTTCAGGTCGCGATGTAGGATACCCTGCTCGTGGATGTCGCCCAGCGCGAACATCAGCTCGCGGAAAATCTGCAGGCATTCTTCGGGCGGCAGCGGCTTGTCGGCCAGTCGCTTGTTCAGGTCGCCGCCGTCGAAGAATTCCATTACCAGGTAGGCAAGATCGCCGGACAGGCCGTGGCTGTGGATGCGCGCCACGTGCCGGCTGTGGATGCGGCCGACCAGGTTGTATTCCTCGATGAAGCGTTCGAGCGCCTTCTTGTCGCCGGTGACTTCGCTGCGCAGGATCTTCACCACCAGCGGTTCGTCGTCGCCTTCGCGCGCAGCCAGGTAGACGCGCGACATCCCGCCTTCGCCGATCAGGCGCAGCACCTTGATGCCCGGGATCTGGATGCGCGCGCCGAGCTCGTGGCCCGCCTGCCGCGCGACGATTTCGGGCGGCGGCTGCGTTTTCTCGATCTTGCCGCGCGTCAGTTCGCGCACGGAGGTGACCAGCTTCTCGCGCGTCAGTTCCTGCTTGCGTTGGTAGTCGTCGGCGCCATATTTCATCGCGCGCACCGCGATGACTTCGTTGCCCGCGCCCGTGAGGAACATCACCGGCGGGCAATCTGCGCGCTTCTTGAACTGCTGCAGCCACTCCAGGCCGTCGCCGCGCCCGAGCATGTAGTCGAGGATCACGACGTCGTAGCTGCCGAGCGGGAAGGACGCGTCCGGCATTTCGCGCTCGAGAGGGTCGAACTGCTCCACCACGAGCTCCGGCCACTCCTGCTTCAGGTAATGCGCGAGGATGTTCCGCAGATCCTCGTCGTCATCGATGATGAGGACTTTCAACGACCCCCCTGGACCCTTCCCTTGCACCGGCCTACCGGGCCGGCGCGACCCGCAACGATACCACCTCGACCGGCTCGGCCTTGCCCTTCAGCTCCACCGAGCGCCGCTGGAGGTCGCCGGCGCCGCCGAGCTGCGCGGTCAGGGACTGGGCGGCGCGGGGGCCGATCAGCAGCTCGTTCGGCGCCGCCCGCTGCATCAGGCGGGCGGCGACGTTCACCGGGTCGCCAATGATGGTGTAGCTCATGAAACTGGGCGCGCCGACGTTGCCGACCACCGCCTCGCCCGCCTCGATGCCGACGCCGATGCCCGTCGACAGGCCGTACTCCTTCGTCCAGCGCGCCGCCACCGGGCCGAAGCGCTGGATCACCGTGCGACCGGTGTTCAGCGCGCGTTCGGTCGCGTCCGGCTGCGGCACCGGCACGTTGAAGCCCACCAGCATGCTGTCACCCGCCATGCTGAACACCGTGCCTTCGTTCTCGTGCACCGCCGCCGTCAGCACGGTGAAGTACTCGTTCAGCATCGGCACGATGCTGGAGACGGGCACGGTCTCGGAAAGGCGAGTGAATCCGCGCAGGTCGGCGAACAGCGCTACCACCAGCGCGCGATGCGAGAGGTCGCGGAACACGTCGCCGCCGCGCGGGCTGTCGCGCAGCACGCGCTCGGCGAGCCGCGGCGAAAGGTAGCGTGAGAACGCCTTGCGGATGGATTCCTTTTCCTGCACCTCGGCGGCAAGGCGACGGCCCTCGAGCTCCTTGCGCGTCTCGTGCAGGCGGCGCAGCGTGTTGACGCGCGCCACCAGTTCCTCGCGGCGCACCGGCTTCGAGAGAAAATCGTCGGCGCCCGCTTCTATGCCGCGCACACGGCTGTCCTGGTCCTCCAGCGCCGTCACCAGCACCACGGGCAGAAGCGCCGTTGCATCGCTACTCTTCAACCGGCGGCAGATCTCGAAGCCGTCCGGACCCGGCATCTGCACGTCGAGCAGCACCAGGTCGGGCGGTGAGGCGGCGATTTTCCGCAATGCAAGGTGCCCGTCGGCGGCGACCTCCGCCTGCAAGCCCTGCTGCTGCAGCAGCCGGGCAAGGAACCCGGCCATGTCCGGGTCGTCGTCCACGACGAGTACCCGGAAGTCGCTTTGTGCTGCCTTGGCCACTTTTGCTGCGGACCCGGCAACCCGCTCACTCATAGACGATCTTGACGCGCGCGAGGTAATCCGCGTAATCGTCGATGATGGCGCCGAGGACGGCGCGATCGCTCGACTTGGCGCCGTCCTCGAGGCTCTTGCCGAGCAGCGAGACCTTCTCGAAGCCGTAGGAATTGCCTACGCCCTTCATGCGATGGCCGAGTTGGCGCAGTTGCTCGAGATCGCCGCCGGCAAGCGCGGTGCGCAGCGTTTCGAGCTCCTTGGCCCGGTTTTTCATGAACGTCGGGATCAGGTCCTCGAGATCCTTGGCGACGGTGACAGTGATAGGTTCGCTCATCAAACGATTATAAGGTGTTGACGGAAAAGACGCTTTCGGGAATTTTGTGAAAGTCAGTGAAAGTCGTGAGAGGCGACGTCCAACCGGCCCAGCAGGCCGGCCAGCAGCGGGCTGTGGTCAACAAAGCGCCGCGCGATCAGGTGCACCACACGGCCGTCGCTCTCGATCGCGCCCTCCACGCCAAGCAGCCGCGCACCCAGCAACTCCCCGCGGTAGCGCTTGAACAGATCGCTCCAGACGATCACGTTGGTGCAACCGCTTTCGTCCTCGATGGTGACAAACAGCACCCCGCTGTCGCCGGGACGCTGCCGGCAGGTCACCAGCCCGGCCGTGCGCGCCAGGCGGCCGTGCGGCAGGAGGGCAAGCCTTTGCGCATCGATCAATCCGAGCTTTTCCAGGTTGCCCCTCAGCAGCGCAAGAGGGTGTCGGCCCAGGGTGAATCCCAGGTTGTCGTAGTCGGCTGCAATCTCCTCCACCTCGGTGGGCGCGGCGAGGATCGGGGTGCGCTCCATTGCATGGACGTTCATCGGCGGGTGGCTCTCGACGCCCGAAGCTGCCCAACGCGCGTACCTCCGGTGTCCCGCCAGGCCTTGCAGGGAGCCTGCGTCCGCGAGGCCTTTTAGTTCCTTGCGGCTCAGTTCGGCCCGCTGCGCGAGTTCCTCTACCGAACCGCAGGGCCGGCTGGCGACGATGCGTTCTCCTGCTGCTGCGCCGAGCCCGCCTACCATGCGCAGGCCCAGGCGTACGGCGCCATCTTCCATCGTGCAGTCCCACCGGCTGATCGATACATCCGCAGGCCTGACCTCGACGCCGTGCCGGCGTGCGTCCTGGATCAGTTGCGAGGGGGCATAAAACCCCATGGGCTGGCTGTTCAGCAGCGCGGCGAGGAACGCCGCGGGATGGTGGAACTTCAGCCAGGCCGAGAAATACGCGAGCTGGGCAAAACTCGCCGAATGCGACTCCGGAAAGCCGTATTCGCCGAAACCCAGGATCTGCTCGTAGATCCTGTTTGCGAACCCCTGGGGATAGCCGTTGAGCGCCATGCCATCCTTGAGCTTCTTCTCGAACGGTTCCAGCCCGCCCTTTCTCTTCCAGGCCGCCATGGCCCGGCGCAGCTGATCCGCCTCGCCGGGCGTGAAATCGGCGGCGACGATGGCGAGTTGCATGACCTGTTCCTGAAAAATCGGAATGCCCAGCGTGCGCTTCAGCACTTCCTCCACCGCCTTGCTCGGATAATCGACTTTCTCGGTTCCATCCCTGCGCCTCAGGTAGGGATGCACCATGCCGCCCTGGATCGGCCCCGGCCGCACGATGGCGACCTGAATCACCAGGTCGTAAAAATTCCCGGGCTTGAGACGCGGCAGCATGGACATCTGCGCGCGCGACTCGATCTGGAACACGCCTATGGTGTCCGCTTTCTGGATCATCCCGTAGACGCCGGGATCCCCCTCCGGGATGTCCTGCAGCTTCCTGATGCCGGTGAATTCCAGCATGCGCCGCAACGCCGACAACATGCCGAGCGCCAGAACATCCACCTTCATCAGACCGAGGGCCTCGAGGTCGTCCTTGTCCCACTGAATGACGGTGCGCTTCTCCATCGCCGCGTTTTCCACCGGCACCAGTTCGGCGAGCGGTCCGCGCGAGATGACGAAGCCGCCGACGTGCTGCGACAGGTGACGCGGAAAACCGATCAGTTCCCCGCAAAGCGCCAAGAGGTTGTGCGCCCGGCGATCGTCCGGAGCCAGTCCCGCTTCCCGCATCCGGTCAGGCAACTCCGAGCGCCTGTCCCACCACGCCATGGAATTCGACAGCCGGTCCACCTCCTCCAGGCTCAAGCCGAGCGCCTTGCCGAGATCGCGCACCGCGCTACGCGGCTGATAGCGGATCACCGTGGCTGCGATCGCGGCGCGCTCGCGGCCGTATTTTTCGTACACGTACTGGATTACTTCCTCTCGCCGCTCATGCTCGAAATCGACATCGATGTCCGGCGGCTCGTCCCGCTCCTTCGAGATGAAGCGCTCAAACAGCGTATTGCCATCCTTCGGGTTCACCTCGGTGATGCCGAGACAGAAGCAAACGGCCGAATTGGCCGCCGAGCCCCTGCCCTGGCAAAGGATGTCCTTGTCGCGCGCGAACTTCACGACGTCGTAGACCGTGAGGAAAAAGGCTTCGTAGCGAACCTCTGCGATGAGCGCAAGTTCCTTCTCGACCAGTCCGCGCACGTTCTCGGGCACGCCATCCGGGTAGCGCGTCTCCAGGCCTGCGAACGCGAGCTTTCTCAGGTACGAGGCCGGCGTCTCGCCGGGCGGCACGATCTCTTCCGGGTACTCGTACTTCAATTCGCCCATCGAGAATCGGCAACGTTCCGCGATCCTGATGGTTTCCTTCAGCAGATCCGCGCCGTAGACCTGCTCCAGCGCGGCGCGCATGCGCAAATGCCGTTCGCCGTTCGGGTACAACGCATAGCCGCACTCGCGCACCGGACGGCCGAGCCGGATCGCGGTCAGGACATCCTGGAGGCGCCGGCGCGAGCGCACGTGCATGTGCACGTCGCCCGCCGCCACGAGCGACAGGCCAGACCATGAGGCAAGCTCCCGGAGCGACCTCAGTCTTGCGGCATCGCCCGACTCTGCATGCAGCTCAGCCGCGATCCAGCCGCGTTCCGGGAATCGCTCGAGGAACCAGCGCGCATCGACCTCTTGCGAGCTTTCTCCCGGCACCCAGAGTGCAAGCAGGCCGCCCTGCGCGGCGAGTTCCACGTCCTGGCGGCGCAGCGAATAGGCGCCCTTCTGCGAACGCCGCCGTCCGGTGGTGATCAGCGACGAAAGCGCTCCGTAGGCCTGGCGGTCTGGTGCAAGCAGCGCGAGCTTCAGGCCGTCCTCGAGGCAGAACTCGCTGCCGACGATCAGCTTTAAGCCATGCTTCTTTGCCGCAACGTGCGCGCGCACGATGCCGGCCAGGGAACATTCGTCGGTAATCGCCAGCGCGGCGTAGCCGAGTTCAGCCGCGCGCCCAACGAGCTCCTCGGCGTGGGAGGCGCCGCGCAGGAAGCTGAAGTTGGAGAGGCAGTGAAGTTCCGCGTATTCAGGCAAAGAAGCCATGCAGGAACCAGCCTTCGGGCCGCGTGTGGCCGCGCTCGCGATAGATCCATGCGAGCGATCGCCCGGTACGCGCGATGAAGTAGTCGCGCCGCGCCTCGGCACCATCCCACCAGCCTGAATCGATGCGCTCGGGACCCGCGAGCAACGCGAACTCCCCTTCCGCGAGCCGGCGCGGAGGCTCGACCAGCCACAGCGGTCGGGCGCCTGGGGCGCCGCGTGCCCGTTCTTTCGGCTTCTCCGTCCCGGGGACGACATGACGGAAGGCGCGTTCCGGGCGATGATCTTCCCGCGTGTCCAGCCCATGCACGGCGGCGCTTCCCAGTCGGGCCTGCAGCCGCTCGATGAGACGGAGCCACTCTTCCCCGCCGGACCGCGGATCGCGCAGCAGGTGGCCGTTGCTTCCTGGCATCGAGACGAGCTGGCCGGCCGACAGGCGAATCGCCTCGACCGGGGCCCTGAGGGAAAGTACGCCCAGGCGCTCGCGCAGGAGGCGCGTCAGGTGCCTCTCGTCGCGGCCGGGCCCGGCGAGTTTCACCTGCACATGGGTCGGGGCCCCATCCTCATGATCGAGTCCCAGGGAAAATTCGCGGACGCCCGCGTGGCGCGCGGCGAGAAAACCCTCCATCTGCCTGAGCAGGCGCCCGGCAGCGAACAGCGCATTCTCCGCGTGCGACACCGGCGACGGCAGCCTGAGACGCGCTTCGAAGCGCGGCGGCGGCGTGAAGCAGGCACGCGGCTCCGGGATGGTTCCGCGCGCCTGGTCGAGCTCATCCAGAAGCTTCGCGCCGAAGCGGCGGGCGATGCCATCTCTCGGCAGCCGCATCAATCCACCCAGCGTGCCGACCCCGAGGCCCGCCAGCAATTCCATCTGCGGCATGTCCAAATTGAGGACCGCCACCGGCAGCGCTTCCAGCCTGCCCCCCTCCCCTCGCGCGCGCCAAAGCGCGGCGCGCGCCGTCGGCGCCTCGGCGATGCGCGCTTCGAAGCCGAGGCCGGTCAGCCCTGCGCGCAGGCGCGCGAGGAATTTCCACCGTCCGCCGAAATAGCGCAGGCTGCCTTCGACTTCCAGCAACAGCGCCTGCGGCGGCTCGGGCGAAACGCGCGGCGTGAACTGGCAGGCCCAGGCTGCCACGGCCGCGAGCGCTTCCCGCTCGGGCTCGCAGGATTCGCGCCCGCGCTCAGGCGGCGCATGCCCGCGCGCCAGCGCCTGGCGCCGGAGCTGCGGAAAGTGGAGCGCGACCCAGAGCATGGGCGGATCTTTTAAAGACGGGTCTTTCGACCGGGAGGGAGCGCGGCAGAAAAAGCGGCGCCGCAAGCGGCATGCCGCGCCGCTTCAAGACGCGCACCGCGAGCCCGCCGGCATCATCGGCTGCCGGCTCGAGCGCCAGCCGCAGCGCTGCGGGCGAAGCCTCGCAGCCCGCTTCGGGCGGCCGGAACGCGAGCGCGAAGCCGGGGGCGGCCTGCGCCGCCACTGCCAGCTTGCGCAGCTCCGCATAGCCGGTGCGCGGCAACCACAGCAGCAGGGCGTGGAAGGTCCCGGCGCGCAGCGCCTGCTCCGCCGCCCACAAGGCATCGCGACGCCCGGGGGCATGCACCACGGTCAGGCAGTCCAGGCGTACGCCTGCGGCGCTTAGCGCGGGCGCATAAGGCAGATGCGGCGGCGCCAGCCAGGCGATGCGGTGCCCGGCCATGGTTAATGCGGCAAGCGCCGGCAGTACGACCTGCAGCTCGCCGATGCCCTCGGTACGGCACAGTACCTCGACCAGACCGCCGGCCGGCCAGCCGCCGCCAGGCAGTACGGCATCGAGCGCCGGGAAACCGGTCGGCGCGGCCGGGACGCTGGCGGAGGCAGCCCCGCCGCGCCAGACGGCCTGCCGCTGGAGGATTTCTGCGAGAGAGGACATGATACTGTATTTATATACAGTATCAGACAGCTTGGCAAGGCCTGCCGAAACCGGGGGCCTGCCCGGGTCGCGTTATTGCCGACTGCCCCGCAGCTGCTTCACCTGGGCCATGTAGGTACCCATGAATTCCCGCCCGAAAACCTTGTTGAAATCGTCCTCGGCGTCGCGCGCCAGTTTCTGCTGGAAGGCGGCGAACTGCTCCCAGAGCTTCGCCTTGCGGTTCAGCCCCAGGCCGCCGGCGCTCTTTTCCAGCTCGGCCTCGAGCGTCTTCGGGTCGAAGCGCTGGATCGCGCCGAGCAGCGCGGCGCGCATGCCCGCGAACAGCGCCACTTCGTGCGCGCGCAGGTCTTCGAAGGCGTCGCCCACCGCTTGCACCGGGTCGAGAAAGCCGCCAGCGCCATGGTCCTTGGTGTCGAACAGGAACGCGAGCGCCTCCTGCGGATCCGACATCAGCTTGAGCGGGTTGTTGTCCTTGGAGGCGACCATGGTGCGGTCCTCCGCGCGCAGTTCCTTCTTCGCCGTGGCGCGCGCCGCGAGCAGCGCCATCGAACCTTCGACCGCGGCGCGCATGATCTTGCCCGACTGCAGCAGGAAGGCCTCGATGTCGGCGTCGGCGATCTTCTTGCCTTCGAGGCCGGCGCCCGTGAGGAAAGCGTCCACCGCCGCCCGCATGCCCGCCTCGCCTGCCGCTTTGCCGATCGCAGCGCCCGCGGCCGCCGCCGGTGCGCCGCCCACGCCAGGCCTGCCGCCGACATAGGTCGCTTCATCGAACAGGTTTGTCGCCGTCTTGTTGGCAGCCGAGCCGACATACGTCGTCTCGGCAAAAACATCACCCTCATTGGCCATCGCCGGCGCCGGTCGGGGTGCGGCTGCAGGCGCCTCGGCAGTAGCAGACTCGGGCTCGTCGAAGATGCCCGGCTCGACGGGCGGCAAATTACCGGTATCGAACGCCGGCTCATGCTCGGATACCGGCGCCGCTTCGGCATCGAGCGCGTCCACCGGCACCGTCTTTTCAGGCCGCGGCGCCGCACCGCCCTTCGGCACCTGCAGCATCGGATTGTTCGGACGCGTGGTTTCCTCGACCTCCAGTGTCGGGAAGATGGTTCGGCCTGCGGTGGCGGGCGCGAGCAGTTCGAGTTCGTATTCGCCGAGTTCGAAACGGTCGCCGGCATGCAGATCAAGATAGCTGCCGGGCGCCTGGCGCTTGCCGTTGACGAATACAGGGTTGACTTTCGATATCACCGTGACGCGGAAAGTGCCCTCGTCCTTCTCCTCCAGCTCAACGTGGACTCGCGAAACGTGCTTCTTCGGATCTTCGAGCACCAGCGTGCATTCCTCGCCGCGGCCGATGGTGATCTTGCTCTGCGGCCAGCTGCGGCTCGCGATCATGTCGGAGCGGCTGCCGACCTTCTTGAGGATTTTGATGGAAAGGGGCATGGGGTAGTCTCAGGCGCTCCGGCGCTCGCCGGGGCGATGGTGCCATTCGCCGTTCAGCATGGCACAGAACTGATCCACCGCGGGCAGCTTCTCGCACAGCATCAGGCTGCGCCCGAAAATCTCCGATTCCTCGGCGAGCCAAGCGGAATATGGCGCCGCGAGCGGCTTGGCGAGCCCGCGCAGGCCGGCTTCGCCCTGGAACTCGGGACCGAGCGGAATCCAGAGCGCGCGCTGCCCGCGCGAACGCGGCGGGATGGTCTCCTCCGTCTCCTCCAGCGTCGCCACCAGCTCGCCGGGAAAGCGCCGGTTGGCGAGCTGCGCATCGAAAGTGCCGATTTCGGCTTCCGGCGAGAGCGCCACGCCGACCACCGGCTCGACCTCCTCGTACCAGTTGTGCGCGCGCACCAGCGTCGCCACCGGATCGATGCTGCGCGCCGGCAGGCCGCTCGCCACGGTGAGCGGGAAATAGCGGCCGACCGAGTCGACGCTTGGCACGATCAGCCCGGCCCAGCCCTGCAGGCCGATCACGCCGGGCGCCAGCACGAAGCGCCAGGCCGGCGCGGACAGAAACGCATCCTTCCATCCCGAGCCGAGCTGCTCGCGGCTACCCGTGATCATGGCGTTCAGCCAGGCATCCCAGGGCTCGATGAACGACGACGGCAGCCGCCGCGTCACGAAATCGCCGTTCGTGGGGAGCTTGCCGTACCAGCC
The DNA here is from genome assembly GCA_035499575.1 of Burkholderiales bacterium. Taxonomy (GTDB): domain Bacteria; phylum Pseudomonadota; class Gammaproteobacteria; order Burkholderiales; family SG8-39; genus RBG-16-66-20. Next base: position 5,661 of record DATJYN010000015.1, on the reverse strand, counting down.
GGTCTCGAAAGAGTCGCTCATCAGGTTTTTGCGGGTGCCAGCTTCTGGCGCGCTGCCTTGATTATGGCCTCGTCCCGCGGATGGCGCATCTCCGGCGCGCCATCCTCCAGTCCGGCCCGCAGGTGGGCAAGCAGGACGGCCTCGTCCGGGTCAGGCAATTGCCAGATTCGCAGCGCCGCGGTTTCTACAGCCTTCCGGTCGGCTTTGCCGCCCGCATAGAGGCCCAGGTAGGCTTCCAGGGATTCTGCCAGCGCCTCCTGCTTCGATGCGCGCAAGGCCTGCCGGATTTCTTCCTCCAGCGACAACGCCAGGCGCGGAAGCAGCGCATCGCTTAGTGCGTTGCGATAGGCGCGCAGCGCCTGGGTGCCGATCTTGCCGGCCTGGGAGAGGCCGAAATCAGGCGCGGTCGACAGGCCGCTTTTCTGGTCGCGGTAGCCGCCGGGCAGCAGCCGCAGCGCATTCAGGGCGCGCAGCAGCTGGGCGTCGTCGCCGGCCTGCGGCGGCCCGAGCTTCGCCAATTCCTCCTTGGCCGCCGCCGCACTGGTTTCCGCCGCGGCGATGAAGCCGCGGTTGTGCAGGTAGCTCGCGGTCCAGAGAGCAGCGAGCCCGACGGCGAACGCCGCAATGGCGCCGTACGCGAGCAGCCGCAGGCGCCGCGCGCGCCGTTCCAGACCTTCGTCGGCACCCGCCAGGCCGGACTCGGGAAATATCACTTCGCGCAGCAGGCGCATGAGGAAAAAACTCTTGCCGCCGCCGGCATGGGCGGGACTTCCGGCGAGAGCCGGTTTGTCAGCGCGCTCGAGCTTGAAGCTACGCGCGAGGGTGCCGAGCACCCGGTCGATCGGGTTGCCCTCCTGCGTACCGCTGGTGAAATACACGCCGCGCAGTTCCGGTTCGGGCGTGCCGGGCACGCCGATGAACGCGGCGTCGAGGAACTCCTCGATCAACGGACCCAGGCCGTGGAACTGCTGCGGGAAACGGTAGGCGGCGGCGCGTCGCTGCAGGTCGCGCTCCGCCTGCAGCTTCTCGAGCAGTTCGCCGTACAGGCGGCCTTCGAGCTCGCGGAAGTCGTCGGCGAAGCGCTGCCCCGGGCTGCCCAGCATGAAGCCGTCGGTGGTGTGTCCGAAGGTCGCGCCCCAGACGCGCGCGCGCCCGCCCGCGTCGAGTTCGCCAAAGAGTTCCATGAATCCGGCCAGCAGGTCGGCCTTGGTCACTAGCAGGTAGACCGGGAAACGCACGCCGAGCCGTTCGTAAAGCTCGGCGACGCGCGCGCGCACGTGCCAGGCGTAACGCCTGCGCTCATCCTCGCTCCACAGCATCAGGTCGGACACGCTTAGGGTGACCAGCGCGCCGTTCAGCGGCCGGCGCGGCCGGAAGCGCTTGATCAGGTCGAGGAAACCGAGCCAGGCCGCGGCATCCGCCTGCAGGTCGCTCTCCTGCGTCGTATAGCGTCCCGCGGTGTCCAGCAGCACCGCGTCCTCCGTGAACCACCAGTCGCAGTTGCGCGTGCCGCCGACACCCGCAAGCGCCGGATCGCCGCCGGCCCCTTTTAGCGGAAATTTCAACCCCGAGTTCACTAGCGCAGTGGTCTTGCCCGATCCAGGCGCGCCGATGAAGACGTACCAGGGCAGTTCGTGCACGTAGCGCCGCTCGCCGTCCGGCCCCCTGAAGCGCGCGGTCTTGAGTACCGCGGCCGCTTCTTCGAAGCGCTGGCGCAATACGGCCACCTCGCGCGCGGCGCGCGCCGCGGAATCCGCCTCGCCGCCGCCCGCCAGCACCGCGAGCAGCCGCTCGTTCTCGCGCCGTGTACGCGCTGCTCGCAGTAGTTCCCAGCCGATCCAGGCCGCCGCGGCGACGGCGATTAACGCAACGCGTCCCCCGTCCGTCTCGAACGGCCGCCACGCTCCAAGCGTCACGAGGTCGCCGACCGACCAGACAACGAGCGCAAACGCGGCCAGCGCAAGCCCCCCGAGCAGCCAGCGATTTCGCAGCAGCAAGGAAAAACCCGCGCTCAATGCGCACTCCTCAGGATGATTTCCACGCGCCGGTTGCGCGCGCGGTTCGCCGCCGAGTCGTTCGGCACCGCGGGCGCGGAATCGGCCAGGCCCTCCGCCTTCAGCCGCGAGCCGTCGGCCAGCTTTCCCGCCATCAGCTTCACCACCGAGGCAGCACGCTCGGTGGAAAGTTCCCAGTTGGACGGAAAACGCGCGGTGCGGATTGGCACGTCGTCGGTATGCCCGGTGACCAGAATCGAGCCGGGCACGCGGTCGAGTGCCTCGGCCACGCGCAGGATCACCGGCTCGATGCCGGCTTCCAGGCGGGCGCTTCCGGAGGCGAACAGGCTGTCGCTGCGGATGACAATGGTGCTGGCGCCCGCAGCATCAGTCACGGCGACTTCGCCGCGCGCGATTTCCGCCGCCAGCTGTTCTGCGATATGCGGACTAGGCGCAGGCGCGGCCGAAACTTGCGGGCGCTCGGGTTCGGGCGCGGCCTTGAGCTGCGCAAGCTCGCGCGCCACCGGATCGGAACGCCCGCCCAACGATACGCTGTAGCCGATATAGAGCGCGGCCAGCAGCAGTGCCGCCGCCGAACCTGCAACCCAGAACCCGAGCGCGCCTGCGGGTCGCCGCTCCGGCGCCTGTGCGCCGCGCCAGCGCCCGGACAATTCGCCGTCGCTCGGCGTCCTCAATTGCCGCAATTGCTCGAGAAGCTTGCCGCGCATATCTGCCAGCGCTTCGCGGCCATCGCTCAGGCTCCGGTAGCGCCCTTCGTAGCCGAGCGCCAGGCACACGTAGAAAAATTCTAGAAGTTCGCGATTGGCGGCCGGATCGGCGCCCTTCTGCTCCAGAAGATCGAAGAATTTCTCCCCGTCGCTTGCACCCCATCCCGCGCCCCAAGGTGTCGATGCTGCCGATTCGTCCACCAGCGCACCCATGGCAAAACTCGCGGCCGCGACGGTGTCCTCACTCGCGCCGCCGGCCCGCGCCGCGGCTTCGAATGCCTCGATCCGCTGCCGCAGGCTTGCACGCAAGCCCTCCGGATCGGGATGCTTGAGCGTGTGACGGATCTGCGCCACCACCGCCAGTACCGGATTCGCCGCCGCCACCAGCGGATTCAGTCCGCCAAGTTCGCCGGACTCGAGGGTGACCGCCTCCCTCCCCACGGCGGGTGCCGCTGGCAGGGCCGGTGCGGCGGCATCGCGCTTGCGCCCTGGCGTGGGGATCGCAACCGTCGCTTCCGGGTCGGGCTCCTCGGCCGCTGACGCGGCCGGAATCATCACGGTCGCATCGTCGTCCTGCCTCGGCACGGGGATCATCACCGTGGCGTCTTCATCCAGCTTCGCTGCCGGGATCATCACCGTCGCGTCGTCGTCCGCTTTGGCCGCCGGAATCATCACGGTAGCGTCGTCGTCGGGCGCGCGCAGCCCGCCGCCGGACGGCAGCATCACGGTCGCGTCCGGATCGGCTCCGTTTTTCGAGCGCTCACTCATGGCATTTCCATGTCGGAACCCTGCACTGGACAGGCAGGGGCAGATTCTAAGGCTTAGCGCTTACCCGCCGTTTCGACCGTCTCGCCGAGCTGGCGGGCGGTTTCGTACCACTGCAGCGACTCGGCATAGTCGCGCGAGACTCCGGCAACCCCCTTGTCGTAGATCTCGCCAAGACGCTTGGCCGCCTTGCCGCTGCCCGCGCGAGCGGCGCGCCGGTAGACCCGGATCGCGCCCTTGACGTCGCCGCCGTTTTCCATCGACAGCGCCTGCTGGTAAAGGACTTCGTTATCCGAGATGGCCGGCTTTGCCGCAGCGGGGGCTGCGGCGCCGGGCGCAGCAGCGGTACCGGGCGCCGTCGCAACCGCCGTCGGCGCGGCGGACGCCACGACAGTGTCGGCCTTGGGCGCCCTGCCGGCGGCGGCCAGCGCCTTGCGCGCCGCCTCATCATCGGCAATCCGCTCACGCTCGGAGCGCGACAGCGGGCCCTTTGGCGCCTTCGGGGCCTCCGGCGCCGCCGCCACGTGAGCTGCCGGTGCGACGGATGGGGACTTCGGCGCCTCGACCTTCGGGGTCGCTGGCTCCGGATTCGGCGCCACGGCCGCGACGTCCTCCTGCTTTGTCGGCTCCGCCTTCGAGTGCTTGGCGGCTTCCTGCGCATTCTTGGCGTCGTCGACCGCCTTCTTGGCGGCGGCTTCGCGCTGCTTGACGAGTTCGGCCTGCTTCTTCGTCTCCTCCTCGAGGCGCCGCGATTCGTCCTGCGCCTTCTTCAGCGCCGCGGCGTCCCCCGACTTGCGCGCAGCTTCCTCGGCAGCCTTCGCCTGCTCGAGCGCCTTCAGCGCATCCAGTTGCTTCGACTGCGCCGCCTTCAGGTCTTCAGTCGCCTTGGTCGCCGTTTCAAGAGCCGCTGTCAGGGCCGCCTGCTTCTCTAGGTTGCCCTTGTTGAAGTAGTACCATGCGCCGCCGCCAGCGGCGGCGATCGCGATGATCACGCCGACCACCGTACCGATCGGCATCTTCGCCTTGGGCGCCTCGGCCAGCTTCTTTTTCAAATCGGCTTCGCGCTTGGCCGCCTCGGCATCGCGCTTGGCGCGCTCCTCGGCATCCTTCTTCGCCTTCGCGTCGGCTTCGGCCTTCGCCCTGGCAAATTCCTCCGCCTGCTTCTTCGCCCTGGCTTCCGCCTCGGCCCGCGCCTTCGCCGCCAGTGCTTCGGCCTCGATCTTCGCCTTGGCTTCGGCCTCCTTGCGCGCCTTCGCTTCCGCCTCGGCCCTGGCGCGCGCGTCCGCCTCGCGCTTCTGGTATTCCGCTTCCTTCTTGGCGAGTTCGGCTGCCGCCTCCTTCTTCGCCTTCTCGATCGCTTCGAGGCGCGCCTTTTCGTCGGCCGCCGCACGTGCTTTCAGGTCCGCTTCGCGCTTGGCGTCCGCTTCCGCCCGCGCCTTGGCTTCGGCGAGGCGTTTGGCTTCCGCCTCGGCCTCGCGCTTCTTGTATTCGGCTTCCTTCGCCAGCAACTGTGCTTCCAGCTTGCTCTTTTCCTCGGCCAATTTCTGCTTGGCTTCGGCCTCGCGCTTGGCGGCCTCCTCGGCTTCCTTCTTCTCCTGTTCCTTGGCCTTGGCGCCGGTATCCTCGGGCGCGACGCCCTTCAGTTTGGCGATCTTGCGCTTGGCGAGCGCCGCGTAAATGCCGTTCGGGAACTGCTGGACGTAAAGCTCGAAGTCATCCGGATCGTTGCCGTCCTTGATCGCGCGCCAGAACTCCAGTTCGACTTCCTGGCTGCCGGTGGCGGTGGTGCCCTTGGTCGAGTCGGCCTTGGCCGCTGCCACCGAAGCGGCGGGCTTGGCGAGCGACGACAGGTCGCCCATCGAGCCGACGACCGTCTTGTCGGATTCGTCCTCCTCCGACTTGCCTTCGAGCGCGCGCTTGAGCGCCGCGCCGAATTCCTTTGCCGTCTGGTAGCGCGTCTCGACTTGCTTGGACAGCGCCTTGTTGACGACGTTGTCGAACAGCGGAGAAATGGTGTTATTGATCGACGAAGGGACGGGCGGGTGGTCCTGGATGATCTTCTTCGCGATGGTCCAGGCACCCGAGCCGGTGAACGGCTTCTCGCCGGTGAGGAACTGGTAGAGGATGATGCCGGCCGAAAAGATGTCCGTGCGCCGGTCGACGTTGCCGCCGGT
>DATJYN010000014.1:0-8042 GCA_035499575.1 Burkholderiales bacterium | reverse complement strand
TGGCGCACCGTCTCGTAGCCGAAGTAGCCGACCAGCCCGCCGCCGAAGCGCAGCGCCGCCGGCACCGGCGCCACGCGCTGGCGCGCCAGGTAGCCGCGGACGTATTCGTAGGGGTCTGCCGGCGCATCTTCGCTGCCGACGCTCTCAAGGACGACATCCCGCCCGCGCGCCTCGCGCATGAGCCGTCGCACGACACCGTTCCTCGCCTCGATGCGCTCGATACAGGCGAGCCCGATGAAGGAATAGCGGCCGAAACGTTCTCCGCCCACCACCGATTCGAGCAAGTAGGAATGCGGAACGTTGGCGAGCTTCAGGTACACCGCGAGCGGCGTATAGAGGTCGGCGCGCGATTCCATCACCACCGGCACGCGCGTGTAGCCCTGCTCGGCAAGGCTCTGAAATTCAAGTTCGGTCATGAAAAGCTCCAGCGTATTGCGGTACTGCCCAGGGGTACTACGGAGTGCGGGAACAAAACTCCCGCGGTAAGGCAGGAATTAGCTGCGCCAGGGGCGCCAGCTGCGCCAAGAGAGGGCGGCGGAGGATGCGGAGAGGCGTTTCATGACCCGGCCACTATACCACGGCGAGCTTGGCGCGCATCTGGCGCAAGGTCGCGGCGTAGTCCTTCGAGCCGAAGACCGCCGAACCCGCGACGAAAGTGTCGGCGCCCGCCTTCGCGACCTCGGCGATATTGTCGGTTTTCACGCCGCCGTCGACTTCCAGCCAGATGTCGCGGCCGGACTTGCGGATGCGGGCGCGCGCTTCGGCGATCTTGGGCAGCACGGAAACGATGAACTGCTGGCCGCCGAAGCCCGGGTTGACCGACATCAGCAGCACCAGGTCGAGCTTGTCGAGCGTGTGATCCAGGTGCGTCAGCGGCGTCGCCGGATTGAATACCAGGCCGGCCTTGCAGCCGCATTCCTTGATCAGCGCGATGGTGCGGTCGACGTGCTCGGACGCCTCCGGATGGAAGCTGATGATGTTCGCGCCCGCCTTGGCGAACTCGGGAATGATGCGGTCCACCGGCTTGATCATCAGGTGCACGTCGATCGGCAGCTTGGTGCGCGGGCGCAGCGCGGCGCACACCAGCGGGCCGATCGTGAGGTTGGGAACGTAATGGTTGTCCATCACGTCGAAGTGCAGCAGGTCTGCGCCCGCGGCCTCCACCGCGCTCACTTCCTCTCCCAGGCGGGCAAAATCGGCGGACAGGATCGACGGCGCGATGCGAAACGTCATGGTGGCGGGCATTCTATCGCGCGGTCGTACAATTCGGCATGGCACAGGAGAAGCGCTACGAGATCACCGTGAGGCCGGCGGTGCAGTACCTGCCGGAGCAATCGGACGACAAGGCCGGCCGCTACGTCTTCGCCTACACCATCACGATCCGCAATACCGGCAACGCGACCGCGCAACTGATCAGCCGGCACTGGATCATCACCGACGCCCAGGGCCTGGTGCAGGAAGTTCGCGGCCTGGGCGTGGTCGGCGCGCAGCCGGTGCTGCGCCCCGGCGAGCAGCATGAATACTCGAGCGGCACCGCCATCGCGACGCCGGTGGGCACGATGCGCGGCAGCTACCAGATGGTCGCCGAGGACGGCACGCGCTTCGAAGCGCCGATTCCGGAGTTCACGCTTTCCGTTCCGCGCGTACTGCACTAGGAATCGCAACATGACGTCATGGTCCATCACTCCGGTGATCGACTGGCTGATGCACAAGGGCCGGCATCTGCACACTCGCGAGGAGGTGGTGCGGGAAATCTGCGAGCGCGTGCGCGCCGCCGGCTTGCCGATCGACCGCGTGGCGTTCTTCTTCTGGACGCTGCACCCGCAATACGCCGGCGTCGCGCTTTTCTGGGACGGCCGGCAGGTCACCTCGCAGCGCGGCGAGCACGGCTTTCGCGGCACCGAGCAATATCGAACCAGCCCGGCGGCGCGCATCAGCGGAGGCGAGCGCGTGATCCGGCGACGCCTCGAGGATCGCGACTGCCCGCTCGACTTTCCCGTGCTGAAGGACTTGCGCGAGCAGCGCATGACTGACTACGTCATGTCCGAAGTATTGTTCAGCGACGGCGCGCGCAATTCGGTGAGCCTGACCACCAAGCGGCCGGGCGGATTCAGCGACCATGACATCAGCGAGATCCAGCGGCTGCTGCACCCGTTCGCGCTCGTCATGGAGAACTTCAACAGCCGCGACCTGGCCAGGACGCTGCTCGAAACTTACCTGGGCCGCATCTCGGGCGCCAAGGTGCTCGACGGCCAGATCAAGCGCGGCGACGGCCAGAGCATCGATGCGGTGATCTGGTTCTCCGACCTGCGCGAATCGACGCCGCTGTCGGCCTCGCTCGGCGAGCAGCGTTTCCTGGAGTTGCTCAACGACTACTTCGTCGCCACCGCCGGCGCAGTGCTCGAGCACGGCGGCGAAGTCCTGCGCTTCATCGGCGACGCCTCGCTCGCGGTATTTCCCACCACCGGCGAAAAAGCCCGCGCGGTCTGCATGCGCGCCGTCGACGCAGCGCGCGCCGCCCGCGCCCGCGTGCGGGCCGCGAATGCCGCGCGCCGCGCGGCCGGCCTGGCCGAGTTTGCCTGCGGCGTCGGGCTGCATCTCGGGCGCGTGCACTACGGCAACATCGGCACGCCCGAGCGCCTCGAATTTTCGGTCATCGGCGTCGCCGCCAACAAGGCGGCGCGCATCGAATCGCTGTGCAAGGAAACCGGGCAGGACGTCGTGCTCTCCCGCACGATGGCGGCGGAATTCGGCGCGCCCTGCCCCAGCCTGGGAAAATTCGCGCTGCGCGGCGTCGCGGAGCCCGAGGAAGTGTTCGCGCTGCCCTGATGGCGATGAGCGAACCCGCCCGAGACGAGATCATCCCTCTCTGGCCGACCTGGGTCGGCCAGATGCAGCTGCCCGGAGCCGAGAAGCAGAATCGGGCGCTGGCCAATCTCGCCGCGCCCCCCGGGATCGCCGGCAACCTGTTCGCGGTCGACCATCCCGCGGCAGCCTGGCTGCGCGCCGAAATCGCGGCGGCAGTCGGCCAATGGTTCGAACGCATGAAGGTGCAGCCGGAGCCGCGGTGGCGGCTAGACGGGCGCCTGGAAGCGCTCGGCTTCGGCCAATACCGCGAGCTCGGCAACGACCCCGGCGCGTACCTCGCCGGCCTGTACTTCGTCAACGCGCCCGCGGCGCCGGAGCTCGGCCACCTGCGCAGCGATTGCGCCGCGAGCCACGTGTCGCTGCTCGACCCGCGCATCGGCTTCAACGCGCTCGCTCTCGAGGGCGATCCGAACTTCAACGAGACGCGCACCGTGGCTCCCGTCGCCGGCATGCTGATGCTGTGGCCGGGCTACCTGCGCCACCACAGCCGCGTGCATCTCGCCCGCGCGCCGTGGCTGCGGGTCGCGTTGCGCATCGAGCTTGACCGATGAGCGCCGCGCCGCGCATGGCGTTCAACGGGCTATGGCCGACCATGCTGGTGAAGCGCCGGCTGCCCGGCTTCGAGCAGCCTACCGAGGGCCTGGCCGCGCACATCGCGGAGCAGGAAGCGCGCGAGGCCGACTACACCGCGCGCTATCAGGAACAGAACTTCTTCTCCAGCGAGAACCCGGCCGTGCGCTGGCTGGAAAAGCAGATCAACCAGACCGCCCTTTCCTTCCTGAGCCATGCCGGCATCGAGCGGAAGCTGTCCTGGACGCTCTTCGCCTGGTGCAGCACCAACCGGTACGGCGACCACCATGCGCCGCATACGCATCCGCGGTCCTACCTGAGCGGAACGTACTACGTGCGCGTGCCGCCCGCCCCGGCGAGCGTCGACGATCCCAGGGCAAGGCCGGCTTGCATCTCCTTCTACGATCCGCGCACCGGCGCCAACATGATCACGGTCGGCTCAGAACCCGATGCACGCGCCGCGCACACGGTGCACCCGAGCGCCGGCACGCTCCTGATGTGGCCTTCGCCGGTGCAGCACTACGTGCACCCGAACCTGTCCGAGGAGCTCCGCGTCTCGATCAGCTTCAACCTGATAATGGACCGCTACACCGGCACCATGAAGGCGTAGACCCTACCGGCAAGGCGTAGACCCTACCGGCTGCCCTCGGCCGCCATGCGGCGCAGCTGTGCCGTGGTCTTGGCGAGGCGGTCGGCGAGGATGCGCACCAACGCGATGGCCGCGTCGGGGTTGCTACGGATCACATTGACGAACACGTCGCGTGAGATGCGCAGGACTTCCACGCGCGTACGCGCGGTCGCCGTTGCAGTTCGAGGCACATCGCCGAAAATGCCGATCTCGCCGATGACGTCGTTGCGCACCAGCGTATTCACCAGCAGCGGACCCTTCGGCGTGGGTACGGTGATGTCCACCTCACCCTCCATCACGATGTAGGCGCTGTCCGGCGGGTCGCCGGCGCTGAACATCAGCTGGCCTTCCTCGTAGGTCAGGCGATCGCTGCTGAACGCGAGCAGCTTCTGCATCGACGGATCGGTGGTGCTGAAGATCGGCACCCTGCGGATCAGCTCGAATTCCTGTTCAAGACTCATGGTTCATCTCCTCAACCGGCGCTCAGGAGTTTCTGCAGCGCGCCCCCGCTGTTTTTCAGGTCGCCGAAGCGCCCCTGCTCGGCGAGCCGGCCGCGGTCCATCACCAGCGTGTGGCCGAAACGCTCGGCGAGGTCGTTGCGCTGCAGCGCCCAGAACACGCTGCGTCCCTTGCGAATCTCGAGAATGTTGTTGACGATGCGGTTCTGCGAGCCCGCGTCGAGGCCCGCCGCCGCCTGGTCGAGAATCAGCACTGCCGGCCGCTTCAGCAGCGCGCGCGCGATCGCCACTTTCTGGCGGTCGGCCGTGGCCAGGCGCGCGCCGCCGACGCCGACCTGGTAACCCAGTCCGATCGACACCACCTGCGGGCGCAACTGAAGTTCCTGCAGCACTTCGTGCAGCATCGGGCGGATGCGGGCGGCGGCCTGCGCCTGTCCCGTGGCGATCTTGCCGAACAGGATGTTGTCCTGCAGGCTTGCGGCAGCGTTGTAGCGCTCGGCATCGAAGAACTCGACGCCGGCGCGCATTGCCGCCGGCAGCTTTTCGGCAAAGCTGCGGCGCGCCTCCAGGATGCGTGCCTCGAAGGCCTCATCCATCAGGCCAAGGCGGTGCCGCGCCGTGATCATCTTGAACGGCAGCGCGAGCAGCAGGTCGCGGTCCGCCGCCTCGATGCCCTGCAAGCCCGCCTCGGCGACCCGTGCGAGCACCGCCTTCACTTCCGGCAGGTCGTCCTGCTTGATGAAGCTGAAGCGCTCGAAGAACTCGTGGCCCGGCGGCAGGCCGCTAAACAGCTCGACCATGGTTTCGGCGAGCTTGTGGCCCATCTTGAGCAGGTCGTCGGTAAGCCCCTTTTCGCGCAGCACGCTGCGCACATAGGCGTTGCTCGCCAGGTTCTCGATGTCGAAGATTTTCTTGCCGATCGGCGTTCCGAACAGCAGGTTCTCGGCCAGCGTGGCGTTCCGGTTGTACTTGCCGGCATCGAACTGCTCCACCATCCCCTGCATGCCGGGCGCCGCAAGCCGCGCGCGCACCGCTGCGCGCGCGCGCAGCACGTTTTCGGCCAGTCCACGGTGCTGCGCCGGATCCACCGAGCTGCGCAGGCCGAGCTCGAAAATGGTCTCCTCCAGCTCCACGACCTTCAGGATTTCGACGATGCGCGCATCAATGTCCTCGGGTCCCGTCGCGCCCGCAGCGGCGTAGTCGGTCCAGTCCGCATTGAAATCGAGCAGGGTGCTGTCCGTGCGCTCCGCCTCCTTCATCTGGAACACGTGTTCCTTCAGCGCCGCGCCCTCGTAGGCCGGTTCTCGAATCGGATAGTGCCGCAGCCCGTACAGCAGGTTGTCGCGCACGCTGGTCGGAAACAGGTAGGCGGAAGGACCCACGTAGCCGAGCGCCCGGCCGGTCACCGCTTCCAGCGCTTTCGTGATATCGACGCCGCCGACTTCGACGCGGCCGCTGCTCGGGACGATCAAGCGCGCCAGCATCTGCGTCAGTTCGCCGGTGCCCGCCGCGTGCGAACCCAGGATTGCAACATGCTGATCGAGGCCCACCTCGAAGCTGACGCCATCGATGAGCTTGGTGCCCGCTTCACCCGAGAGCATCAGGCCCGATACCCGCACGTTGCCCGATCCCGGCAATTGCGGCGACGCGATCGGCGCCTGCTGCTCGGGCGGCGTCATGTCCTCGACAGTGAACTGCTCCACTACCTGCGTGTACTTGATCTGCACGTCGAGCCGCATCTGGTCCCAGTCGATCAGTTCCTTGATCGGGCTAGGCAGATCCTTGTATGCCGCGATCACGGCCACCAGAGTGCCGATGTCGAGGTGGCCTTTGATCACCAGCACGCCGCCCAGCAGGTAGAACAGGAAGGGCCCCAGCTGCGACATGAAATTGTTCAGGAACTTGATCAGGAATTTGCGCTGGTACAACTCGAACCGGATCGTGAACATCCGCCCCAGGCGCGATGAGATCTCCGCGCGCTCGTGGTTTGAAGTATCGTTGGCGTGCACCTCGGTCGCGCCATCGGCGACCTCCGCGATCCGGCCCGACAGCTGGCGCGCGGTGAGTTGGCGTTCCCTCGAGAGCGTCAGCAGCCGGCGCCGGAGCCTCGGGATCACGAATGCCTGGGAGCCCACCACGATCAGTGCGATGAAACCCAGGTAGAAATGCTGGACGAAAATGAAGACCAGCGCCGTTCCCGCCTCGAGCGTGTAGAACAGCGGCGAGATCAACGACTCGCCGACGAAGCCGCCGAGCGGCTCGACCTCGTCCTTGATCATGGTCGCGAGCTCGGCGGATTTGGTGCGCCTGAAGCGCACCAGCGGGAAACGCAAGATATGGTCGAACAGCGTGTAGCGCAGGCGCCGCAGCATGCGCTCGCCGAGCCAGCCCTTCATGGTGTTGATCTGGAACTTCAGGCCTCCGTTCACCACGATCAGCGCCAGGTAGGCGAAGGTCAGCGCGAAAAGGTAGGGCAGCTGGTGCAGCGGGAAGCCGTCGAAGACGTGCAGCGTCTCGCCGCCGAGGAAATGCGGCAGCGTGAGGTGTACCTTGAGGAAGGCTACCGCGCTCTCCTCGGTCGGGAAGCGCTTGCCGCCGATCGCCTCGTTGATGATCGCCTTCGGCAGGTCGAGCATCGAGAAATAGATCAGCATCGAAGCAATGACCAGCGGCAAGATCATCAACTGCTCGCGCTTGCTGTAGCGCAGGATGAAGCCGAACAAAGACCGTTCCATGGGGAGGGATCATAGTGCAAGCCGCCCGGGTTCGTGCCACAGTAGCAACCGTGAGCGCGGGGAAAACTGCGGGGGACGAGTTCCTGGTGCGGTTCTGGGGGGTGCGGGGCAGTATCGCCGCCCCCGGGCCTTCGACGGCTCGCTACGGCGGCAATACTTCCTCGATCGAGGTACGCTGCGGCGGCCGGCTACTGCTGCTCGATGCCGGCACCGGCATCCGCTACCTCGGCAACCGGCTGATCGCCGAGGCCCCGCTGGACGCGGACATCCTTTTCACCCACACACATTTTGACCATGTCTGCGGGCTGCCTTTCTTCAAGCCGTTCTTCCAGCCGCAGAACGGCTTCCGTTTCTGGGCGGGGCACCTGGGCGCGGACTTGAGCCTTCACCGCGTACTGCGCGAATTCATGATGGCGCCGCTGTTCCCCGTGCCCCCGGAAGTGTTCAAGGCGAAGATCGAGTACCGGGACTTCAAGGGCGGAGCGTCGTTGCCGCTGGCGCCGGACATCACCGTGCGCACCGCCGTGCTGAACCATCCGGACGGCGCGACCGGCTATCGCATCGAGCATGGCGGCAAGTCGGTTTGCTACGTCACGGACACGGAGCATGTGCCCGGCACGCCGGACCGCAACGTACTCGGCCTGATCCAGGGCGCCGACATCGTGATCTACGATTGCATGTACACCGACGAGGAATACGCGAAGTCCTACGTCGGCTGGGGCCACTCCACCTGGCAGGAGGCCGTGCGCCTGTGCAAGAGCGCCGGCGTGAAGAAGCTGGTGG
>DATJYN010000013.1:0-17177 GCA_035499575.1 Burkholderiales bacterium | reverse complement strand
CAGGCCGCTCACGGCCATGCCTTCCTGCATCACGTCGTAGGAAGCGGCGAGCAAGTCGACGCTGTCGGCGAACGGTCCCAGGTGGTCGAGCGAATTCACGAACGGGAAGGAGCCGTCGCGCGTCAGGCGCCCGAACGTGGGCTTCAGGCCCCAGACGCCGCAGAACGACGACGGCACCCGGATCGAGCCGTTGGTGTCCGAGCCGAGCGCGAGCGGCACCATGCCGGCGGCGACCGCGGCGGCCGACCCGCCGGAGGAGCCGCCCGCGACGTGGTCCAGGTTGTGCGGGTTGCGCGTCGGACCGTAGTGCGTGTTCTCGGTGGAGAAGCCGTAGGCGTACTCGTCCATGTTGAGCGTGCCCACCAGCACCGCGCCGGCCGCTTCCAGCCTTTCGATGAGAGGAGAGTCGCGCGCGGCGGGCGGCAGGTCGCGGTTGATCTTCGAACCCGCAAGGGTGGACAGGCCCTTGACGTCGAAAAGATTTTTTACCGCGAAGGGAATTCCCTTCAAAACCCCGGCCGCGGTCTTTTCCTTGGCGAGCGCGCGCTCCGGCAGCACCGCCGTGAAGGCGTTGATCGCCCCGTCGCGCTCCTTGATCGCAGCCAGCGCCCGCTCTACGGCCGCCATAGGGGCGCCAGCTCGTCTTCCGGTGCCAGTTCGATCTCGTTCACCGCCTGCGCGACCTGTTCGATGCGCTGCAGGTTGGCGAGTACTGCCGGGATTCTCGTTTCTTCTATTTTCAGATCAACGGCCTTCATGAGACCCGGCAGGTCTTCCTTGCCGATCACGCCTTCTCCAGGTCGCGGTAGTCGGGCTGCAGGTGGAACCAGTAGGTGTAGCCCTTGATCGACTTCTGCATGGCAACGTCGAAGTTGGGCTGCGCCAGCGGCACGCGCGGCACTTCCTCGAAGGCCATGTTGATGAAGCCGTCGACGTCCGCCAGGTATTTCTTCGGGTCGGTTTCGAAGCGCGCCGCGTCGATCAGCTTGTCCATTGCCGGGTTCTGGTAGCTCATGGTGTTGAACACCGCGTTCTGGCCGTGGTAGCACCAGAAGAAGAAGTACTCGGCGTAGTTGAGCCAGCCGCCGAAGCGGTTGAGAATCAGCGGCATGTCCTTCTTCAGCAGCTGCGCGCGCCAGTTCGCACCCGGCACCTTCTCGATCTTCGCCTTGATGCCGATCAGCGCCAGCGCCTCCACCAGCAGCACGCAGGCCGGCTCGCCGACCGTGGCGCCGCCGAGGTCGAAGGACAGCGTGGTCTCGAAGCCGTCCGGCACGCCGGCCTCCTTCATCAGCGCGCGCGCCTTGACGATGTCGTACTTGTAGCCGGTGGGCTGCGGCCAGGCGACGCCCGAGGCCTTGTTGTCCTTGTCGCCCCACATCGGGGTGGCGCGCTTGTACATCGCGTTGTCCATGATCTTCTCGTACGGGATCGCATAGGCGACCGCCTGCCGCACCTTCAGGTTATTGAACGGCGGCTTGGTGACGTTCATGCCGATGTACCAGATCGAGTTCTCGATCGGCGTCGTGAACACCTGGATGTTGCCCTTCGCCTGCGCCCATTCGGCGAAGTCCTTCGGCGGCATCTCGAAGGTGATGTCGATGTCGCCCTTCTCCATCAGCGCGCGCCGGTTGCCGGCGGAGGGAATCTCGCGCTGGATCACGCGCTTGATCTTCGGCAGCTTGCCGCACTTCCAGTCGTCGTAGCGGACGTAGATGATTTCCTGGCCGGGTTTCCAGGATTCCAGCTTGTAGGCGCCGCCGCCGGCGACGTTGGCCTTGGTCCAGCCGAGCGCCCAGGGATCTTCCTTGGTGGCGTGCTTCTTCACCTCCTCGGAATTGAAGATCGACGGCACCGGCACGGCCATGTCCATCATCGTCAGCTTGTCCTTGCGCAGGAAATCGACCTTGAAGGTATAGTCGTCGACCGCGGTGAACTGCTCGGGCTTCTCGAGCGAACCCGCCTTCATCTGGAAGGTCGGGAAGCCGCCGACCGTGACCGCGCGGTCGAAAGACCATTTCACGTCCTTCGCGGTGACCGGCGTGCCGTCGTGGAACTTGGCGTTCTTGCGCAGCTTGAACGTGACCGACATGCCGTCCGGCGCCATCGTCCAGGACTCCGCCAGTTCCGGCTCGAGCTTGGTGTAGTCGTACATCATCACGCCGCCGGGACCCTTCTTCTTGCCGAAGGTCATCAGCCGGTCGTAGCAGATCCAGGACACGCCGTAGGCCGGGCGATTCGCGCCCACGGTGTGGATGTCCATGGAATTCGGCCCGAACTCGTTGGCGACGATCAACAGCTCCTTGCGCCGGTCGCTCTGCGCCAGCGCATCCAGGGGCAGCAGCAGCGAACCCGCGGCAGCGGTGGAACTTGCAATGAAGTCTCGGCGTTTCATGGGGATCTCCTTGGTTGGTTCATTTCGATTTCACGTAGTTGCGCCAGCCGCCGGAGGCGGTGATGTCCTTCTTGCCCGCGACGGCGTAGGCCTCGCAGACGAATCCCTTCACGCGCTCGCCGTCCTCCAGCTCCAGCGTGCCGATGCCGAGCGGAGGCGGGATCTGCGCGACAAAGGAGCCGAAACCCGCCAGCGGCATTTCCCACACCTCGACGTCGATGCAAGCGCCGTGCCCGTCGCCTGCCCTCACCAGTCCGGGCCTGCCGTCGGCGAGGTCGAAAAGCCGGTAGAGCGCGCCGGTCTTCGCCGCGCGCACCAGCCTGGCGGAGCGCTCGATGAGCTGCCGGTTCAGCGCCATGCCCGAAAGATGTGCGCCCACCACGGCCACGCGGACGGTGGCGGGGGCCGTGGCAATCGGGGCTTCGCCGAGAAAGCGCGCCCCGAGCGCCGCCAGCGCGCGGTCGCTGAACGCCGGCCCGATCAGCGTGATGCCGAAAGGCAGGCCGTCGGGCCGGAATCCCGCCGGCACCGTGATCGCCGCCAGGTCCAGCAGGTTGACGAAGTTGGTATAGAGGCCGAGGCGCGCGTTCAGGGCAACGGGGTCGGCTTCGACCTCGGCCCGCTTGTAGATGGTCGGCGCGCCGGGCACGACGAGCACGTCGGCCGATTGCCAGATCGCCTCGGCCTCGCGCCGCAGCGCGGCCAGCCGGTATTGGGCGCGGAAGGCGTCGATGGCGCTGAAGCGGCCGCCGCCCGCGATCACGGCGCGCGTCACCGGGTGCATGTCTTCCGTGTGCTCGGCCATGAACTGCTCGAGCTGCGCGGTGCGTTCGGCGAGCCAGGGTCCGTCGTAGAGCAGTTTCTGCGCGGCGGCGAAGGGTGCGAAATCGACCGCCACGCGCGCGCCGCCCAGGCGGTCGAGGGCCTGGGCGAACAGCCTTGCGTATTCCGCGTCGCCGAAAAATTCCAGGCTCGCGGGCACGGCCACCCTCAAGTTTCTTTCGGGCAGGCCGACCGCCACCCCGGTGCGCGAATAAGGATCTGCCGGGTCGAAGCCCTGCATCGCCTCCAGCGCCGCCAGCGCCTGCGTGCAGGTCTGCGCGAACACCGAAACGCAATCGAGCGTGCGGCAGGCGGGCACCACGCCGGCGGTGCTCACCAGGCCGCGCGTCGGCTTCAGCCCGACCAGGTTGTTGAATGCGGCGGGCACGCGGCCGGAGCCCGCGGTATCGGTGCCAAGAGCGAATTCGGCCAGGCCGAGCGCTACCGCCAGCGCCGACCCGGAACTCGAGCCGCCGCTGATGTAGGCGGGGTTGTAGGCGTTCCTGCAGGCGCCGTAAGGCGAGCGCACGCCGGCAAGGCCGGTGGCGAACTGGTCGAGGTTGGTCTTGCCGACGCAGACCGCGCCGGCGTCGAGCAGCTTCTGCACCGCGGTCGCGCTGCGCGCCGGTGCGTAGGAAAAGGCCGGGCAGGCGGCGGTGGTGGGCATGCCGGCGACGTCGATATTGTCCTTGACCGCGAACGGCAGGCCGCGCAGCTCCTGGCCCGGCGCAACCGCGCCGCCGCCGCGGTCGAGCTCGTCCGCGCGCTGCAACGCCTCGGATTCCGGCACGCGGTGGATCCAGACCGGGTTGTCGCCGGCCGACGCGCTGCGCGCGTAGCTGCGCGCGACGCGTTCGCGGGCGGAAACGGGCTCGATTCTTGCGATACTGGATGCTGTCATGGTGAGCTTCCCAACTTGTATACAAGATGGGATGCAAGTTACCATGCAGGGACCATGCCAGCCGCTAAGCGCTTGATTCGCATCAGCGGCGGCAAAACGCGGCCGCACCGGAAAAGGGCGATGACGGCACCATATGAAAGCATCCGCAAAGGACGGTGACCGCCTCGCCGAGGCGGTCTACGAGCGAGTCAAGGCGGACATCTTCGAATTCCGCCTGCTGCCGGGCGCGCGCTTTTCGGAAAACGAGATCGCCGCGCGCGCGCGCGTTTCGCGCACGCCCGTCCGGGAAGCCCTGCTACGCCTGCAGCGCGAAGGGTTCCTCGAGGTCCATTCGAAGAGCGGCTGGCGGCTGCGGCCCCTCGACTTCGAGCGCTTCGAGCACCTCTACGACGCGCGCATCGTGCTCGAGCTGGACGCGGTGCGCAAGCTCTGCGGCACGCAGCCGCACGACAGCCTCGCGCCGCTGAAGAAGGCCTGGCTGGTGGCGCCGAAGCAGCGCCTGTCCGGCTGGATCGAGGTGGCGCAGCTGGACGAAGCCTTCCACGCCACGCTGGTCGAAGCCGCGGGCAACCCGGAACTGGCGCGCATGCACGCCGACGTCACCGAGCGCATCCGCATCGTGCGGCGCCTGGACTTCACGCAGGCCGAGCGCATCCAGTACACCTACGACGAGCACGCCGCGATCCTGCGCGCCATCCTCGCGCGCAAGGCGCAGCAGGCGACGCTGCTGCTGCGCTCGCATATCGAGCAGTCGAAGCTGGAAGTGCGCAAGATCTCGATCCACCGGCTGCACGTCGCGCACCTCGAGGCCGGCCCGCGGAACCGCTAGAAAAAGCCCTGCCCTCCCGGCTCGTCGACGTAGTCCTTGATCATCAGCACCTCCTGCACGATGCCGTCGTCGGACAGCTGCACGTAAAGGAAGAACTTGTCCTGCACCTGGTTGTACATCTTGTATTCCCAGACCTCGCGCTGCTGCCGCTCCAGCCGCGTCGTGCGCCACGGCGGCCCGAGGATCGCGCGCGCCTGCGCGCGCGTGGTCGTGCCGCGCACGAGGTTGGCAATGTTCGGCTCGGTCAGCAACTGGTCGACCGAGCGCAGCACGCCGTCGGGCCCGAGGTGCGCCGCGTAGCTCATCCGGCCCTCGGGCTGGCGCGGGTAGTAGAGCACCGTATCGCCGCCCTGCAGCTTGATCCGGTCGGCGGGCGCGCCCATCAGCGCCACCACGTCCTGCTCGGTGGATTTGCCGGGCATGAGCCCGCGGCCGTCGAAGGACGCGCAGCCGGCGAGCGCAAGGCTGACAACCGTGACAAGGAGCTTCATGCTCATGGGACGCCTCCTGCGCGAATATACAGCGATGGTATGCATGGAACACGGCTGCCGCGGCGAAATTCCCGGAGCGGGTAAACTCGGCCGGTGATCGATTCCGCCCGCATCATGGCCCGCTGCGATGCGCTCGCGCGGCACAGCGAACTCGCGGGCAAGCTGACACGCGTTTATCTCTCGCAGGAACAGCGCGCCGTGAACGACCTGGTGCTCGGCTGGATGCGCGCGGCGGGGATGCAGGCGCGGCTGGATGCCGCCGGCAACGTCGTTGGGCGCTACGAGGGCGCACGGCCCGGCTTGCCCTGCCTGATGCTGGGCTCCCATCTCGATACCGTGCGCGACGCGGGCAGGTACGACGGCATGCTCGGGGTCGTCTGCGCGCTCGAATGCGTACAGGCGCTGCATGACGCCGGCCGGCGCCTGCCGTTCGCGGTCGAGGTGGTCGGCTTCGCCGACGAGGAAGGCGTGCGCTTCGGCGCCACGCTGCTCGGCAGCCGCGCCATCGCCGGCACCTTCGACCTCCAGCTGCTCGAAGCGCGCGACCGCGATGGCGTGTCGCTGCGCGAGGCGATGAAGACCTTCGGCCTGGACCCGGACGCCATCGGCAGCGCAGCCCGCCGCCGCGAGGACCTGCACGCCTACGCGGAATTGCACATCGAGCAGGGACCGGTGCTCGAGGCGGAGGATCTTGCCGTGGGCGTCGTCACCGCGATCAACGGCTTCAGCCGCCTGGCTGTCACGTTGCGCGGCACCGCGGGGCACGCAGGCACGGTGCCGATGGGCCTGCGCCGGGACGCGCTCGCCGCCGCCGCCGAGTGCGTGTTGGCGATCGAGCGCGTCGGCCGCTCCGATCCGGCGCTGGTGGCGACGGTGGGCCGCTTCGATGCCTCGCCCGGGGCGATCAACGTGATCGCCGGCGAAGTGCGCCTTACCGTCGACTGCCGTTCTTCGAGCGATGCGGCGCGCGAGCGCGCCGTGGCCGCCATCCTGGACGCGGCGGCCTCCGTGGCAAAGTCCCGGCGCATGGGACTGCAGATCGAGCGTCTGCAGGACAGCCCCGTCACCGGATGCGCGCCATGGCTGATCGAGCAATTCGAGCGCGCCGTGACGGCCGAGGGCCTGCCGCTGCGCCGGCTGCCCTCGGGCGCGGGCCACGACGGCATGGCGATGCGCGCGATCGCCGACATCGCGATGCTGTTCTTGCGCTGCAAGGGCGGCGTCAGCCACAACCCGGCCGAAAGCATCGCCGAGGCCGACGCAGGCGCCGGCGCGCGCGTGCTGCAGCGCTTCATCGAATCGTTCCAGCCCGCCGCGCGGAAGCCGTGAACATCCGCGCGCGGCTTGCCGAACGCCACGAGAGCCAGGTACGGTTTCTCGCGGAACTGGTGCGCGTGCCCTCGGACAATCCGCCGGGAGACTGCGGCCCGCACGCGCAACGCGCGGCGCAGTTGCTGGAAGAACTGGGCTTCAAGGTCGAGCGCTTCCCGGTGCCCGAATCCGCGGTGCGCGCCGCCGGCATGGTCAGTGCGACCAACCTCGTCGTGCGCGAGCGCTTCGGGGACGGCCCGGTGATCGCGCTGAACGCGCACGGCGATGTCGTGCCGCCGGGACTGGGCTGGAGCACCGATCCCTACGGCGCGGTGATCCGCGACGGCACCATGTACGGGCGCGGCGTGGCGGTATCGAAGTCGGATTTCGCGACCTATGCCTACGCCCTGCTCGCGCTCAAGGACATCGGCGCGCCGCTGGCGGGCGCCATCGAACTGCACTTCACCTACGACGAGGAAACCGGCGGCGAAATCGGCCCGAACTGGCTGCTCGAGCACGGCATTTCGCGCCCCGACTTCGCGATTTGCGCCGGTTTCGCCTACGACATCACCACCGCGCACAACGGCTGCCTGCACCTGGAGGTCGAGGTGCTGGGCAAATCGGCGCACGCCGCGCGGCCCGACACCGGCAACGATGCCCTCGAAGCTGCGACCGGCATCATGGCCGACCTCTACGCCTTGCGAAAAACATTCGCGGCGCGGCGCTCGGCGGTGCCGGGTATCGAATGCCCGACGCTCGTGATCGGCCTGATCTCGGGCGGCATCAACACCAACGTGGTGCCGGACAAGGTCGTGTTGCGCATCGACCGGCGCATCATCCCCGAGGAGGACCCGGCCGAGGCCGAGCGCGCGTTGGTCGACGCCATCGACGGCTTCGCCGCCAGGTGGCCGGGCATCCAGGTCCGCACCCGGCGCATCCTGCTCGCCCTCCCGCTCGCGGCCGTGCCGGGGCAGGAAAAGCTGGTCGAAGTCCTGCGGCGCAACGCGCGCCGGGTGATCGGCGGGGAGATCGAGGTGCATGGCGTACCGATTTACACAGACGCGCGCCACTACAGCACGCGTGGCATCCCGACCGTCCTCTATGGCGCCGGCCCCCGCACGCTCCTGGAAGCGAACGGCCATCGCGCGGATGAAAAACTGAAGCTCGCGGACCTCCGGCTGGCGACCGAAGTTCTGGCATGTTCCTTGCTCGATCTATTGACCCACAATGGGAGGTCCAGATGACGATGAAGCGTAGAACCCTGATCCGGCTGTGCGGCGCCCTGCTCGCCGCCGGCGCCCTGCTGCCCATGGCCGCGCGCGCGGATACCCTCGACGACGTGATGAAGAGGAAAACCCTCCGCATCGCCGTGCCGCAGGACTTTCCGCCCTTCGGTTCGGTCGGCACGGATCTCAAGCCGCAGGGCCTGGACATCGACGTCGCCGAGCTGATCGCCAAGGACCTTGGCGTCAAGCTCGAGCTGGTACCGGTGTCCAGCGCGAACCGCATCCCCTACCTGCAGACCAGCAAGGTCGACGCGATCATCTCGAGCCTGGGCAAGAACCCCGAGCGCGAGAAGACCATCGACTTCAGCAGCGCTTACGCTCCCTTCTTCAACGGCGTGTTCGGGCCTGCCGACATCAAGGTCTCGAAGATCGAGGAGGTCGGCACGCACTCGATGGGCGTGACGCGCGGCTCGGTCGAGGACATCGAGATCTCCAGGCTGCTCCCGAACGGCAACATCAAGCGCTACGAGGACAACAACTCGACGATCTCGGCCTTCCTGTCGGGGCAGGTCGACCTGGTCGCCACCGGCAACGTGGTGGCCGCGGCGATCATCGCCAAGAACCCGCCCCGCAAGCCCGAGACCAAGTTCCTGATCAAGAACTCGCCCTGCTACGTGGGCCTGTCGAAGAACGAGCCGAAGCTGCTCGCCAGGCTGAACGAGATCATCGCCAAGGCGAAGGCCGACGGGCGCCTGGACAAGATCGCGCAGAAATGGCTCGGACTGCCGCTGCCCAAGGATCTGTAAGCGGTCCGGGGCGGGCGTGGCGTACAAGCTCGACTTTGCCGATGTCTGGCCTTACAGCGAGCAGCTGGTCCATGGCGCCGCCTGCACCCTCGAGCTGACCGCGGTCGCGACGGTGCTGGGCGTCGCGGTAGGCACCGCCGGCGCGGCAGCGCGTTCTTCCCGCAACACTTTCTGGCGCGCGCTCTTCGGCGCCTATGTCGAGCTGGTGCGCAACACGCCGTTCCTGGTCCAGCTCTTCTTCGTGTTCTTCGGCCTGCCCAGCCTGGGCGTCAAGCTGAGCGAAGGCCAGGCGGCGCTGATCGCCATGGTGGTCAACCTCGGCGCCTATTCCACCGAGATCATCCGCGCCGGCGTCGAGGCGATCCCGAAGGGACAGCTCGAGGCCGCGGCCTCGCTCGCGATGAACCGCGTGCAGATCTTCCTGCGCGTGGTGCTGAAGCCCGCCTTCGAGAAAATCTGGCCCGCGCTGGTCTCGCAGATCGTGATCGTCATGCTCGGTTCGGCGGTGGTGTCGCAGATCGCGGTGCAGGACTTGACCTACGCGGGCAGCTACATCCAGTCGCGCAACTTCAGGGCCTTCGAGGTCTACCTGGTCATCACCGGCCTGTACCTGGTGATGGCGGTATTCGTGCGCCAGCTGCTGCTCGGTTTCGGCCGCTGGTATTTTGGACGCGCCTAGCAGCCGTACATGACCAGCTTCAGCTACTGGGACATCCTGAGGAACCTGCTGGACGCGGGCGTCTGGACCGTTGCGCTTTCGCTGATCGCGTTCTTCGGCGGCGGCATCGTCGGACTCGTCGTGCTCTTCCTGCGCACGTCAAAGAGGCCCGTGCTGCGCCTCGCGATGCAGGGCTACATCAACCTGTTCCAGGGCACGCCGCTGCTGATGCAGCTGTTCCTCGCGTTTTTCGGCCTCGCGACGCTGGGCATCGAGGTGTCGCCGTGGTTCGCGGCGTCGCTCGCGCTCACGCTGTACACCAGCGCCTACCTGGGCGAGATCTGGCGCGGCTGCGTCGAGGCGATTCCGAAGGGGCAGTGGGAATCGTCCGCGAGCCTGGCGATGTCTTATTTCGAGCAGATGCGCCACGTCATCCTGCCGCAAGCGGTGCGCATCGCGATCCCGTCCACCGTGGGCTTCTCGGTGCAGGTCGTGAAGGGCACCGCGCTCGCCTCGATCATCGGCTTCGTCGAGCTCTCCAAGACGAGCACGATGATCACCAACGCCACCTTCGCGCCGTTCACCGTCTACGGCACGGTCGCCGTGCTCTATTTCGCGCTGTGCTACCCCCTGTCGTGGTACGCGCGCCGCCTGGAGGTACGCTTCAATGTCGCTGGTAGCCATTAAGGGTCTGCACAAGAGATTCGGCGCGCTCGAGGTGCTCAAGGGCATCGACCTCGAGATTGCACCGGGCGAGGTCGTCGCCATCATCGGCAAAAGCGGCTCGGGCAAGAGCACGCTGCTGCGCACCATCAACGGACTGGAGCATTTCGACGCCGGCTCGATCGACATCGAGGGCGAGCGCATCACCCCCGCAGCCACCGACTACCGCGCGCTGCGCCTCAAGGTCGGCATGGTTTTCCAGCAGTTCAACCTGTTCCCGCACCTGACCGCGGGGCAGAACGTGATGCTGGCGCCGACGGTGGTGAAGAAGACCCCCAGGGCGGAGGCGGAAAAGATCGCGCGCGACATGCTCGCCAAGGTCGGCCTGGCGGAGAAGTTCGACGCCTATCCCGAGAAGCTGTCCGGCGGCCAGCAGCAGCGCGTCGCCATCGCGCGTTCGCTCGCCATGCAGCCCAAGGTGCTGCTGTGCGACGAGATCACCTCGGCACTCGATCCGGAACTGGTCAACGAGGTGCTCAAGGTCGTCGAAAAGCTCGCCGATGAAGGCATGACGCTGGTGCTGGTGACGCACGAGATGCGCTTCGCGCGCGAAGTCTGCGACACCCTGGTATTCATGCACCAGGGACGCGTGCACGAAAAGGGCGATCCGGAGAAGGTATTCGCCAGCCCGGCCACCGCCGAGCTGGCGCAATTCACCAGCTCGACACGCTAGGCGGCGACGCGGCGCGCCGCCAGCTGGCGCTGGAAAAAGAAGGCGAGCGTCGCCAGGCCCAGGCCTGCGGCGAGAAACACCGGCACCGTGCCGCGCGCGTCGACCAGTAGCGAGGCGAGCCAGACGCCGATCGACTGGCCGGTGAACAGGCAGAACGCGAACATCGCCACCGACACGCCGCGCGCCTCGGGCGCCATCTGAGTCGCATGCACCTGCAGCGTGTTGTGCATCATGTAGAAGCCCACGCCCTGCGCCACGAGGCAGGGCACGGCCCAACCCGCCGTCGGCGCCGCCGCGAAGCCCGGCAGCCCGACGCAGAGCAGCAGCCCGCCCGCGACGACGAGGCCGCGCTCGCCCAGGCGCGGCACCAGCCGCCCCGCCACCGCCGCGTAGAACAGCCCGCCCGCGGCCGCCGACGCTGCCAGCGCGCCGCTCCCGGCGATGCTGAGCCCGAGGTTCCTGTGGCCGTGGAAGGCGGCGAAGGAAAGGCCGCCCGCCGACAGGGCGCCCTCGACGAAGACCGTGGCGAGCACGATGCGCGGCCACGGGCTTCGCAGCAGCGCCAGCATACCGGCGAAGGTGCGCGCGATCGGCATGGGCGAGCCGCGGTGCTGCGTGGCGGGATTGCCGCGCATTTCGGCATACAGGAGTCCCGCGGTGGCCACATAGAGCGCCGCGAGCACGTAGAAAATCGCCTGCCAGCCGAGGCGCTCGCCCAGCAAACCCGAGAGCGTCGTCGTGAGCGCGCCGCCCAGCAGGGAGCCGATCAGGATGCGCGCGAGCACGGCCTGGCGCCGCTCGTACGGCACCGCATCGCCGATCCAGGCGAAGGAAAGCGGCACGATGGCGCCGACCGTGGCGCCGCTCGCGAAGCGCGCGGCCACCAGCAAAGGCAGCGTGGGCGCGAGGGCGCTGGCAAGGTTGCCCAGCGCCGAAAGCGCCGTCACCCAGAGCACCATGCGGAACTTGCCGACCCGATCGCCGAGCGGCCCGGTGACGAGCTGCAGCGCGCCGTACGCCACGGCGAACCCGGTGATCGCGGCCGACGCGCCGCCCGCGGTCGTGCCGAAGGATTCCGCGAGCAGCGGCAGCAGCGGATCGGCGGCGCGCTGCGCGGCGGCGCTGGCGAAGGCCGCCAGCGACAGCACGATGACCGCCCTCATGGGATCGACATGCAGCGTCTCAGAGACCGAACTCGCGCAGCGCGTGCTCGCGCAGCTTCGCCTTCTGCACCTTGCCGCTCGCAGTCATGCCGATCGACTCGAAATCCGCAACGATCCGGAGGTAGCGGGGGACGCGGAAATTCGCGCAGCGGGTCTTCACCCAGGCAAGCAATTCCGATTCGGAAATATCCCGCCCGGCCTTCAAGGTCACGTAAGCGCAAGGCACTTCTCCCAGCCGCGCATCCGGCACGCCGACGACCTGCGCCGTTTCCACTGCGGGATGCGCGAGCAGCACCTCCTCCACCTCCGCGGGCGCGACGTTCTCGCCGCCGACGCGGAACACGTCCTTCAGGCGCCCGACCAAGCGCAGGCGGCCGTCGGCAGCGAGTTCGCCGAGGTCGCCGGTGCGCAGCCAGCCGTCCCCGGTAAAGACCTTCGCCGTCGCTTCCGGGTTGTTGCAGTAGCCCTTCATGAGGCTCCAGCCCCTGACCTGGATTTCACCTTCGTTCGAAATCCTTATTTCAAGTCCCGGCAGGGGCTGGGCCAACCCATTGACGCGGAGTTCCTCCGCATCGCGCCAGTCGCTCATCACCACGTTGGGCGAAGCTTCCGACAGCCCGTAGGCCGCGCAAACCGACTTCATGCCGAGCCGGTCGATGATCTGGCGCATGGTCTGCGGCCCCGCCGCCGCCCAGCCGCCGCGCAGCGACAGCTTGCGCCGCGGAAAATCCGCGTGCCCCATCAGCATCTGGAAGATGGTGTCGTTGCCGGAAATCAGCGTGCAGCGCTCGCGCTCGAGCAATTCCAGCGCCGCTCCCGCCTCGAAAGTCGGCAACGTGACCAGGCAGGCGCCGAACACCAGCGACATCAGCGCCGACAGCGTCGAACCGCCGACGTGGAAGAAGGGACGGCAGTTGAAGTAGCGGTCCTCCCTGCGGATGCCGACACGCGCGCCCGCCGCCCATGCGTTGCGCAGCATGCTGTCGTGCGTGAGCATCACGCCCTTGGGATAGGCCGTGGTGCCGGAAGTAAATTGGATGAGGAGAAGATCTTCGGGCTGGACTTCGACCTCTGAATATTTTCCCGTGCCCGGTTCGGAAATTTCAATCGCCGGGCTGAAGCCGATCTCTTTCACCATCGCGCCGTAGTCGTTGTTCAGAAAACGATCCACGTAGAACAACGCCTTCGCCCCGGATTGCCTGAGGCAAAAGTCGATCTCGGCCGCCTTGAAGCGCGTGTTGACCGGCACGGTGACGGCGCCGATCAGCGCGGCGCCGTAGAAAAGCGAGAGCCACTGTTCGCCGTTCGGCAGCAGGATGGCGACGCGGTCGCCCTTGCCGATGCCGAGCGCCTGCATGGCGCCGGCCGATTGCTCTGCCCTTTCTCTCAGTTGCTTGTAGGTATACCGATTTTCCCGGGTTACCAATCCTTCCGTTGCAGGATCCCTTTCCGACAGAAACGCACCCAGCGTCTTCGGTTGCCAGTTCACTTCCTGCCCATCCAGCTGCCGCCCGCGAGCTGCTCCTCGATGGCGGCGATCTCCTCGTCGAGCGCGCCCTTCGGATCGAGCTCGATACCGCGGTCGATGCAGCGCTTGGCGAGGCGCAGGGATTGCGGCGGGGCTTCGAGGATGATTTTCGCGATTTGCTGAATCGTCTTCTCGAGTTCCGAAAACAAAACTAGCCTCGATATCAAACCCGCTGCCCTTGCCTCTTCCGCGCTCAGGGTTCTACCCGTGAACATCAAGTCCTTGGCAAGGCGCTTGCCGAGGATGCGCGGCAGGCGCTGGGTCGCGCCCACGGTGCCGCGTATCGCTTCCGGCGTGCGGAAGGACGCCTCGGGCGTAGCGACGATGAAATCGCAGGCGCCGGCGATCTCGCAGCCCGAGCCCACGGCGGGCCCGTGCACCACCGCGATCGCGGGCATCGGCAGCGCTTCGAGCGCGGCGTAGGCGGCGAAACCCTTCATGCGGCGCTCGCGCACCTGCGCTTCGCTCATCCCCTGCCGCTCCTTCAGGTCTGCGCCGGCGCAGAACGCGGGGCCATTGGCGCGAACGAGGACGAGTTTTACCCCGGCGCTGGAAGAACTTTCCCGCGCATAGCCGATAAGCCCGTCGCACATTTCCAGGTTGAGCGCATTGCGGCTCCCGGGACGGTTCAGGGTGAGCGTCGCAACGCCGCCGGCCACCGCATAGAGGACCGCGCTCATATGGCCTGGTCGCTTTTCAATTGCCTGATCTTGTCCGCCGGATAGCCCAGCATTTCGCCCAGCACTCTCTCGGTATCGGCGCCCAGCGCCGGCGGCGCGCCGATCGCGGGATTGTCCCAGCCGAGGAACTTGTAGGGCAGCCCGAGCGCCTTGAATTCGCCCACCTCCGGGTAGTCGAAGCTGCCGACCAGCCCGCGCGCGCGCACCTGCGGGTCGGCGAGGATTTCCGCGACGTCGTTGACCGGGCCGACGGGCACTTCCACTTCATCGAGCATCTGCAGCAGCTTCGCCCGGTCGATGGCGGAAATTCTTTCAGTGAGTGTTTGCATCACTTCAATGCGCTTTTCAACTCTCTGTTCGTTTAGGCCGAACCCTGAACCCCAATCCGCCAAACCCAAAACCCTGCACAACGCTTGCCAGTGCTGGTCGCCGGCGGTGATGTGGGCGAACTTGCCGTCTTTGCAGCGGAAGGTCGCGGACGGCACGCGCCCGGGATGCTCGGTGCCCAGGCGAGGAGGAATTTCGCCCAAAGCGAAATACCGGGCGGCCGCCAGCGTGAGCAGCGAAACCTGCCCGTCCAGCATCGAGAAATCGAGGTGCGCGCCGCGCCCGGTCTTCTCACGGCCCGACAGCATCGCAAGGATGCCGATCGCCACCCAGAGGCCGGAGGTAAGGTCCGCGACCGGCAGGCCGGGCTTCACCGGGCCGCCGCCCTTTTCCCCGGTCAGGCTCATCAGGCCGCCCATGGCCTGGAACACCGTGTCGTAGCCCTTCTTGTGCGCGTAGGGCCCGGTCTGGCCGAAACCGGTGCAGGATACGTAGACCAGCCTCGGATTGAGCGTCGAGAGCATCGTGAAATCCAGGCCCTGGCGTGCCAGCGTGCCCGTAGGGAAATTCTCGACCAGCACATCCACTTTCTGCGCGAGTTGCCGAATGATTTCCTGCCCTTCCGGCTTGCGCAGGTTGACCGTGATCGACGCTTTGGAGCGGTTGCAGGCAAAGTAGTAGGCGCTGTCCTGAGCGAGTTGCGGCTCGAAACCGCGCGTCTCGTCGCCTGCGCCCGGCTGCTCGACCTTGATCACCGTGGCGCCGAGCTCGGCGAGGATCATGCTCGCGAACGGGCAGGCGAGCACGCGGGATAGGTCCAGGATGGCCAGGTGCTGGAGCGGTTTCATTGCCTAAGCGTGAGCAAGGCGATGCCGGAGAGCACCAGCAGCGCTCCCAGTACAGTGCGCGAATTGAGCTCTTCCCTGTTCTTCAGCACAAACACGCTGACCGGGAAGATCACCAGCGGCGTGGTGTGCACCACCAGCACGGCGAGCGCGATCTCCATCCGCTTCATCGCCAGCGCGACGAAGATCGAGCCCAGCGCCGTCGAGATGCCGCAACCCACGTAGAGCCACAGCGCCTTGCGCTCGGCCGCGCGGAACTGCGCCGCGATCCGGTCCCAGTCGCGCGTCGCCAGCAGCTGGCAAAGCAGCGCGGATAGGGAGGAAATCACCGTGCCGAACACCGCCTCGTCCCAGTTGCGCATGGCGAGGCCGCGCAGCACGTTGCCCATGCCGAAGCCGGCGACCGTCATCAGGCCGACCAGGAATCCCTTGCGCGTCGCGGAGGCCGACAGCGCGCCCGCCGAGCCGGCGCGCGGCTGCGTGAACCACAGCCCCACCCAGACGATGGCCATCAGCATGATCTCGTACCAGCCCAGGCGCTCGTCCGCGAGCAGCCAGGCGCCGGCCATCGCGAAGGCGGGCGCCGTCGAATGGAACACGCTCGCACGCGACGGCCCGAGGATGCGCACGGCGTCGAACAGGAAGCGCCGGCCGAGGAAGGTGCCGATCAGGCCGCCGAGCGCGAACAAGCCGGCGCCCTTCCAGTCCCAGGCCAGGGGCGCGGAACGCAGCGCGAACTCGAAGGGAAGCAGCAGCACGGGGAACAGGATGTTGGTCGCCAGCACGACGAAGAACCCCGCATCCACCGGCATGCGCGCCACCGCGTAGCGCGTGATCATGATGTTGGAGGCAAAGCAGAGCATTGCGGCGAAGGCGAACGCGACTCCCATGCATGCCTACGTCTTCCGGAAAGCGCGCATGCGCTTGTTCGCTTCGCGCCCGCGCCTGAGCGCTTCCGCCAGCGGCAGGTCGGCGACTTCGTGGAAGAGCTGTTTCGTGGCGCTCAAGGCGCTTCGACTGACCCGGGAAAGCTTTTCCGCGATTTGGAGGGCTTGTTCCATCAAGAGCTTTTCATCCACCACCCGGTTCACCATTCCCAGTGCCAGGGCGGTCCGGGAATCGATCGGCTCGCCCAGCGCCACCAGCTCGAACGCCTGCTTGCGCCCCACCTGGCGCACCAGGTTCGCCATCACGATGGCGGCGACGATGCCGTGGCGCGTCTCCGGATAACCGAGCTTCGCGCCCTCGGCCATCACGGCCATGTCGCCCGCGATCGCCAGGCCCGCGCCGCCACCCATCGCAGCGCCGTTGATCGCGGTGACGACCGGCTTCGCCATCTTCGGGAACGCGAGGTGCAACTGCATGGTGAGCTCGGCGCGTTCTTCGATCCGCTGCCGATGCTCGGAGCCGAGGTCCTTGAATTCGGACAGATCGGCGCCGGCGCAAAAGCCCTGACCCGCGCCCGTGAGCAGCACGCAGGCGACCGGCTCGGCGGTGTCGGCCGCGCGCAGGCCCTCGAGCAGCGCGCGCGTCAGCGCCGTGTTGAGCGCGTTGCGCTTCTCCGGCCGGTTCATGGTGAGGATGCGCACCGCGCCGCGGTCTTCGGTCAGCAGCTCGTTCATCGCGCCCGCTTTTCGCGCTGGATGAAGCCGCGCGCTTCCTGCGCGAGCTTGGTCATCGCCTGCTCCAGGCAGGCACGCTCCTTCGCGGTCAGGCAACCGAGGAACGCGTCGTTCCTTTCCGCCGCCGCGCGGATCAGCTTTTGATACAGGGCCTTGCCCGATGGGGTCAGCGAAAGC
>DATJYN010000012.1:0-17107 GCA_035499575.1 Burkholderiales bacterium | reverse complement strand
GGTGGAAAAGCGCGAGATCCCGATGTACTTCTTCAGGATCACGCACTACGCCGAGGAATTGCTCGCCGCGCTCGACGGCATGACGGGCTGGCCCGAGCAGGTCAAGCTGATGCAGAAGAACTGGATCGGCAAGTCCGAGGGCGTGAAGATCGGTTTCGAGTATTCCCTCGGGGACCAGAAGAAAGTGCTCTGGGTGTTCACGACGCGCGCCGACACGCTGATGGGCGCGACCTTCTGCGCGGTCGCGGCCGAGCACCCCATCGCCACCTGGGCCGCAAATAGTAATTCCGAATTGAAAGCATTCATTGATGAATGCAAACGCGGCGGCGTGCAGGAGGCGGACCTCGCAAAGATCGAGAAGAAAGGCATGCCGACCGGCATTTTCGCCACGCATCCGCTCTCGGGCGAGCAGCTGCCGGTCTGGGTCGGCAACTACGTGCTGATGGGTTATGGCGAGGGCGCGGTGATGGGCGTGCCGGCGCATGACGAGCGCGATTTCGCGTTCGCGCTCAAGTACAGCCTGCCGATCCCGCAGGTGATCCAGGTGGACGACCACAAGTTCGATGACCGGACCTGGTACAGCTGGTACGAAGAGAAGGGGCCGGGCACCTGCGTGAATTCCGGCAAGTACGACGGCCTGGGTTTCCAGCAGGCGGTCGACGCCATCGCCGCGGACCTGCAGAAAAAGAACCTTGGCGAAAAGCAGGTGCAGTGGCGCCTGCGCGACTGGGGCCTGTCGCGCCAGCGCTACTGGGGCTGCCCGATCCCGATCGTGCACTGCGCCGCGTGCGGCGACGTGCCGGTGCCGGACGACCAGCTGCCGGTGGTGCTGCCCGAGAACCTGGTGCCCGACGGCACGGGCAATCCCCTCGCCAAGCTGCCCGCGTTCTACGAGACCACCTGCCCTTCCTGCGGCAAGCCGGCGAAGCGCGAAACCGACACCATGGACACCTTCGTCGATTCGTCCTGGTACTTCGCGCGCTACGCCTGCCCGGACCAGTCGCAGTCGATGGTCGACGGGCGCGCCAGGTACTGGATGGCGGTCGACCAGTACATCGGCGGCATCGAGCACGCGATCCTGCACCTGCTCTATTCGCGGTTCTTCATGCGCGCGATGCGCGACGAAGGCCTGCTCGAGGTGTCCGAACCGTTCACCAACCTGCTGACGCAGGGCATGGTGCTCGCGGAGACCTACTACCACGACACGCCGGCCGGCCGGCGCGAGTGGGTGCATCCCTCGCAAGTGCAGGTCGAGCGCGACGCCAAGGGGAAATTCGTTTCGGCCAGGAAGCCGGACGGCACCGAGGTGGTATTCGACGGCATCGGCACCATGTCCAAGTCGCGCAACAACGGCGTCGACCCGCAGCAGCTGATCGAGAAGTACGGCGCCGACACCGCGCGCTTCTTCATCATCTTCGCCTCGCCACCGACCAGCACGCTGGAATGGTCGGATGAAGGCGTCGACGGCTCGTACCGGTTCCTGAAGCGGCTCTGGAACTATTGCCTGAATTTCAGGAACGGCCCGGCAAGCAGCGGCGAAGCCAAAAGCATCCGGCATGAAATCCATGCGGTGCTGAAACAGGCCAACTACGACCTCGCCAAGCACCAGTTCAACACCGTGGCCTCCGCGGCGATGAAGATCCTGAACGCCCTGGAAAAGCTTCCGGGCGGGCGCGGCGGGACTGCGCAGGAAGGCCTGTCGATCCTGCTGCGGCTGCTGTCGCCGATCACCCCGCACGTCTGCCATCAACTGTGGCGGGAACTCGGCTTCGGCGAAGACATCATGAACGCCCCATGGCCGGAACCGGACCCGGCCGCGCTGGAACAGGACGAGATCGACTACGTGGTGCAGGTGAACGGCAAGACGCGCGGCAACGCCCGGGTGCCGAAAGCCGCCGACCAGAAGTCCGCCGAGGCTATGGCGGCAGCGGCTGTTAAGAAGTACATTGAGGGCAAGGCCATCCGCAAAACCATCATCGTGCCCGGCCGCCTGATCAACATCGTCGTCTGATGCGCGCCATTCCCGCCTTCGCGTTCACCTTGCTGCTCGCCGCGCTGCTGCCCGCGTGCGGCTTCCAGCTGCGCGGCACCGCCGACCTGCCGTTCAAGACGATCTACATTCCGCCCACGAACACCGCCGGCGTGGCGCTGGACCTCAGGCGCAACATCCGGGCGGGCACCCACACCACCGTGGTCGACGACCCGAAGCAGGCCGAGGCGGTGATCGAATTCACGCAGGAAGCGCGCGAAAAGGTCATCCTTTCGCTGGCGGCCAACGGCCGGGTGCGCGAATACCAGCTGCGCTACCGCGTCGGCTTCCGCGTGCACGACAACAAGGGCGGCGAATTCCTTCCCGTAAGCGCGATACAACTGAGCCGCGACATCACCTTCAACGACTCGGACGTGCTCTCGAAGGACGCCGAAGAGCAGCTGCTGTACCGCGACATGCAGTTCGATATGGTGCAGCAGATCATGCGCCGCCTGGAAACGGCGAAGCGCCCGAAGCCCGAAGCGTCGTAGCCGCACGTGCGCCTCCGCGCCGAGCAGGTCGAATCCCACCTCCTGAAGAACTTCGCGCCGGTCTACCTCGTGCACGGCGACGAAGCGCTGCTGGTGCTCGAGGCGGCGGACGCGGTGCGCGCGGCCGCGCGCAAGCGCGGGCATACCGAGCGCGAAGTGCTGTTCGTCGAACGGGGCTTCGATTGGAGCGCGTTCACGCAATCGACCGCGAGCCAGTCGCTGTTCGGCGACCGCAAGATCGTCGAACTGCGTTTCGCCTCCGGCAAGCCGGCCGCGGCCGCCGCGCAAGCCCTCGAGGCCTACTGCGGCAATCCGAACCCCGACGTGGCGCTGCTGATCACGATGCCGCGGCCCGAAGGCTCGGGCTGGTGGAAATCCGGCTGGTACGCGGCGGTCGACGCCGCGGGCGCGATTGTCGAGGCGCAGCCGGTGCCGCGCGCGCAGCTGCCGCAATGGATCGCGCAGCGCCTCGCGCGCCAGAAGCAGCGCGCCAGCGCCGAATCGCTCGGCCTGATGGCCGACCGCGTCGAGGGCAACCTGCTCGCCGCCAGCCAGGAAGTCCTCAAGCTCGCGCTGCTCGCGCCGGAAGGCGAGCTGTCGGCGGAGGAGATCCGCAGCGCGGTGTCGAGCGTCGCGCGCTACGACTTCGAGACGCTGGCCGAAGCACTCTATGCCGGCGATTTCGCGCACTACGCGCGCGCACTCGACGGCTTGCGCGGCGAGGGCGAGAGCGCGGCGGGACTCGCCTGGCGCCTCGGCGACGAACTCGCGGCGCTGCTGCGCGTCCGCCTGCAGATGGGCGGCGGGCGGCCGCTCGACAAGCTGTTCCTCGAGAACCGGATCTGGCGCGGCGCGCAGCCGCGTTGCGAGAAGGCGCTCCGGCGCCTGGACGCGGAGCACCTGCGGGCCGCCGTCCTGCGCGTTGCGCGCATCGAGCGCGCGAGCAAGGGGGCGGGTCGAGGGCACAACGTCGGCGAGCCCTGGGATGAGTTCGCCACGCTGGGGTTAGAATTGCTGCATGGAACCGAGGTCCCACGACAAGTCCATTGACATCGCAGCTTACATGCGCGAACTCGGCCGCGCGGCGCGCGAAGCGGCGCGCGAACTGGCGCGCGCCGGCACCGATGCCAAGAACCGCGCGCTGCGCGCGATGGCCGCGGAAATCCGCGCCCGCAGCGCCGAACTGATCGAAGCCAACCGCGCCGACGTCGCGCAGGCGGCCAAAGAAGGCCGCGACGCGGCCTTTGTCGACCGCCTGACGCTCGACGCGAAAACGGTCGAGCAGATGGCCGAAGGTCTGGAAGACATCGCCGCGCTCGAGGATCCGGTCGGCAAGATCAGCGAACTCGTGCGCCGGCCGACCGGCATCGAAGTCGGCCGCATGCGCGTGCCGCTCGGCGTCATCGGCATCATCTACGAATCGCGCCCGAACGTGACGGCGGACGCGGCCGGCCTGTGCCTGAAGGCGGGCAACGCCTGCATCCTGCGCGGCGGTTCGGAAGCGCTGCACTCCAACCAGGCGATCGCCGCCTGCGTGCGCGCGGGCCTCAAGACCGCCGGCCTGCCCGAGGCGGCCGTGCAGGTGGTCGGCACCGCCGACCGCGCCGCGGTCGGCCACCTGATCACCATGAACGATTACGTCGACATCATCGTGCCGCGCGGCGGCAAGGAACTGATCGAGCGCCTCATGCGCGAATCGAAGGTCCCGATGATCAAGCACCTGGACGGCGTCTGCCACGTCTACGTCGACGACCGCGCCGACGCGGACATGGCGGTCCATATCGCCGACAATGCCAAGACGCAGCGCTACGGCACCTGCAACACCATGGAAACGCTCCTGGTCGCGGAGGCAATCGCCGCAAAGGTTTTGCCTCCCATTGCCGGCATCTTCAAGAGCAAAGGCGTGGAAATTCGCGCCGATGCAAAGGCAAGGAAACTGATTCCCGAAGCAAAGGCGGCAACGGACAAGGATTTCTACACCGAGTGGCTCGCGCCGGTCGTGTCGATCCGCGTCGTGAAGGACATCGACGAGGCGATGGCGCACATCGCCAAGTATGGTTCGCAGCACACCGACGCCATCGTCACGCAGGACAAGGCGCGCGCCGACCGCTTCCTGCGCGAAGTGGATTCCAGCTCGGTGCTGGTCAACGCCTCGACCCGCTTCGCCGACGGCTACGAATACGGCCTCGGCGCCGAGATCGGCATCTCCACCGACAAGCTGCACGCGCGCGGCCCGGTCGGCCTCGAGGGGCTGACGACCCGGAAGTTCGTGGTCTTCGGCCACGGAGAAGTACGCAGTTAGCGGTGCCGCATTGACGCTTCGCGTCGGCATCCTCGGCGGCACCTTCGACCCGGTCCACAACGCCCACCTTGCGATCGCGCGCTCGGCGCTTGAAATGCTCGGCCTCGACAGGGTCCTCTGGATCCCGACGGGCGCGCCGGGCTACCGCGCACCGCCGGTCGCGCCGGCAAAGGAGCGGGTCGCCATGCTGAAACTCGCGCTCGCAGGCGAATTGCGCGGCGAAGCGCGCTACGCGATCGACGAACGCGAATTGCAGCCGGGAGCTTCCGGTTTTACCTTCGACAGCGTTGCCTCCCTGAAAAGGGAAAATCCGGCCAGCCGCTACCTGCTTATCATGGGCGCGGACCAATATGAAAAGCGCGCGTCCTGGCACCGCTGGACGGAAATCGAGCAACTCTGCGACATCGCGGTGTGTGCGAGGCCCGGAATAAAACCCGATGGAAAGGCAACGACGATCCCGATGACCCCGATGGATATTTCTGCAAGCGACATCCGCGCGCGCGTCGCGCGCGGCGAAGACATATCGTCCCTGGTGCCGGCGCCTGTCGCCGGCTACATCCGCACGCGCGGCCTGTACCGCTGATGGACATCCGCACCAAGCAGCGCGCCGTGGTCGAAGCGCTCGAGGACGTCAAGGGACGGGACATCATGGTGTTCAACGTCGCCAGGCAGACCGCCTACTTCGAGCGCGTGGTGATCGCCAGCGGCGACTCCAATCGCCAGGTGAACGCACTGGCGGCCAGCGTGCAGGAAAAACTGAAATCGATGGGCGCCAGGATCGCCGGCGTCGAGGGCAGGCGCAACGGCGAGTGGGTGCTGGTCGACCTCGGCGACATCGTGGTCCACGTCATGCATCCCGCCGTGCGCAGCCACTACAACCTGGAAGAGCTGTGGGGCGAGAAGGAAGTGAAGGTAGCCAAACCCAAGCCGAAGGCGAAGGCCAAACCCGCCGCCAGGAAGCGCGCCCATGCCAAGGCTGCACGTCCTCGCCGTCGCAAATAAGCTGCCCGCCTGGGCGGAAGCCGCCCGCGACGAGTACCTGCGCCGCATGCCGCGCGGCTACGAAGTCAAACTTGTGCGGTTCAAGCCCTCGGCGGCGGGAAAACTGCGCGAGCAGATTCCCGCCGGCGCGCGCCTGGTCGCCCTCGACGAGCGCGGCAAGGACCTGACCACCCGCCAGTTCGCGGCGCTGCTCGCCGAGCCGACCGCATTCGTGATCGGCGGCGCCGACGGCCTGGATGCGTCCATGAAAAAGGGCGCCTCGCTGCTGCTGCGCCTGTCGGCGCTCACCCTTCCCCACGCGCTCGCGCAGGTGGTGCTGTGCGAGCAGATTTACCGCGCCGCAACGCTCCTGACGGGACATCCCTACCACCGCGATTAGCCTTAAACTTCGCGGTCCCGTGATCACCCAGCTCGACCGCAGCATCTATCTTGCGTCGCGCAGCCCGCGCCGGCGCGAATTGCTGGCGCAGATCGGCGTGCGCTTCCAGGTGCTGATGTTCCGCGACAAGCCCGAGACCGACGCCGAGCTCGACGAAACGCCGCTGGAGGGCGAGGCGCCCAGGGCCTACGTGGAGCGCGTGGCGCGCGCCAAGGCGCAGGCCGGATGGAAGCGCCTCGAGCAGCGCAACCTGCCGCGCGCCGCAGTACTGTCCGCCGACACCACCGTAGCCCTAGACGGCCGCATCCTCGGCAAGCCTGCCGACCGGCGCGAGGCGGCCGTGATGCTGGCCGCGCTCTCCGGTACGCGCCACGAGGTGCTGACCGCGGTGGTCCTGAAGCACGAATCGCAACTGGAGAGCGTGGTATCGGTGTCGGAAGTGGAGTTCAAGCCGCTGTCGGCGGAGGAAATCCGCCAGTACGCCGCCACGGGCGAGTGCGACGACAAGGCCGGCGCCTACGCGATCCAGGGCCGCGCCGCGCAGTTCGTCGTGCAGCTGCGCGGCAGCTTTTCCGGCGTGATGGGCCTGCCGCTGTACGAGACGGCCCAGCTGCTGGAGCGCATGGGGGCGCAGCAGGACCGGCGCAGATGAGCGAAGAAATCCTCGTCAACATCACTCCCCAGGAAACCCGCGTCGCGGTGCTCGCTTCCGGCCAGGTGCAGGAACTGTTGGTCGAGCGCGCGGATGGCCGCGGCCTGGTCGGCAACATCTACATGGGCAAGGTCGCGCGCGTGCTGCCCGGCATGCAGTCGGCGTTCGTGGAAATCGGCCTGGAGCGCGCCGCGTTCCTGCACGTCGCCGACCTCTGGGGCCACCGCAAGGCGGGCGCGGGTGGCGGCGAAGCCGGCAAGACCGAGCCCGGCAAGCCGATCGAAAAGCTGCTCGCCGAGGGGCAGCCGGTGATGGTGCAGGTGCTGAAGGACCCGATCGGCAGCAAGGGCGCGCGCCTGTCGACGCAGCTTTCGGTCGCCGGCCGGCTGCTGGTCTACCTGCCGCAGGACCCGCACATCGGGGTTTCCCAGCGCATCGAGGACGAAGCCGGCCGCGCGGCGCTGCGCGAGCGCCTGAAGGGGCTGCTGCCGGCGGACGAAAAGGGCGGCTTCATCATGCGCACGCTTGCCGAAGGCGCGAGCGAGGATGAATTGCGCGCCGATATCGACTACCTGCGCCACCTCTGGCGCGACATCAGCGAACGCTCGCTCGGCGCGCAGCCGCCCAGGCTGCTCTACCAGGACCTGTCGCTCGCGCAGCGCGTGCTGCGCGACATGGCGTCCGGGGAGACCCTCGCGGTGCGCGTCGATTCGCGCGAGAACCACCAGAAGCTCGACGTCTTCGCCGCGGCCTACATGCCGAAGCTGCGCGCGAAGCTCGAGCACTACACCGGCGAGCGGCCGCTGTTCGACCTCTACAACGTAGAGGCGGAAATCGAGAAGGCGCTGGCGCGGCGCGTCGACCTGAAGTCCGGCGGCACGCTGGTGATCGACCAGACCGAGGCGATGACCACCGTCGACGTCAACACCGGCGGCTTCGTCGGCCAGCGGAACTTCGACGATACCGTGTTCAAGACCAACCTGGAGGCGGCGCAGGCGATCGCGCGCCAGCTGCGGCTGCGCAACCTGGGCGGCATCATCGTGGTCGATTTCATCGACATGGACAGCGAGGAGCACCGCGCCGCGGTGCTGGGGGAGTTCAGGAAAGCGCTCGCGCGCGACCGCACGCGCGTGACGGTAAGCGGCTTCACCGCGCTCGGGCTGGTGGAGATGACGCGCAAGCGCACGCGCGAATCGCTCGCGCACGTGCTGTGCGAGCCCTGCGCCGCCTGCGGCGGCCGTGGCGAGCTGAAGACCGCGCGCACGGTATGCTACGAGGTGCTGCGCGAGATCCTGCGCGAGGCGCGCGCCTTCACGGCGCGCGAATTCCGCGTGCTCGCCTCCCGCGCGGTCTGCGACCTGTTCCAGGAAGAGGAATCCGGCTCGCTGGCGATGCTTTCGGATTTCATCGGCAAGCCGGTCTCGGTGCAGGTTGAAACCAGTTATTCGCAGGAGCAATACGATATCGTATTGCTTTAACGGCAGGAACAAACGACATCGTCCTCCTATGACCGACCTCTGCTTCACGCCGGCAAGAAAACTCGCGCAATTGATCCGCGCCCGCAAGCTCTCGGCGACCGAGGCGATGAAGGCCTTCATCGCGCAGATCGAGCGCGTGAACCCGAAGGTCAATGCGATCGTGACCTTTCTTCCGGAGGCCGCCCTTGCCGCCGCCAAAAAATTCGACAGGAACTTCAAGTCCAACAAATCGAAGCCCCTGGCCGGCCTGCCGATCGCCTACAAGGACAACGTGCCGACGCGCGGCATCCGCACGACCTCCGGCTCGCCGATCTTCAAGGATCACGTGCCGAAGGAGGACCACGTCCTCGTCGAGCGGCTCACGGCGGCCGGCGCGATCACCATCGGCAAGACCAACCTGCCGGAATTTGCCGCCGGCAGCCACACCTTCAACCCGGTGTTCGGCGCGACGCTGAATCCCTACGACCCGGGCAGGAGCGCCGGCGGCTCTTCCGGCGGCGCGGCGGCGGCGGTCGCCTGCGGCATGCTGCCGTTCGCCGACGGCGGCGACCTGGCCGCGTCGCTGCGCAATCCCGGCAACTTCTGCAACGTGGCCGGCTTCCGGCCCTCGCCCGGCCGCGTGCCGCACTGGCCGTCGCCGAACGCCTGGAACACGCTCGGCGTGCTGGGCCCGATCGGGCGCAGCGTTGCCGACGCCGCGTTCCTGCTCTCGGCCATGGCCGGGCCCGACCTGCGCGCGCCGACCTCCATCACCGAGCCGGGGAAGATCTTCTCAGCCTCCCTTGCGCGCAACTTCAGGAAAACCAGGGTCGCGTGGAGCCGGAATCTCGGCGGCCTGCCCGTGGACCCGCGCGTCACGGCCGTGCTGGAAAAGCAGAAAAAGGTCTTCGAGGATCTCGGCTGCAGCATCGAGGAAGCGGAGCCGGACTTCTCCGGCG
Source organism: Burkholderiales bacterium (assembly GCA_035499575.1). Classification (GTDB taxonomy): domain Bacteria; phylum Pseudomonadota; class Gammaproteobacteria; order Burkholderiales; family SG8-39; genus RBG-16-66-20. The sequence continues at coordinate 7,836 of DATJYN010000012.1, read as the reverse complement.
CGACCGAGTGCTTCGAGACCATGCGCGCGGTCGCCTTCGTGCAGAACTACGGCGAGCTGGTGAAGACGCGCCGCCGCGAGGTCAAGGACACGATCATCTGGAACGTAGAACAGGGGCTCAAGCTCACGCCCGAGCAGATCGCGCGCGCCGACGGCCTGCGCAACGCGCTCTACCAGCGCATGCGCGAGTTCCTCGAGCGCTACGAGTTCCTGCTGTGCCCGGTGAACCAGGTGGTGCCGTTCCCGTCGGAGATCGAGTATCCGACGCTGATCGACGGCGTGCAGATGGGCAACTACCTGGACTGGATGAAGAGCTGCTATTACATCACCATCACCAGCCATCCGGCGATTTCGGTGCCGGCCGGCTTCACCGGCGACCGGACGCCCCTGCCGGTCGGGCTGCAGATCGTCGGCCGCTACCGCGACGACTTCGGCGTGCTGCAGCTCGCGCATGCCTTCGAACAGGAAACGCTCGCATGGCAGCGGCGGCCGTCCATCGCGACCGCCTAGGGCTCGAGCTCACCGCCGCGAACGGCGAAGCGGCGCGCGCGTTCGACGAGACGGTGTGGGCTTATGTCGGCTTCTCGCGCGAGCCTGGCATTCCGCTCAAGCGCGCGCTTCAGGCCGATCCGAAGATGCCCATGGCGCTCTGCCTGCAGGGTTACTTCATGCATCTCATGGGCCTGCCTGCGCTGGCGGCCAAGGCAAACGCGGTTTTTGCTTCCGTCTCGAAGTTGAACTGCAATTCGAGGGAAAAAGCCCACATCGCGGCCCTGGGCGCCTGGTGCGACGGCGAGCTCGAGCGCGCCGCAGCAATCCTCGAAGGCATCCTCGCCGGGCATGCGCGCGACTACCTCGCGCTCAAGCTGTCCAACTATCTCTACTTCTACATGGGCGACGCGGCCAGCGTGCGCGACGGACCGGCGCGCGCGCTCGAGCACTGGGAGGCGGGCATGCCGGGCTACGGCCACCTGCTCGCGCTGCACGCCTTCGGCCTGGAGGAGTCGGGCGACTACGCCGCCGCCGAGCGCGATGGCCGGCGCGCGACCGAACTTGATCCGTCCGATCCCTGGGCGGTGCACGCGGTGGCGCATGTCATGGAGATGCAGGACCGCGCAAGCGAGGGTAGCGAGTGGATCGAGTCGCTGGCGCCGCATTGGGACGCCAAGAACTTCTTCCGCTTCCACCTCTGGTGGCACCTCGCCCTCATGCACTGGGGCGATGGCCGGCCGGAAAAGGCGCTCGAACTCTACGACGCGCGCGTCTGGGCCGACGGCTCGAGCGAGAATCTTTCGCTGTGCAACGACATCTCGATGCTCGCGCGCCTGGAGCTCGCCGGCGTCGACGTCGGCAGGCGCTGGGATGCCGCCGCCGCAGTGGTCCGCGGGCAGGCTGGTGGTTCGGTACTTGCGTTCGTGGACGCGCACTACGCGATGGCGCTGGGCGAAGTGCCGCCGCTCGAAGAACGCGGCACCACCGGACGCGTGCACGGCGCGGCCGGCCGCGCCGCCTGCGAAGCCGCGGTCGCCTGGCGGCGCAAGGACCACGCGCGCGTGGTGGCGCAACTCGCGCCGGTGCGCCGGGAGCTCTGGCGCCTCGGCGGCAGCCATGCGCAGCGCGACCTGTTCACGCTGATCCTGCTGGATTCGGCGATCAAGACGGGGAATACGGGGCTGGCCAGGGCGCTGCGCGCCGAACGCGCCGCCCTGCGCCCTGCCGGCCGCTTGCCGCCACAACTGACGCCTGTCAGGGACGCGCCACCGCGACAATGAACAGGCGGCGGAACGGAAATAGCGTTTCGCCACCGCCGCGCCGCGGGTACGCGACCCGCAATCGGGCCGCGTACTCGTTCTCGAACGCAGGGCGCTCGCTATCGTCGATTGCGTCCAGGAACTGCTTCAGCCAGGTGCCCTTGGTCCATTCCTTGACGGGGTCGGCGCCTCTAAGAACTTGCAGGTATTCGGTTTCCCAGATGTCGAGGCGATCGACGCGCGCAGCGAGCAGGTCGTAGTAGAACGAGGGCTCGGCCACCGGGGCGGGCGCGAGCAGCGGCTCCAGGCGTTCCCGCCAGGGGCCTGCGCGCACCGTGTCCGCGATCGCCGTATGCGACGGCGCGCCGAAATTGCGCGGCATCTGCACCGCCATCACGCCACGCGCCGCTAGCTGCCCGACCAGCGCCGGGAAAAGCGCCCCGTGATCGGGCAGCCAGTGCAGGGCCGCGTTCGAATAGATCAGGTCCGCGGCTTGCGGCGCGCGCCACTGCGCGAGGCTTTGCTCCACCCAGGTCGCGCCGGGCAGTTCCGCGGCCGCCTTGGCCAGCATGGGCGCCGAATCGTCGACCCCGGTGATTTGCGCGCCGGGCCAGCGCTCGGCCAGCAAGCGCGTGACGTTGCCGGCGCCGCAGCCCAGGTCGTAAACCACCCGCGGCGCGTCCAACGGCACGGCAGCCAGCAAGTCGGCGGCCGGACGCAGCCGGGGCGCCGCGAACCTCAGGTACTGCTCGGGACTCCAGCCCATCGCCTCCTCACATGCCGAGCAGCTTCGGCAGGAACAGCGAAATCGAGGGAACGTAGGTGATCACCACCAGGAACACCAGCATCGTCAGCAGCCACGGCCATACCGCCACCGTGAGCTCGGTGATTCCCATCTTCGCGATGCCCGAAGCGACATACAGGTTCAGCCCCACCGGCGGGTGGCACATGCCCACCTCCATGTTGACCGTCATCAGGATGCCGAAGTGCACCGGGTCGACGCCGAGCCGCATCGCGACCGGGAACAGGATTGGCGCCATGATCAGGATGATCGACGACGGCTCCATCACGTTGCCGGCCAGCAGCAGCATGACGTTGACGACCAGCAGGAAGCCGATCGTCCCCAGGCCCTGCGCCACCATCCATTCGGCCATCGCCTGCGGGATGTGCTCGCTGGTCATCAGGAACGAGAACAGCACCGCGTTGGTGATGATGTAGAGCAGCATCGCGCTCATGTTGGCCGATGCCAGCAGCACGCGCGGCACCTCGCGCAGCCGCAGGTCCTTGTAGACGAAGACCGCGATCACGAACGCATACACCGCGCTCACCGCCGCCGCCTCGGTGGGCGTGAACACGCCCGTGTAGATGCCGCCGATGACGATGACGATCAGCATCAGGCCCCAGAACGAATCGCGGCCGGCCTTGACCCGCGTAGCCCAATCCACGCGCGGCATGCGCGGGTAACCGTTGCGCCAGGCGCGGTAGGCTGTGGTCATGCCCAGCATCGTCGCGAGCATGATGCCGGGCACGATCCCGGCGATGAACAGCTTGCCGACCGAGGTATTGGTCGACACCGAGAACAGCACCATCGCGATCGACGGCGGGATCAGGATGCCGAGCGCGCCCGCGGTGGTGACGACGCCGGCGCCGAAGCGCGGCGGAAAGCCCTGCGCCAGCATCGCCGGGATCATCACCGTGCCGATCGCCACGACGCTGGCGGGCGAGGAACCCGAGACGGCCGCGAACAAGGCGCAGGCGAGCACCGCCGACAGGCCGAGCCCGCCGTGCCAGTGGCCGACCAGTGCGGTGGCGAAGGCGATCATGCGCCTTGCCACCCCGCCGTGGGTGAGGAAGTTGCCGGCCAGGATGAAAAACGGAATCGCCATGATCTCGAAGCTCTCGATCCCGGTGAACAGCTTCATCGCCACCGAATCCAGCGGCACGTCCGACATCGTGTACATGAAGCTCAGCACGGTCAGGCCGAGCGAGATCGAGATCGGCATGCCGGTAAGCATGAGCGAGATCAGCAGGCCGAACACCAGCGCCGCGCGCACGCCACCGCCGGCCGGAAACCAGCCGTGCTTGGCCATCAGGCCCAGCCCGATCAGCACGAACGGCATCGTGACCAGAACCCAGCTCAGCCGGCGCCCGCCCTTGGGCGGGGATTTGGCGGCCTCGGCAGCGGCCTCGATCCCGCGGTCGTCCATGCCCTCGACATGGGCCGCGTCATGGTGCGGCAGCGTCCCGGTGCGCCAGTAATGCCACGCCACCTGCAGGAAGCGGAAGCACATCAGCGTCGAGCCGAGCGGGATCGCCATGTACACGATCCACATTCGTATCTCGAGGTCGTTCGAGCGCGTGCCCGACTGGAAGACGCTCCAGGTGAAGTGGGCGCCGAAGTTCGCGATCACTGCCGTAAACAGCGCCCCGCTGAGCAGGCCGAACAGGATCACCTTCCTCGCCCGCGCGGGCTCCATGCGCAGTACCAGCACGTCGACGCCGACATGGATGCCGGTACGCACCCCGTAAGCGGCGCCGAACTTCGCCATCCAGATGAAGAGGTAGATCGTCAGTTCCTGGGCCCACGACAGGTCGAGGCCGGACAGGAAGTGGAACACGGACCGGAACACCGGCGACAAGAGGGCCATGCCATGGCCCTCTAGCCACTTGGCGGTGTCGATCGAGGCCGACGTGCCGTAGCGGTGCAGCACGGCGACGAACACGATCGAGGTCGCGAGCGCCACGAGGATGGCGATCAGCCACTCCTCGAGGTGATTCAGGAACTTGTTCAGCAAGGCCCCCTCCCCGTGGTGCCTCAGGCCAGCGCGAAGCGCGTCAGCTCTTTATCCCGGCGGCGTTCAGCAGGTCGATGACGATCTGCTTTGGGATGCGCTCCTGGGCCGAGGCGTAGATCGGCTTGAGCTTGTCGAGCCAGGCCTGGCGCTGCGCCGGCGTCAGGACGTGGATCGTGGAACGCCCCGAGGCCTTGATCTTCTCAAGGGCGTCCTTGTTCTCGCCGACCGCAATCGAATTGGAGTAGTCGGTGGCCTCGTCCATTGCCTTGCTCAGCTGGCCGCGCACGGCCGGCGGCAGGCCGTTCCACCAATTGCTATTGGCGATCACCGCGTACTGCAGGTGCGCGTGGCGCGAGTTCGTGATGTGCTTTTGCACCTCGTAGAATTTCTGCGTGTAGTAGTTCGACGGCGTGTTTTCGCAGCCGTCGACGACCCCGGTCTGCAACGCCTGGTAGACCTCGGAGAACGCCATGATCTGCGGCAGCGCACCCAGCATGCGGAAGTACAGGTCGGCGATCTTCGAACCCGAGATGCGGAATTTCAGCCCCTGGAAATCGGCCGGCATCAGCAGCGGCGTATTCGCCGAGACCATGTGGAAGCCGTTGTCCCAGTACGCCAGTCCGGTGATGCCCTTGGCCTCGAGTTTCTTGAGCAGCCCCTTGCCGATCGGTCCCTTGACCGTCTTTTCGTACTGCTCGTCGTCCGCGAAGACAAACGGCAGGTCCAGCGCCTCGAATTCGGGCACGCCGATCGGACGGAACTTGGCCGTCGACGGCGCAAGGAGCTGCACCGCGCCGGAGTTCAGAGCGTCCATCTCTTCCTTGTCCTTGTACAGGGTGGAATTGGGATAGACCTCGACCCTGACCTTGCCGCCGGTGTACCTCTCGGCCAGTTCCTTGAACTTCAGGGCACCCTTGCCCTTGGGCGTGTCGTCGGTGGTGACGTGGCTGAACTTGACCACGATGGGCTGCTGGGCAAAGCTGCGATGGGTGGCCGAAAGCGCGAGAGCGCCCATGGCGGCGATGGCAGTGCGTCGTTTCATTTGTCGGTCTCCTCGATTTTTGAAAAGCGAAGCCGTGTGCTTTGCCCGGCTCCGTACCTCTCTCTCTGTCTGGCGCGCCCGAGACGATTCGAACGTCCGACCCCTGCCTTCGGAGGGCAGTACTCTATCCAGCTGAGCTACGGGCGCTTTCCTGATACCGCAAGTTTCAAGCTAAAATCAGCATTTTACACGCACCGCACCGGGGACGTCCGCATGGAAGAACACGACGAGCATTCCTCCTTCATCAAGACTCCGCAGCAATTGATCACCATCGTCCTGCTGGCGTTCGTGGTGCCGATCTTCGGCATCATCATGATGGTGCACTTGGTGACGGACCGGCCGCACGCCGATGCCGCCGCGCTCGCCCCGGAAGCCGTGGGCGCGCGCCTGCAACCCGTCGGCAAGCTGGAGTTTGCGGCAGCGGACGGCGGCATCGGCGCCGCGCGCAGCGGCGAAGAGGTCGTCAAGGCGGTCTGCGGCGCCTGCCACCTGACCGGCGCGGCGGGCGCGCCCAAGATCGGCGACAAGGCGGCCTGGGGGCCGCGAATCAAGGAAGGGTTCGATGGCCTGCTGAAAGTCGCGATGAAGGGCGAGAAAGCCATGCCGCCGCGCGGCGGGCTGGACACCGGCCCCGGCGGCGACCTCGAACTGGCGCGCGCCATCGTCTACATGGCGAACCAGTCCGGCGGCAAGCTGAAGGAACCTGCCGCTCCGGCCGCGGCGAAAAAATAAGCCGCTTTCCGAGACGACTGGGACGGGCATGGTCCCGCACCTCACCACCGCGCTGAACGGGCCGCTGCTCGAGCTGGAGCAGCGCATCCTGAATGCGAACATCGCCATCGAGCGCTGGTTCCGCCTGCGCTGGCAGGCGCACGAGCCTCCGTTCTACTGCTCGGTGGACCTGCGCAATTCCGGCTTCAAGCTGGCGCCGGTGGATACCAATCTCTTTCCCGGCGGCTTCAACAACCTGAGCGCGGCGTTCATGCCGCTCGCGGTGCAGGCGGCGACCGCCGCGATCGAAAAGATCTGCCCCGACGCGAAGAACCTGCTGCTGGTGCCGGAGAACCACACGCGCAACAAGTGGTACCTGGAAAACGTCGCCACGCTGGCGGCGATCCTGCGCCAGACCGGCCTCGAGGTGCGCATCGGCAGCCTGAACCCGGAGATCACCGCGCCGACGGAACTTGAAACCGCGACCGGCAAGAAGCTGCGCCTGGAGCCGCTGAAACGCTCGGGCGCCCGCCTGGGCGTCGACGGCTTCGATCCCTGCGCGATCCTGGTGAACAACGATCTTTCGGCCGGCATCCCGGAGATCCTCAAGGGGCTGGACGAGCAGGTGCTGCTGCCGCCGCTGCACGCGGGCTGGGCGCTGCGCCGCAAGTCGGCGCACTTCGCCGCCTACGACGACATCGCGGCCGAGTTCGCGCAGCTGCTGGCGATCGACCCCTGGCTTGTCAATCCCTACCACGCGCGCTGCGGCGAAATCGACTTCCAGGCGCGCGCGGGCGAGGAATGCCTCGCCTCAAACGTCTCCCTGCTGCTCGAGAAGATCCGCGTGAAGTATCTCGAGTACGGCGTCAAGGAGCGCCCCTACGTCGCGGTGAAGGCCGACGCCGGAACCTATGGCATGGGCGTGATGATGGTGCACGACGCCGCCGAGGTGCGCGATCTCAACCGCAAGCAGCGCAACAAGATGGCGGTGGTGAAGGAAGGCCTCGCGGTGCACGACGTGATCATCCAGGAGGGCGTGCACACGGTCGAGCGCATCGAGGAGAAGGCCGCCGAGCCCGTGGTCTACATGCTCGACCGCTACGTGATCGGCGGCTTCTACCGCGTGCACGGCGCGCGCGCCGCCGACGAGAACCTGAACGCGCCGGGCATGCACTTCGTGCCGCTCGCTTTCGAGCAGTCCTGCTCGGTGCCCGACCCGCACGCGAGCTGCGATGCGCCGCCGAACCGCTTCTACGCCTACGGCGTGGTGGCGCGCCTCGCGCTCGCCGCGGGGGGTCTCGAGCTGGAGCGCACCGCGCCCCAGGCCGACGCCGCGCCGGCGTGAAGCTGCTCTTCATTCTCGATCCGCTCGAGGAGCTCAAAGCCTACAAGGACACGAGCGTCGCGATGATGCGCGCGGCGCAGGCGCGCGGCCACCAGGTGCACGCCTGCGAGCAGGCCGACCTCTATTCCAGGGGGCGCGTGCAGGCGACGGCGCGCCGGCTGTCGCTGGCGGACAACGACGAAGACTGGTTCCG
>DATJYN010000011.1:0-21228 GCA_035499575.1 Burkholderiales bacterium | reverse complement strand
ATGCTGTCCCGGGTTGCGGCGCATCCGGCTAAGATCATGGCCCAGGCCGTATACGTGAAAGCCGTTCTCATTGCGTTGCGCACCTCGATAATTGCTTAAACGAAGAGGAATTCAAAGCGCAGCAAGAATCGTAGCCCGGACTATCGCACCCCAGGATATCGTCCGCACGTGATGGGTATGTGTTGTCTGACGCGAATCGGTTTGCTTTTTATCTTTGACATCTTGCCATTGAATTCCCAGCCATTTTGCGGCCGTTGCCTGTCATCCCTCAAGCAGGCCAAATCGTTAGACGAATATGAGAAAGGTCGAGCACATAGTCTCAAGCATAGTGGTGGTACGCGGACAGCGCGTCATGTTGGACACGGATCTCGCACATCTCTACGGGGTCAGTGTGAAGCGGTTGAATGAACAGGCGCGGCGCAATCTAGACCGTTTCCCGCCGGACTTCATGTTCGAGCTTAACAATCAAGAGTTTACAATCTTGAGGTCGCAATTTGCGACCTCAAGTTGGGGTGGACGGCGGTACCCACCTTTTGTGTTTACTGAGCATGGCGCCATCATGGCCGCGACCATCCTAAACTCAACCCGCGCAATCGAGGTCTCAGTCTACGTCGTGCGTGCATTTGTTCAGATGCGCGAAGCGGTCGTCGCGCACAAGGAAATCGCCCGGCGCCTGGACGCGTTGGAACGCAAGGTCGGCACGCACGACCACGCTATCGCGCGGATCCTCGATGCGATCCGTCAGCTGACGCAGCCGCCCGAAGCGCAAAAGCGTCGGCGCATCGGTTTTCTCTAGCGAAATCCCTGCCCGCAGCGGCAGGACAGCGCGCCGGGCCGCTTACAATTACGCCCCATGATCGCCCCCTTCGACTGGCAATTTCCCTACAACTGGCCGCGCAAGCCGCTGTTCGCCAAGAACGTGGTCTGCACCTCGCAGCCGCTCGCCGCGCAGGCCGGCGTGCAGATGCTCGCCGCAGGAGGCAGCGCGGTGGATGCGATCCTCGCTACTGCGATCACGCTGACGCTGGTGGAGCCGGTTTCCAACGGTATCGGGTCGGATGCCTATGCAATCGTCTGGGATGGCAAGCAGCTGCACGGCCTCAACGCCTCGGGGCGCTCGCCCGCGGGCTGGACACCGGAATTTTTCGCCAAGTCCGGGAAGGTACCGACGCGCGGCTGGAATTCCGTGAGCGTGCCGGGCTGCGTGGCGGCCTGGGCCGACCTGCATGCGAAATTCGGCAAGCTGCCGTTCGAGAAACTGTTCGAGGCGGCGATCCGCTACGGGCGCGAGGGATTCATGGTGTCGCCTACCATCGCCAGGCAGTGGGCGGCGCAGGTGCCGGAGCTGAAAGCGCAGCCCGGCTTCGCCGAGGCCTTCATGCCTGGCGGCAGGCCGCCAGCGATCGGCGAAGCGTTCAAGTGGGCGGACCATGCAGCGACACTGGAAAAAATCGCCGCCACCAGGGGAAAAGCGTTCTACAGCGGCGACCTCGCCGAAAAGATCGAGGCGCATGCGAAGCAGAACGGCGCGCTGATGAAGGTTTCCGACCTCGCCGCGCACCAGTCCGAATGGGTGGGCACGCTGCAGCACGACTACCGCGGCTACACCATCCACGAAATTCCGCCCAACGGCCAGGGCATCGTGGCGCTGATCGCGCTCGGCATCCTCGAGCACTTCGACATGAAATCCATTCCGCTGGATTCGGCGGACAGTTTCCATCTGCAGATCGAGGCGGTGAAGCTCGCCTTCGCGGATGCGTTCGCTTACGTGGCGGACATCGATTACATGCCGTTCAGTCCCGAGAAGCTTCTGGATAAAAATTACTTGAAAGAAAGATCCAGGAAAATAGATCGCAAGAAAGCGCAAGCCTTCTCCGCTGGCAAGCCGCCGCAGGGCGGCACGGTGTACCTGACCGCGGCCGACGCCTCGGGAATGATGGTGTCGATGATCCAGTCCAACTACATGGGCTTCGGTTCGGGCGTGGTGGTGCCGGGCATCGGCGTATCGCTGCAGAACCGCGCCGCCACCTTCGTCATGCAGGAAGGCCACCCGAACCGCGTCGGCCCGAAGAAAAAGCCCTACCAGACCATCATCCCCGGCTTCGTCACCAAGGACGGCAAGCCGGTGATGAGCTTCGGCGTGATGGGCGGCACCATGCAGCCGCAGGGCCACGCGCAGGTGATGGTGCGCATCGCGGACTACGGCCAAAACCCGCAGGCGGCCTGCGACGGGCCGCGCTTCCGCTGGGTGCAGGGCATGGATGTGAGCGTGGAGGACAACTTTCCACCGGCGGTGGTCGAGGACCTGCGCAGCCGCGGCCACCGCATCGTCACCGTCGACGACTACAACCAGTTCGGCAGCGGCCAGATGATCTGGAAGATGGACGGCGGCTGGCTCGCCGCGAGCGATCCCCGTCGCGACGGCCAGGCGACCGGTTTCTAGGAGATGCCATGCTGAAGATCTGGGGCCGGAGGAATTCGGTCAACGTGAAGAAGGCGCTCTGGTGCGTCGAGGAACTCGCCCTGCCCTACGAGCGCGCCGACGCCGGCATGCAGTTCGGCGTGGTCAACACGCCCGACTACCGCAAGATGAACCCCAACGGCCTGGTGCCGACCATGGACGAGGACGGCTTCGTGCTGTGGGAATCGCACAGCATCGTGCGCTACCTCGGCGCCAAGTATGGCAAAGGCGTGCTCTGGCCGATGGACGAACGCACGCGCGCCCTCGCCAACCAGTGGATGGATTGGGCATTCTCGTTCCAGTCGAGCGTGCGCGACGCGTTCTGGGGCCTGATCCGCACGCCCGCCGACAAGCGCGACGCCGGGGCGATCGAGGCCTCGCGCCTGAAGTCCGGCGACATGGCGCGCATCCTCGACGCCGCGCTCGCCGACCGGATGTACGTCGCCGGCGCCTTCTCCATGGGCGATATTCCCATCGGCAGCGAGGTGCAGCGCTGGATGCGGATGCCGATGGAACGGCCGAAGCTGCCGAACCTCGAGGCCTGGTTCGCGCGCCTTTGCGCGAGGCCGGCCTTCAAGAAAAACGTCGACCTGCCCTTGTCCTGAGAGGGGCCGAGCTGTGGAGCACCGCGGCTACTTCGCCGGCGCCGAAAACGGGCCGCGGTCGGAGGGCGCGCTGGCGGCGTACTTCCTGACCCGCGCATAGAAGCGCTCGAGATCGCCGCCCTCTTCCTGCAGCAGGTATTCGAAGGAAGACACCAGGTCGGTATAGGTCGCGAAGGCCGCGAGGAAGGCGTTGTTCGGCGCCAGGTCTTTCGAGCCTGCGCCGCCGCCAAGTTTCGCCTTCAAGGCCGCGAACTCCGCCCGCTTCGCTGCCCGCATCGCCTCCGGCGCGATGCGCTGCCGGTACAGCACGCGCAGCCTCGCGCGCGCCTGCTCGATCTCGCTGACGTACGCCTTGTTCCTTTCCCGGGCGGCGAGATAGGCCTTCTGTTCGGCGCTGCGGCCAGTCGCCGCCAGCCAGCGCCGTACGCCTTCCTGCTCGACCATGACGGCGAACGATTCATTGAAGGTCGAGTCGCCCTGCACGTAGGCGACCTGGTGCGCGAGCTCGTGGAAGACGAGCTGCGCCAGGCTCGCGTCCGGAAAATTGATGAAGGTCGACAGCAGCGGGTCGTCGAAGTGCCCCAGCGTCGAATAAGCCGGCACGCCCTGCACATAGACGTCGTTGCCCTGCGCGCGCAGGCCCGCAGCGTAGCGTTCGGCGTCGTCCTGCGAGAAGAAGCCGCGATAGGAGACGCAGCCCGCGACCGGGAAGCAGGATTTCAGCGGCTCGAGAGAAAACTCGGGCGCGGCCACCACGTTCCAGACCGCGTAGGGCCGGCCGATGTCCGCGTAGCTGCGGTAGCTGGCGTTGTCGGGCAGCTTGAGGTCCTTCACGGCGTAGTTGCGGATATCGCGCGCCAGCCGCAGCCGCTCGCGCAGGGGCGGCGGCGTCGCGGGATCCGCGAGCAGGTCTGCCACCGGGCGGGCCTGCGACAGTAGCGACATCTGCCCGCCGATCGCCTGCGCGTAATAGGAAAGCGTTTCGCACCCTGTCAGGAGCAGCGCGGCCAGGACGCTAGCGGAGAGACGGCGGAAAATGACCATGCTCCAGGAAATGAGCGACGCTGCGGGCAACGCGGGACGATATCAGCATGGCGCTGTGGCCCACGGGAAGCACCGTGCGCTCGGTCATGCCGTCGACCGAGGTTTCCTCCAGGGCGACCACCCCGTCGTTGACGCCCGGCAGCGCGCCGAAAAGCCGGCCGAGGCCGAGCGGCAGGCTGCCCGCGACGACGCCGAGCGCCTCCGGCCGCGCCCAATTCACGGCCCGGCCTTCGCGCCAGAGATCTTCGCTTTGCCCGAGGAACCAGCGCCCGGCCGAGTGGCGCGCGAGGCGCCGGCCGGCATAGCAGCCGCGCGCCGGCGTGCCCAGCAGCACCACGCGCCCCGTGGCGATCTCCGGATGCGCGCCGAGCGCTTCCAAGATCACCAGGCCGCCCAGGCTGTGGCCGATGAAATGCGCCGGGCCGCATTTTTCCGTCACATTGCGCGCCATACGCGCGAGGCGCTCCGCATGCGCTGCCAGCGGCCGCGCCGCACCCATGTAGGAAAAGTGATGGCAGCGAAAGCCGGCACCCTCCAGCCGCGCCGCGAGCGGGCGCATCACCAGCCCCGGCACCCACAGGCCGTGGGTCATGATGACCTCGCGCATTACTTCGGTTGGCCAGACAAGGCGAAGATCGCGCTCGCGCGCACGATGCGCACCTCGTTGGCCGCCAGGTAGCAGTTGGCGAACGCAAGGCGCGAGCCTGTCTTCTGCACCTCCGCGATCGATTGCACCCAGTCGCCGGGCCGCGCGCTGCCGGCATAGTCCAGCGTCAGGCTCACCGTGACGAAACTGGTTTGACCTCCGATCGCAAGGCAGGCGTAGCCGAGCGCAAGGTCGGCCATGGTGGCGAGCAGCCCGCCGTGGCAGATGCCGCGGGAATTGGTATGTTTTTCCTCAATGTACAGGCCAAGCGACACCGTCTTGCCCTCGCGCTTCTCGTAGAACGGCCCGACCATCTGGTTGAACGGGTTGGGCCGGTTGCGCGGGGCTGCGAGCTTGAAACCTTCCGGAATGGGATGCATGGTCAGTTGATTTTAGCGAGCAACCAGCTGCCGACTGCGAGCGCGGGCAGCGCGAAAACCGCGTAGGCGACCGAATAGCTGCCGGCAAATCCGAGCACCAGGTTGAACAGCGGCGGCGTCACCACCACGCCGAGAAAGGTGAAGAACAGGCTGCCGCCGGTGGCGGCGCTCGCGCGCCCCTCGGGCGCGATGCGCGCGATTTCCGCGAGGAATACCCCGTTCCAGCCGACCGCCGTCGCACCGAAGACCGAAGCGTAGGTGAACAGCAGCCAGGCGGGCCAGCCCGGCCCGGCGGTGAGCGCGGCAAGCGACGAGATGCCCATGCCGATTCCGAGCAGGCCGAGCATCGTGCGCCGGCTGAAGATGCGGTCGGCGAGCACGCCCCAGAGCACGCGGCCGATGACGCTCGAAAGCTGCGCCGCCGCCATCACCAGCCCCGCGAGCACCAGCGTGAGGCCGAAAGTCTCGACGAGGAAAGTCACCAGGTAAGTGACCAGCGTGATCTGCACGCCGCCGTAGACGAAGGAGGCGACGCACATCCGCCGCAGCCGGCGGTTGTCGAGCACCAGGCGCACCGGGGCGAATGCCGAGCGCAGCGACACCGGCGCATGCGGATCGAGGTCGACGTCGTAAGTCGCGCGCACCGCGCCGATGGCAATCGAGAGCAGCAGGCAGGCGACGCCTATTGCCGCCGCGCCCCACTGCCAGCCGGCCGCCAGCACCAGGCCCGGCACCAGGGCGCCCGCCAGCGCGCCGCCGGCCGGCACGCCGGTCTGCTTGATCGAAAAAATAAGCGAGAAATACGCCGGCGGCGTGCGCACCAGGATCGCGGAACTGGCGGGCGTGGTCTGACCGTATCCCAAGCCGATGACCAGGCCGCCCAGCAGCACCAGCGCGGGATAGCCGCTCGCCGCCAGGCACAGGCCGCAGAAGCACAGCGTAAGCGCGGCCTGGCTGACGCGGATCGGCCCGAAGCGAGCCACCCAGCCGCCCGCGGCGGCCGAGCCGATCATGCTGCCAAAATAGCTGCCGGCGATGTAGTAGCCAACTGCGGCGGCGGAAAATCCGAGCGCGGGCCCGGCTACCGGCGCCATCACGGGCGCGCTGTAGACTGCGAACGCTACCAGCGTCTGGATGGCGAAAGTGACCGCAAGAGGGAACGCAATGCCCCGCGTATCGCTGCCCGCTTCACGCGCCACGCGCGATCCTTTTCAGTGCAGCGGCTTTCTCGCGTCCCAGGCGGGATACGGCTGCAATTTCCCTGTCGCGTAGGCCTCGGGCCAGAGGATTTCGCGCCGGCCGCGCTGGATCTGCACCAGCAGCGGCCGCGCGGCTAGCTGCGCCCCGGAGATGTCTACCTTGTAAGGACCGATCGGCGTCTCGGTTTCCATCGCCGACAGGGTTTCGCGCAGCTTCTCCTGGTCGAGCGAGCCGGCGCGCTGCACCGCTTCCTGCAGCACCTTGGCCGCGGCATAGCCCTCGGCGGCGACTGCGCCCGGCTCGGCCGACCACTTCGTCGTGTAGCCTCGGACGAATTCGGCGTTGCCGCGCGTGCGCGCGCGCAGGTCGTAGGGCGTGATGCCGACGGTGTATTCGGCGGCCTGGCCGACGCGCGTGATGAAATCCGGCTGCGCAGCGCCCTGCGCGACGAACAGCCGGGGCGCATAGCGCAGCCTGCTGAAACTCCTCACCATCCTGAACGCATCCACCGGCTGGCCGAACGCGATCCAGGCCTCGGCACCGGCAGCGCGTGCGCGCGCCACCTGCGGCGCGTATTCGTCGGCGTTCGTCGACATGACGGCGATATCGCCGACGACGAACCCCTGCTTCACGGCGTCCTCGCGCGTACGCGTCGCAATCTCCTGCGATGACGGATCGTCGCGCGTCACTAGGAACAGGCGCTTCAGCCCCTGGCCGCGCGCCAGTTCGAGTACGCCCTCGCCATAGGAAGCGAGCGGTGCCGCGACCTGGAACACGTAGCGCAAGCTGGGCTTCTGCACGACGCGCGAAGCGCCCGTGGCGTTGACCAGCACGCGCCGGTTGCGCTCCGCCGCCGCAGCCGCGCCAAGCGACGCCGCCGAGCCCAGGGGGCCGATCAGCAGTTCCGCCTTGTACTCGTGGATCAGCTGCTCGTAGAGCTTGCCCGCATCCCTGGATTCCGAGCGGTCGTCGAGCAGCTGCATTTCGACGCGCCGGCCGTTCAGCCCGCCGGCCGCGTTGACTTCCTCCTGCCAGTACAGCAGCGCCTTGCGCAGGTCGGCGGCCAGGTCCGCGAGGATGCCGGACTGCGGCATCGCCGCGCCGACGACGACCGGCGCGCCGGGCGCGGGCTGCGAAAACGCCGGCGCCGCGGCCAGGAGCAGGGAAAGCAACAGGGATCTCGGCTGGGAGCACATCTGGCTTGCAAGTTAAGGTGTGGGAAAATCCGCGTCAAGGATGACGCAAAACAGCTTCCTCGGGGCGCTCGCCGCGATCGTCGGCGCGAACGATGTCCTCACCGGCGCAACCGACACCGCGGCCTATACGACGGACTGGCGCAGGCAGTTCAGCGTCGCCGCGCTGTGCGTCGCCCGCCCATCGAATACCGCCGAAGTGGCCGCCGTCGTGCGCCTGTGCGCGCAATCCGGCATCGCGATCGTGCCGCAGGGAGGCAACACCGGACTGTGCGGCGGCTCGGTGCCGACCGGCGCGCGCCCGGAGATCGTGCTGTCGCTCTCGCGCATGAACCGCATCCGCGAACTGGATGCGGCCAACAATACCGTCACCGTCGAGGCGGGCTGCGTGCTCGCGGAGGTGCAGCGTATCGCCGCGCAGGCCGATCGCCTGTTCGCCCTGTCGCTCGCCGCCGAAGGCAGCTGCCAGATCGGCGGCAACCTGTCGACGAACGCAGGCGGCGTCAATGTCCTGCGCTATGGCAATGCGCGCGACCAGGTGCTCGGATTGGAAGCGGTGCTGCCTGACGGGCGCGTCTGGGACGGTCTGCGGGGCTTGCGCAAGGACAACACCGGCTACGATCTAAAGCAGATGTTCATCGGTGCGGAGGGCACGCTCGGCGTCATCACCGCGGCGGTGCTCAAGCTGCACCCGAGGCCGACCGCATCCGCGACCGCCTGGATCGAGGTCGAAAACCCGCGGCGCGCGGTGGACCTGCTGAACCAATTGCGCGCCGCCTGCGCGGACCGCCTGACGGCTTTCGAGCTTCTTTCGCGCAACTGCGTCGACGCGGTGCTCGCCCATCGGCCGCAGCTTCGCGACCCGCTTCCCGGCGGCGCCTGGTACGTGCTTGCCCAGTTGGACGACAGCGGACCGGACGAAGCCTTGCACGAACGGCTTGCGGCCGCCCTGGCGGGCGATTCGGCTCCCAATGCCGTCATCGCCAAGAGCGCTAACGAATCGAAAGCGCTGTGGTCGATCCGGGAGTCCGTACCCGAAGCGCAGTTCAGCAACGTGAAGCACGACATCTCGGTCGCGGTCTCGAAGGTGCCCGAGCTGATCGCGCGCGCGGACGCGTCGATCGGCAAAGCCTTCCCCGGCACGCGCATCTTCTGCTTCGGCCACGTGGGCGACGGCAACCTGCACTACAACGTCGGCGATGCCGCCCTGATAGCGCGCCGAGCCGAGGTCAGCCGCCTCGTCTACGACGCGGTGGACGCGCTCGGCGGCTCGATTTCCGCCGAGCATGGCCTGGGACAGTTGAAGCGCGCGGAAATCGCGCTGCACAAGGCGCCGCTGGAGATCGAACTGATGCGCACGGTCAAGAAAGCGCTCGATCCCGCGGGCCTGATGAACCCGGGGAAAGTACTCTAGGAGTAGCTTGCAGGATCGAAGCGCAGGGTCCGGCGCCAGTAGTCCATCGTCGAGCCCGGCCAAAGCGTGTCGTTGCGCCCGTCCGCTGTGAGGTACCAGCTGCGGCAGCCTGAGGCCCACACGGTGCGCCGCAGGCGGCGCTGCACGTCGCGGTAGGAAGCCTGCTGGACTTCGGGACGCAGCTCGAGCTTGCGCTGGCCGGCGGCGCGCATGCGGGAGAGCGCGCCCGCGATGTAGTTCATCTGCGCTTCAATCATGAAGACGAGCGAGTTATGGCCGAGGCCGGTGTTCGGGCCGACCACCATGAAGAAATTCGGGAAGCCCGCGACGCTGATGCCGAGGTGCGTCGCCGCGCCGCCGCGCCAGGCCTGCGACAGCTCGATGCCGCCGCGGCCGCGGATCTTCAGCGGCGAAATGAAATCGGTGGCGGCGAAGCCGGTGCCGAAGATCACCACGTCCACTTCCCGGCTCGCGCCCGAAACGCCGGCGATGCGCCGTCCCGCCAGCTTCGCGGCGCCCTCCGCGAGCAGTTCGACGTTCGGACGCTGCAACGCCGGGTACCAGTCGTTCGATATCAGCAGCCGCTTGCAGCCCGGCGCGTAGTCCGGCGTCAGCTTGCGGCGCAATTCCGCATCCGCGACCTGGCGCTCCAGCTGCCACAGCGCGAAGCGGCGGAAGCGCTGCTGCATTTTCGCGCCGCCCGTGAAACCCGAGATCAGCAACTCCTGGCGCAGGTAGATGCCCCAGCGCAGCAGTTTCTGCGCGAACGGCAGCAGCCGGTACAGGCGCCGCTCGCGCGGCCCGAGCGGACGGTCGCGGTGCGGCAGCACCCAGGGCGGCGTGCGCTGGAAGACGTGGACCTGCGCGGCAAGCTGCGCGATGCGCGGCACGAACTGGATCGCGCTCGCGCCCGTGCCGATCACCGCCACGCGCTTGCCCCGGAGATCGACGTCGTGGCGCCATTGCGACGAATGAAACGCGACTCCCTCGAAGGATGCCAGGCCGGCGATGCCCGGAAAAGCCGGCTTACTAAGCGGCCCGGTGGCGCCGATCACCACGTCGGTGCGGATTTCGCTGCCGTCGGCAAAGCGCAGCGTCCAGGTGCTCGTCGCATCGTCGAAAGCCGCTTCGGCCAGGTTCTTGCCGAAGCGGATGCGCCCGCGCAGGCCGTACTTGTCGGCGACGCGGTTCAGGTAGGCGCGGATTTCCGCCTGCAGCGGGAACATCCGCGTCCAGTCCGGATTGGGCTCGAAGGAAAACGAATACAGGTTCGACGGAATGTCGCAGGCGCAACCGGGATAGGTGTTGTCGCGCCAGGTGCCGCCCACGTCAGCCGCGCGCTCGTAGATCGTGACGTCGTCGAAGCCCGCCTTGCGCAGGCGGATGGCGGCGCAGAGACCGGAAAATCCCGAGCCGACGACGGCAATCCGCAGGCCGTGCCGCATTGCGCTATTTATTGCGGACCGCCATGTCCTTTGCACGTTCCGCGAGCCCGGCGAGCAGCGAGGCGCCGAATGCTGGGCTGGTCTTCACCAGCTGCAGGAATGCGGCGCGGTTGATGCCCAGCAGCGCGCAGTCGGTCTCCGCCACCGCAGTGGCGGCGCGCACCGACTGGTCGACCAGCGCCATTTCGCCGAACACGCCGCCCGGGCCCGCCTTGCCGACCAGCCCGCCCTTGATGGTGATCGCGACTTTGCCTTCCAGTACCACGTACATGAAGGCGCCGCCGGTGCCTTCCTGCATGATCATCTTGCCGGCGGGATAACGCGCGGGCTCCTGCCCGCCCATCAGGTTGACCAGGCCCGTCAGCAGCTTCTTGTCGAATACCGGCGATTCCTTGGCCTCGCCCGCGTGCAGGGAGCCGCTCGCACGCAGCCGCGATATGGTGCTGCGCAGGCGCGTGTTGATGATGCTCATCAGCATCAGCGCGAACTCCGGCTTCTGCTGCAGGGCCGCCTGGTACTGCTTCTCATCTAGGCCGATGACCGTGCATTGCGTCTTCGCCCGCGCGGTCGCCGTGCGCGCCGCCTGCGCGATTACCGCCATCTCGCCGAAAGTCTCGCCCGCCTTGACCGAACCGATCACCTGGTTCTGCGCGATCATCTCGATCTCGCCGACGATCAGCACGTACATCTTCGCGCGCTTCAGCAGCCCGCCCTTTTCGTCTTCGGCGAAAATCGTCGCGCCGGCAGCGAAGCTCTCGGGCTTGCCGGCGGTCTTGAAGAAATCCATCGCCATCGCGGCGTTGTAGACCGGGGGGGGCGGCGGCGCGGCCGGCTGGCCCGCCGGCTTCATCGGGGAGGTGCTGGAAAAATCCAGGTCGCTCATCGGGTCACCTGTTCATCCGGGCGTCCAAGCTGGAATTCTACTCGGAGCCCCGACGGTACACGGGCGCGGGAACACGTTCAATCATCACATTCACGCAGGCCGCGCGCCCGGCTCCGGCCGCGCGCGCCAGCGCCGGTACAAGTTCCTCCGGCCGCTCGACATGCTCGCCGTGGGCGCCGAAGCCGGCGGCCACCCGGTCGTAGCGCGTGGGCAACAGGTCGAGGCCGGTTGCGCGCGCGGCGCCGTAGCTGCGCAGCTGGATCTGGTATTCGGCGTTCCAGCAGCTGTCGTTGCCGACGATCGCCACGTAGGCGAGCCCGGCGCGTATCGCGGTGTCCAATTCCGAGGAATGGAAACCGAAGGTGCCGTCGCCGAGCATCGCCACCACGGTCGAACCGGGAAACGCGAGCTTGGCCGAGGCGGCGAATGGCAGCGCGGAGCCGATCGAACCGGCGACGCCGTTGATCACGCGATGTGGCGCCGACAGCGCCGCCTGCGACCACTGGCCGAATTCGCCGCCGTCCGCAACCAGCACCGACTCCGGAGCATCGAGCAGCAGCTTCTGCACCGCGCGGCCGACCTCCACCGGGTGCAATGGGCCGGCCGCTTTCGATTCGAGTGTTTTCCAGGCGGCGGGCCGGAACGCGAGCGCCGAGCGCACCTCATCGAGCCAGGCGCTTCCCGCCCGGTTTCCAGTCCGCGCTGCGATCTGCCCGCCGTCGATCTCGATCACGCGGCAGTCCTTGCCGAAGGCGGCGCCGAACTTCAGCGTGAAATCCCGCCGCTTGCCCGCCAGCACGACGACATCCGCCGCCGCGAGCACTTCGGCGAGCAGCCCGAGGCTGGGATCGTTCACGCCGCGCGGGCTTTCCATCACGATCGAAGGCACGCGCGTCGCTTCCTCGAATTGCCTGAGCACGGCGCGGCCGCGCGCATTGCCGAACGCCGGACCGGCGATCAGCAGCGGCTTCTTCGCCTTTCCAAGCAGCCCGAGGATTTCTTCGCTCACGCCGGCGGAATCCGGTTCGGGCTGGAAATCCTCCTGCGCCGGCAACCCCGCTTCCGCATCGGCTTCGAGCAGATCGGCAGGCAGCGACAGGTGCACCGGCCCCGGCCTGCCGGCTTTCGCCATGCGCATGGCGCGCGCGAGATCTTCGCCGAGCGAAGCCGCCGAGCGCACCGTCCAGGACGCCTTGCAGGCGGGCGCCGCCATTTCCGCCTGGGCCATTTCCTGGAACGCGCCCTTGCCGAGTTCGCCCGTGGGCGCGTGCCCCGACAGCAGCAGCACGGGAGAGTCCGCGGCAAGCGCCGTATAGAGCGCGGATACCGCATTGGCGTGACCCGGGCCACCGGTCACGAGCGCCACGCCGACCTCGCCAGTCAGCCGGCCCCAGGCGTCCGCCATGTGTACGGCGGCCGCTTCATGGCGCACATGGACGATCGGCACCTTCGCATCGAGCGCCGCGTCGAATATCGGCATCACGTGGTTGCCCGACAGCGCGAATACGTAGCGCGTGCCTGCGCGCGCGAGCCCGCGCGCGATCAGGTCGGATCCACGCATGCGCTACTGCCGGATGCCGAGCGCGGTGACCAGCCTGTCGTACAGCTCGTACTGCTCGCGCACGAACTTCTCCGTTTCGGCCGGCGAGCGGATCGCTGCAATGCCGCCGA
Source organism: Burkholderiales bacterium (assembly GCA_035499575.1). Taxonomy (GTDB): domain Bacteria; phylum Pseudomonadota; class Gammaproteobacteria; order Burkholderiales; family SG8-39; genus RBG-16-66-20. The sequence goes on along the minus strand of DATJYN010000011.1, from coordinate 8,286 downwards.
GCTTGGCGTTGCCGGCGATCCAGTCCGGGTCCTTCGCCAGCCGGGCGAAGACGTCGACCCAGCGATCGACCACTTCCTTCGGCAGTCCCGGCGGTCCCATGAGCGCGGTCCAGCCCACGGTCTTCTCCATGTCCGGGAAACCGGCTTCGCGCGCACTCGGCACGTCCGGTATCTCGGGCATGCGCTCCGGCATGACCATCAGGCCGCGCAAGCTGCCGGCCTTGATCTGCGGGATCACCGTAGGCGCGTTGTTGCACGCGAACTGCACCTGCCCGCCAAGCACCGAGGTGGTGACTTCCCCGCCGCCCTTGTAGTGGATACCCACTGCGTGGTCCTTGGTCAGGCCGGCGACCGTCATCCAGTACTGCACCGTCATGTTCTGGCTGGTAGCGACGCCGGCGGTGGAGAAATTGAGCTTGCCCGGATCGGCGCGCATCGCGGCGATCAGCTCGGCGGCGGTCCTGTAGGGCGAATCGCTCCTGACGAAGCAGACATAGGGATTGAGCTCGATCAGCGACAGCATGGTGAAGTCATTCCACTTGTACGGCGCCTTCGAATCGATCGCGGGAACGATGGCGTGCGTGGCGATGCGCGCCACGAGCAGGGTGTAGCCGTCGGCCGGAGCATTGCGGACCGCCATCGCGGCGATCGCGCCGGAGGCGCCGACGCGGTTGATCGAGACGATCGGCTGGTTGTTGAGGTACTTCTGCGCGTGCAGCGCAACATTGCGCCCCGAGAGGTCCGAGTCGCCGCCCGCGGCAAAGGGGATGACGAAGGTGATGGGTTTGATCGGGTAAGCCTGCGCCTGCGCCTGCGGGGAAAACCCGGCGGCAAACCCGAGCGAAACGAACAATGCGAACAATGGTTTCATTCCCCTACTCCGGTATTCTCCGATGGATGGAGAAGCCTAACATGCCGGTCTCGGCGCCCTCAGCGGTCTCGGGGCCCTCGGTCTGGTACGGACGCGATTTGCAGCAGCGCAGCGACTGGATCCGCAACTTCAGTGCCTCGGAACTCGCTGAACTGGATGCTGCAGTGCGCAGCTTCAAGGCAAGCGGCGCGGCGCTCGAGAAAATATCGCCTGCGTCCTTCCCGCTGCCGGTGCTCGGCAAAACGCTCGCCGGCATCCTCGTCGAACTGCTCGAAGGTCGCGGCTTTGCCATGCTGCGCGGCTTTCCGGTGGATCGCTACACGCGCGAGGAACAGGCCATCGCCTACCTCGGCCTGGGCTCCTGGTTCGGACGCGCGCGCTCGCAGAACGCCAAGGGCCACCTGCTCGGCCACGTCAAGGACCTCGGCCTCGACATCACCGACCCGAAGGTGCGCTACTACCAGACCAGCCGGAAACTGGAGTACCACACCGATTCAGTGGATATCGTGGGACTGCTGTGCCTGAAGACCGCGAAATCGGGCGGCGAGAGTTTCATCGCCAGCTCGATGACTCTCTACAACGAGGTGCTCGCGCGGCGGCCCGACCTCGCGCCCGCGCTGTTCGAGCCCTATCCCACCGACCGCCGCGGCGAAGTGCCCGAAGGCATGCAGCCCTGGTTCGACATGCCGATTTTCCACCGGCATGCCGGCCGCCTGACCTGCATCTACGTGCGCCAGTACATCGAATCCGCCCAGGAGCTCTTTCCGCAGGCGAAACGGCTGCGACGCGAACAAGTCGAAGCGATGGACCTGCTGGATTCGCTGGTGAACGATCCGCAGATCCACCTTTCGATGGCCTTCCTGCCGGGCGACATGCAGTTCCTGCATAACCACCAGATCCTGCATTCCCGCAACGATTTCGAGAACTGGCCGGAGCCGGAGCGCCATCGCCACCTGCTGCGCCTGTGGCTTGCGCCTCCCGGCGCGCGGCCGCTGCCGGAGATTTTTGCACCGCGCTACGGCAGCGTCGCGCCGGGCGAGCGCGGCGGCATCGTCGTCAGGGGAACGAAACTGAAAGTGCCGCTCGAGGCGGAATGACCTCCTGCGGCAACGGGCGCGTCGCCGCACAGCATCTACAAATAAAAAAGCCCCGCCGAAGCGGGGCCTGGATCGTGGCGAAGAGACTTACTTCGCCATTTCCTTCTTCGGAGCGGCTTTCTTCGTGCTCTTGGTCTTCTTGGGGGCCTTGGCGGCCTTTTCCTTCTTCGCGGGCTTCTCCGCGGCGGGCGCGGCCTTCGCCGGTTCGGCCTTCGCCGGAGCGGCAGCCGGGGTTTGCGCCTGCGCGGCAACGGCAAACGCCGACACCACCAGCGCGACGATCAGTTTTTGCTTGAACATTTATTGCTCTCCTGGTCTATAGACTCGGTCCGAAACTGAACCGGTGCGAATAACGCGCAACCCGCGCGCCGGTTGACCGGGGATTAGTCCAGGTCTGACGAGTTCCCCAATAAAGCCTTGCGAAACCGAGTCTTAAGGATTCCCCCGTCGCGTGGCGGCAGCACCAGCGGCAGCTTTTCCGCCCGCACCTTGACCTGCGCAAAGAAGGGCCCGCGCGCTGCGTGGATCGCCGTGCGCAGCGCTTTCAGCTGCGAGCCGTCCCGCACCAGCCTTGCGGATCGGAATCCGCAAGCCGCCGCCACTTTCGCCAGGTTCACCCCGGCCGAGGTATGCGTCGCCTGCATCCCGGTCTCGCCGTAGCGCTCGTTGTCGATCACCACCACCGAGAGGTTGCGCGGCTGCTGTACGCCGATGGTGGCGAGCGAGCCCAGGCCCATCAGCATCTCGCCGTCGCCGGTGATCACCAGCACGCGGCGCTTCGGTTGCGCGAGCGCCAGCCCCAGGCCGAACATCGCGGCGTTGCCCATCGCGCCCCACATCGGGAAGCTGAGCGGCGAATCGCCCGCCGCCGTGATGTCCCAGGCCGTCGAACCGAGGCCCGCCACGACCAATAGGTCTTTTCTTTCATTCAACAAAAAACTTACGACTTCCCGGCGACGCAGCGTGGCCTTCATCATCTGGAAGCCTGGTCCTGGAAGCTCTTGATGCCGATGACCGCCTGCGAAATCAGTACCGCCACCGCCTGGTAGCTGCCGAACGCGAGCCGCGCCGCCGCGTCCACGGTGGGCGCGATCGCCTCCGCCGAGTTGGCTTCCTTCACGACCACGCCCATCGCCGCGAGCACCAACGGCGTCGCCTGCCCCATCGGCACCTGCCAGGGATTGAATTCGCCCACCTGGCCGCGCATGGTGACCACCATCAGGAGCGGAAAGCGGCACTCGCGCACCGTGCCGAGCTGGTTGATGCAGTTGCCGACGCCGCTGGATTGCATCAGCAACGCGCCGCGCACGCCCCCGAGCCAGGCGCCCGCGGCAAGGCCGATGCCCTCTTCTTCGGTGCTTAGCACCACGGCGCGCATCTCCTTGTCCGCGAGGCACAGCTCGATGAGTTGCTTGTGGCCTGCGTCCGGCACGTAGCCGACCTGCCGCACGCCCGCGTCCTTGAGCGTCCCGTAGAGCTGTTCCGGCCAACTTTTCATCGAACGACGACCTCCACGCGTTGCGCCGCATTGTTGCCGAATCCAGTGACGTCCCACGGCGGCTCGAGCGGCTGCACGGCGCCGGTGGCATCAGTGGCGCGGCAACGCAGCTCGTGCCTGCCCACTGGAGCCCGCCAGCGCGCCTGCCAGCGCCGCCATGCGTGCGGCCCGGCGCGTTCGTCAAGCGTGGCCTCCTGCCAGTCCCCGTCGACCGCGAATTCGACGCGCTTGATCTCGCCATCGCCCGACCAGGCGCGACCAAGGAGGGTGACCAGTCCGGATTCGACGGTGCGCCGCCGGCCGTAGAAATCGGGAATACCGGGCGGCGCCATCAGCGAATTGACCCGCATGCGGGTGCAGGGGATGCCCTTTTCACCGACCACGGAGCGGAAATGGTAGCTCGACGCCTGCTGGACGCCGTCGAAGGCGCGGTCGATGGCTTCGATGCGCTCGAGCCACTTGACGCTCGCCATGCCGTACCAGCCCGGCACCACGAGGCGCAGGGGTGCGCCGTGCTGCGGCAGCAGCGGCGCTCCGTTCATCGCGTAGACGAGGAGCACGTCCTCGCGCATCGCCTCCGAGGGTCGCAGGCTGCGCGAGTAGCTATGCTCGATACCGCCGTCGAATCCGCGGTCCGCGCCGTGGAAAACCAGTTCCTGCACGGACGCATGCAACCCGGCCTTCTCCAGCAAATCCACGAGCGGGACCCCGGTCCACTCCGCGGTCGAGACGCCCTCCTCCAGCCAGGGCATCGATGGATAGCGCGGCGAGCCCTGGCCGCGGCCGTTGCCGGCGCATTCCAGCGTCACGCGCACCGTTTTGGACGGCATGTTCCGCAGTTCCCCCAGGCCGATCTCCAACTGGCGTGATACCAGGCCGTCGACGCGCAGCTGCCAGCTCGCGGCGTCGCCCTCGGGGATGTCGAAGTGGATCAGCAGGTAGTGCAGGCCGGCAGGGGTCACGTCGTAGCGCAAGGCCTCGAGCGGCATGCCGCTGTTGCGCGTCGCGAGCGCCACCTCCTCCTGCATGTATCGCCCGACGATCGGCGGTCTGCGCTTCTCGGCCATCCCGCGCGGATTATAGAATGGGCCCAGATGGAGATCGCCCAGTTTCTCGAAGGCAAGCCGCGCGGCGATCTGTGGGTCTTCGGCTACGGCTCCCTGATGTGGTCGCCCGGCTTCCGCGCGAGCCGCAAATCGGTCGCGCTCGCGCGCGGCTATCACCGCGCCATGTGCATCCTCTCGCACCGCTACCGCGGCACGCCGGACAAGCCGGGCCTGGTGATGGGCCTGTGCCGCGGCGGCTCCTGCTGGGGCATGGCGTTTCGCGTGCCGGTGGAGCGCGTGCGCCACGTGCTCGCCCTGCTGTGGAAGCGCGAAATGCTGAACAAGGTGTACAAGCCGACGCTGATCCCCGTCGTGGTGGCGCCGGGACGCCGCATCCGCGCGCTCGCCTTCATCGCCGACACCACGCACCGGCAGTTCGTCGGCGAACTTGGCCTGCGCGACCGTGCGCGCCTGATCGCCCAGGGGATCGGGGAACGCGGCCACTGCGTCGATTACATCCGCAATACGCTCGAGCATATGCTGGCGCTCGGCCTGGAAGACCCGCACCTCTCCCGGCTGCTGGATGCTGCGAGCAACCTGTCCCTGAAGGGGAAGCGCAAATGAAGGCTCCGCTCTGGCCTGCTCGGCTGCACCACCTGAGGCGCGACAGCGCGGAACCGGAACGGCTCGCGCGCTACTACGGCGAGCTGCTCGGCGACCACGTCGAACCCCTTGCGGCAGGAGAGTCGCTGGTGCACGGGCATGGCCGGCGCATGGTCGTCGGCCGCGGGGCGCCGGGCGCCGTGCCCTGGATCGCGCTGGCGATGCAAAGCGCCGCGCATTTGTCCGCCTATGAGGCGGCACTTGCCGCGAGCGGAATTGCCCGCGAACCTTCGCCCTCGCCGCTCTTTGGCGATGGCGCCTTCGCCGTCACCGATCCGGATGGCCGTCGCGTGGTGTTCGGCCTGCCCAGGCGCGCCGCCGGGCCGGCGGCAAGCGGCCCGCCCGCGCGGTTGCAGCACTTCGTCTGCGCGAGCGTGCGCGTGCCGGAGTTGCTCGCCTTCTACCGCGACAAGCTTGGTGCGCACGAGTCGGACCGTGTGCTGGAAGGCGAGGAAATCTCGGCTGTATTCCTGCGTTCGGACCCGGAGCACCATAGCTTCGCCACCTTCCGCGCGCCCGAGTCCCGCCCGGACCACCACTGCTACGAGACCACGGGCTGGATGGACATCCGCGACTGGGGCGACCGCATGGCGAGCCTGCGCATCCCGATGTGGTGGGGGCCCGGGCGCCACGGGCCCGGTAACAACCTCTTCTTCATGATCGAGGACCCCGAGGGGCACAAGGTGGAGTTCTCCGCCGAACTGGAGCGCATGGCGCGGGATGCGGCCTTCCGCACCTGGCCGCACGAGCCGCGCACGCTCAACCTCTGGGGCGCAGCCTGGATGCGGAGCTGATCCTCTCGAGGGCTTGCACAAGCAGTTGCCTGCGGGTTCCGAAATTCAGGCGCACGAACTTCGCATCGCCGAACTGGCTGCCCGGCGACAACGCCACTCCGTGATCCAGGAAATGCCGGTGCGGATCGGCGACGCCGAGACCGGAGGCGTCGATCCAGGCGAGGTAGGTTGCTTCGACATGCGCCATCCTCAAGCCCGGCGTTGCGCCGATCTCGCGCTCGACCAGGTCGCGGTTGGCGCGCAGGTAGGCCAGCTGCGCCGCCAGCCACTCGCCGCATTCGCGGTAGGCGGCGAGCGCCGCTTCGTAGCCGAACACCGAAGCATCGTGCACGGTGGCGTGGTGGTCGGCTGAAAAGGCGCGCCGCAGCGCCGTATCCTCGATGATGGCGAAGGCGCAGCCCGCACCGGGGAAACCGAAAGCCTTGTTGGGCGAGATCAGCGTCACGGTGCGGCGCGAGGCCTCCCGCGAAAGACTGGCGATCGGCACATGCGGCTTGCCCTGGTCCAGCAGCAGGTCGGCGTGGATTTCGTCCGAGCAGATTACCAGGTCGTGCTTCCCGGCAAACGCGGCCAGCCGCGACAATTCGGCGCGCGTGAATATGGTGCCGCCAGGATTCTGCGGATTGCACAGGAACAGCAGGCGCGAGTCCGGTTTGACGGCCGACGCGAGGCAATCCTCATCCCAGACCCAGCGTCCCTGCGACAGTATCAGCGGCACTTCGGAAAATGCGCGCTGCGCCACTTCGGGCGCGCGCTTCAGATGGTGGTAAACCGGTACGGGCACGAGCGCGTGCTGGTCAGGACGCATCAGGTGCCGCGCCGCGAGGTGCAGGCCGGGCACCACGCCCGAGACGAACACCACCCACTCCGGCTCGACGCGCCAGCCGTAGAGGCGCTGCATGCGCTCGATCACCGCATCCCGCAGTTCGGCGGGCGGCGTGCAGTAGCCGAACACGCCGTGCGCCGCGCGGCGCGCAATTGCTTCCAGCACCGCGGGCGGCGCGCGAAAATCGGTGTCCGCGACCCAGAGCGGGATCACGTCGCCCGGATAACGCTCCCAGCGCGTGCTCCAGCTGCCGCGCCGCTCGATGGCTTCGTCGAAATCGTAGGGCACGTCAGCGCATCGCCGTCAGTCCAGGCGCGCGGCGATCCCCTGCAGCGCCTTGTCCGGCGCCGGGTAGCGCGCCAGCACCTGTGGATCGTGCCCGGGGATGATGTGCGCCGGCGAATCGGCGAGGGCGCGCAGGCGTGCATAGCCCTCGACCATGTCAGCGACGTTGAACACGATCGGGAACGGCCGTACCTGTTCCATGTTGGCGTAGAAGTGCGAGGCATCCGAGGCGAGCACCACCCGGCCGCGGCGCGTCGCCACCCTGACCACCTGCAGCCCCATGGTGTGGCCGCCGATGAAATGCAGCGAAATGCCGGGTGCGATCTGCGCGTCGCCGTCGTGGAACTTCACGCGGCCCGCGTAGGTATTGCGAACCATGCCGACCACGTCCTCGACGTCGAAGGCGCCGCGGAACACGGGCTGCGCCATGTGCCGCCCGGTGGCGTACTGCATCTCCCGGTCCTGCAGGTGGAACGAAGCCGCGGGAAAAAGATCGAAATTGCCGACGTGGTCGTAGTGCAGATGGGTAATCACGACGTCTTTTATTTTCCTTGCATCCGCCCCGAGCAAGGCCAGGCCTTCGGTCGGACAGCGAATATGGTCGCGCTGCCGCCTGGCCGCAGTGGCAGCCGAAAAGCCTGTATCGACGACGAATTCGCGCCCATCCCCGCGGATCAGCCAGACGAAGAAATCGAGCGGCATCGGCCCGTCGTGGGGATCGCCGCCGATGAAATTCTCCGAGGCGCGCCGCACGTGGTGCGCGTACTTGACCGCGTAGACCTCGTACTGCGGACCGCTCATGACAGCGTGATCCGGGCGACCTTCCGTTTGCCGACCTGGATCACGTAGGCCCTGCCCTTCTCGAGCGTGAGGGACCGGTCGGATACCCGATCTCCGTCGACTTTGACGCCGCCCTGCTCGATCAGGCGATTCGCTTCCGTCGCGCTCGGCGCGAGGCTTGCTTGCCTGAGAATCTGAGCGATCGACAGGCCGGACGGCGGCGACGCAAGGCTCACTTCGGGCATTTCTTCCGGCAAGGCGCCGTCCCTGAACCTGGATATGAATTCCTTCGCGGCAAGCTGAGCCGCGCTGCGGCCATGAAAGCGCCCGACGATTTCCTGGGCGAATTCGAATTTCACGTCCCGCGGATTCGCTCCGCCTTCAACCGCCTTCTTCTTGGCGCGGATCTTTGCCATGTCCTCGAAG
>DATJYN010000010.1:0-9452 GCA_035499575.1 Burkholderiales bacterium | reverse complement strand
TTCACCGATACGGGATTGACATTGCAGGGCGCTGTGCTCGCGGCAGTGCCCGGCGCGACTGTGACCGTCGGCTCCGATCGCGGCGCGTCGCCGTAGGCAAAACCGCCGCTCGACGCCGTGCCGGCGCGGTTGTAGCCCATGTTGCTGCCGCCGGTCGGCCTGGGACCGCCGCCTCCAACCCCGCCGCCGCCGCCCACGCGGCCGAACTGGGCAGATGCATCCGTCCCGGTGCCGAGAATCGAGGCGCTTGCCAGGAGAATCGACGCAGCGCTCGCCAATGCTTTGCGCCTCATCACTTGGTTCCCTTTTTTGCCGCTCGCGGTAACTGCGCTGCAAAGCCGATCTTCTGCGCACCCGCCGGCACTTGCGCCGTGAAGGTCGCGTCAGTGATCGCCGGCGCCAGGTTCCAGTCGGAAAACTGCGCCCAGAACTGCGGTTGCCCGCGGGATTTCCGGTAAGTGATGACGACACGCAGCGGCACCGGGCTGCCGCCGTCGGCCACCCACACCTGGAAGTCGATGCCGTCGCCGCGCGCGGCAAGATGGTGCGCTGGCGCGCCGAGGATGCTCGTCTTCTCGACGTAATCGATGGTCTTCACCCGCGCCTCGAATTCCGCGGGCATGCGGCTCATCAGCATCACGCCGAGCGGCAGCCGCATGCCCAGGTCCTTCACGAAATACACCACGCTGTCGTCGATGCTGCCCGGCTGCCGGCTGGTGGCGTAGACATTCCTGGCGGCGTCGACGAGCACGATTTCCTTGCCGTTGAACACGACGAGCGTCTTCGTGCCGTCGCTGCGCTCGATTTCGACGCGCAACTTGTCGGGCCGGGCGAGGATAATTTTGCGCGTCTCGTTGAATTCGACCTTCTGCCCGGATTTCTGCATGACGTCATAGCCCGCGCGCAGGCTGACGCTGTAAGCCTGGGCGCCGCCGAGGTAAGCCGCCATGCGCATGAGGATTTCGCGCGCCTCGGCCTGCGACTGTACGGGCGCAGCCGCATTCTGGGAGAGCGCGGACCCGGCGGCCGTCAGCGCCAGCGCCGCCGCGCACAGGGCTTTCGGCCAAAGCGACGAGGTTCGGGCGATCGACCTCATGGGATTCCTTCCGCTGTTTCGATCGGATCATACCTCCACTCGCGCGAGTGCTCGCGTACAATTCCCCCGTCAGCGGAGGGATTTGGAGTCCGCGGCGCCCCGCAACAGGCATTCAAGGAGTCGTGGCGATGTTCTCGAATCGCAGATCCGTCCTGATTTTGAGCGCCGCACTCGCAGCCGGCTGCGGCAAGCAGGAGGCGCCGCCGGCGCCTCCGCCTGTGGAGGTCACGGTGCTCAACATCGAGCCGCGCGACACGCCAATCGTCTACGAGTACGTCGCCCAGACGCAGAGCCCGCAGGAAGTGAACATCGTCGCGCGGGTCAGCGGCTTCCTCGAGAAGCAGGCCTATACCGAAGGAGAGATCGTCAAGAAGGGGCAGTTGCTGTTCCAGATGGACCAGAAACCTTTCATCGCCAGCGTGAACGAAGCGCAGGCGGGCTGGGACAAGGCGAAGGCCGCGCACGACACCTCGCTCGCCAACCTGAACCGGGTGAAGCCGCTCGCGGCGCAGAATGCCCTGTCGAAGAAAGACCTGGACGATGCCATCGGCTCCGAACAGGCGTCCGCCGCTTCGCTGGCCGCGGCGAAGGCCAATCTCGACACGGCGAATCTCAATCTTTCCTACACGACGATTTCTTCGCCGCTGAACGGCGTCTCGGGCGCTGCGCAGCAGAAGGTCGGTGCCTACCTCAGCGCCACCAACAGCCAGTTGACGACGGTGTCGGCGCTCAACCCGATGTGGGTGAACTTCAGCGTGTCGGAGAATGAAATCTCCGCGTTCCGCGACCAGATTGCGAAAGGCCTGATCATCCCGCCGCCGGGGCGCAACTTCGCGGTCGAGATCGTGCTGGTCGACGGCACCGTGTTCCCACAGACCGGCAAGATCACCTTCGCCGACCCTTCGTTCAACCCGCAGACGGGCACCTTCCTGCTGCGCGCGACCTTCGCCAATCCGAAAGGCGAACTGCGGCCGAACCAGTACGTGCGCGCACGGCTGAACGGCGCCCTGCGCCCGAAGGCGATCCTGGTCCCGCAGGCCGCCGTGCAGCAGGGCTCGAAAGGCCATTTCGTCTGGGTCGTCGGCAAGGACGGCAAGGCCGAGAACCGGCCCGTCGTGCCGGGCGACTGGTTCGGCGACCAGTGGTTCATCAACGCGGGCTTGATCGCCGGCGAACAGGTGGTCGTCGGCGGGGCGCTGAAGCTGTACGCGGGTGCGGCGGTCAAGGCGGCGCCCTACGAGGCGAAGCCGCCCGCTGGCGCAAAGGGCGAGACGCCCGCCGCGAAGCCGCCGGCCGAGCAAGCCGCGAAGGAAGCGGCGCCGGACGCGGCCAAGAAGTAGTAGCCGCCCGGGCGCGCGCGCATGTTCTCCAAGTTCTTCATCGAACGGCCGATCTTCGCGACGGTCGTGTCGCTGCTCATCGTCGTGGCGGGCCTGGTCTCGATGGCGGTGCTGCCGGTGGCGCAGTACCCGACCATCACGCCCGTCCAGGTGCAGGTGACGACCACCTATCCCGGCGCGGACGCGAAGACCGTCGGCGACTCGGTGGCGGCGCCGATCGAGGCGCAGATCAACGGCGTGGACAACATGCTGTACATGACCTCGATCAGCTCCAACACCGGCCAGGTGACGATCACGGTCTATTTCACGCTCGACATGGACCCGGACTCGGCGCAGGTGCAGGTGCAGAACCGGGTGAACCTGGCGCTGCCGCAGCTGCCCGAGGCCGTCACCCAGTTCGGCGTCTCGGTGCAGAAGAAGTCGGCCAGCATCCTGATGATCGTCGCGCTGTTCGACAAGGAGGGCCGCTATACGCCGGAGTACGTGACCAACTACACCAACGTCTACGTGCTCGACGCGATCAAGCGCGTGGAGGGCGCGGGGCAGGCGCAGATTTTCGGCATGCCCGACCAGGCGATGCGCATCTGGATGAACCCGAACCGCATGGCCTCGCTCGGCATCACGACGAGCGACATCGCGAGCGCGATCTCCAACCAGAACGCGCTCGTCAGCGCCGGGCAGGTGAACGCGGAGCCGAACAACGGCAACGTGAAGATGACGTTCCCGGTGGTGACGCAGTCGCCGTACGTCGATCCGTCGCGCTACGAGGACATCATCCTGCGCGCCAACCCGGACGGCAGCGCCATCGTGCGCGTGAAGGACGTCGCGCGCGCCGAGACCGGCCGCCGCCAGTACATCGACGACAACCGGTTCAACGGCAAGGCGACCACGCCGATCGTCATCTACCAGCAGCCGGGCGCCAACGGCCTCAAGGTTTCCGCGCAGATCCGCAAGACGATGGCGGATCTGAAGAAGACGCTGCCGGCGGGGGTCGACTACGCCATCGCGCTCGACACCACGGATTTCGTGCGCCTCTCGATCGAGGAAGTGATCCACACGCTGTTCGAGGCGATCGTGCTGGTAGTGCTGGTGGTCTACCTCTTCCTGCAGAACTTCCGCGCCACGGTGATCTGCACGGTCGCCATCTTCGTGTCGCTGATCGGCACCTTCCTCGGCATGCTCGCGCTGGGGTTCTCGGTCAACCTGCTGACGCTGTTCGGCCTGGTGCTCGCCATCGGCATAGTCGTAGACGACGCGATCGTGGTGGTGGAAAACGTCGAGCGCAACATGCACGCGCATCACCTGCCGCCCAAGGAGGCGACGATCAAGGCGATGCAGGAAGTCACGGGCCCGGTGATCGCGGTGGTGCTGGTGATGGGCGCGGTGTTCGTCCCGGCCGCGTTCCTGCCCGGCACCACCGGGCAGCTCTACAAGCAGTTCGCGATGACGATCGCGCTTTCGGTGGCGATCTCCGGCTTCGTCGCGCTCACGCTCACGCCGGCAATGTGCGGCATCCTGCTGAAGCACACGCAGCCGCCGCAGCGCGGTCCTTTCGCCATGTTCAACCGCTGGTTCGACCGCATGACCAAGCTGTACGGCCGCGGCGTGCTGCTCATCATCAAGCGCATGGGCGTCGCCGGCATCCTGCTGGCCGTGATGATCTACGGCATCGTCCATCTTTTCATCACGATCCCGGCGAGCTTCGTGCCCAACGAGGATCAGGGTTTCGTGTTCTCGCAGGTCGTGATGCCCGACGCCGCCACGCTCAAGCGCACGGTCCAGACGGCGGACCAGGTGGGCGAATTGTTCCGGAAGGATTCCGCTGTCGCCGACATCACCACGGTCAACGGTTATAGCTTCATCGACGGCCAGTACAAGCCGAACTCGACGGCGTTTTTCATCACCTTCAAGGACTTCAAGCAGCGCTACGACTCGATCGAAACCGCGAAGAAGCAGAACGTGCTGTCGATCCTGCGCGGGGTGATGGGCGATGCGCAGCACATCGATACTGGCGCGCTGATCCCGATTCCGCCGCCGGCGATTCCGGGCATCGGCACGGGCAGCGGCTTCGAGTTCTGGATCCAGGACAAGGTGACCGGCGATCCGGTGCGCCTAGATGAAATTACCAAGCAGTTCATCGCCGAGGCCGCCAACCGCCCGGAACTCGGACGCCTGAACACGACCTACCGCGGCATCTCGCAGCAACTGCGCGCGACCGTGGACCGCTCTAAGGCGGTGCTGCTCGGCGTGCCGATATCGGACGTCAACAGCGCGCTGCAGGCGCAGTTCGGCTCGATCGTGGTCAGCCAGTACACGCAGTACAGCCGCGTCTGGAACGTCATCCTGCAGGCCGATGCGCCCTATCGCGAGGCGCCCGGGGACCTCACCAAGCTCTACACGCGCTCGAGCAACGGCAAGATGGTGCCGCTGTCGGCCGTGGTCAGCACCGAATACGTGCGCGGGCCCGACCTGGTGCCGCATTTCAACGGCTTCCCCGCGGCGCAGATCATCGGCAGCGCCGCGCCAGGCTACAGTTCGGGGGACGCGATCAAGGCAATGCAGGAAGTCGCGCGCAAGGTCCTGCCCGAAGGCTACGCCTACGAGTGGTCCGGCATGGCCTACCAGGAGATCAAGTCTGGCAACACTTCGGCCCTCGCGTTCGCGTTCGGCATCCTGATCGTGTTCCTGATCCTCTCGGCCATGTACGAATCCTGGACGCTGCCCGGCTCGGTGCTGATGGCGGTACCGTTCGGCATTGTCGGCGCGCTGGTCGCTACCTGGGCGCGCGGCCTGGAGAACGACGTCTACTTCCAGATCGGCCTGCTGGTGCTGGTGGGGCTTGCCGCCAAGAACGCGATCCTGATCGTCGAGTTCGCCGTCGAACTCCGCCACCAGGGCAAGTCCATCCTCGACGCGGCGGTCGAGGCGGGCGAGCTGCGCCTGCGGCCGATCATCATGACCTCGCTCGCCTTCATATTCGGCTGCGTGCCGCTCGCCATCGCGCTGGGCGCGGGCATGAACGCGCGCCACTCGCTCGGCACCGGCATCATCGGCGGCATGATCGGCGCGAGCTCGCTCGCGCTGCTGTACGTGCCGCTGTTTTTCTACCTGTTCGAGCAGCTGGCCGAGCGTGGAGAAAAGAAGGCCGAGGGCAAGAAAGAAGATGGTCATGCGGGCCATTGACAAGCGCGGAGCCTTGGCCTGCCTCGCCGCGATGCTCGGCCTTGCGGGATGCATGGTCGGCCCCGACTACGAGCGTCCGCCCGCCGACGCGCCGGGCGCGTTCCGCTTCGAAGACAAGCCCGCGCAGACCTCCGCCGACGCCGCCTGGTGGGAGCAGTTCCAGGACCCGGTCCTGAACGACCTGATCCGGACGGCGCTCGCGGAGAACAAGGACGTCAAGATCGCGGCGGCGCGCGTCGAAGAGTTTCTCGGCCGCTTCGGGGTCACGCGCGCGCAGCTCTTCCCGCAGGTGGGCGTCCAGGGGCAGGGCGGACGGCAGGAAGTCTCGACCTCGATCGCCAATCCGCTGCCGGCACCCCCGGTCGGGGCCAATCCCTACAGCACCTATTCGCTGGATCTCGGCGTTTCCTGGGAACTCGACCTGTGGGGCAAGCTGCGCCGCGCGACCGAGGCCGCGAGGGCCGACTTGCTCGCCGCCGAGGAGAACCGGCGCACGGTGATCCTGTCGCTTACCACAGCGGTGGCGACCTCGTACGTGACGCTCGTCGACCTCGACCGCCAGCTCGAGATTGCAAAGGGCACCGCCGACGCGCGCGCCGAGTATTTCCGCATCTTCAAGCTGCGCTTCGATGGTGGCGTGGTGTCTGAAGTCGAGCTGAACCAGGCGCGTTCGGATTACGAGCTTGCGCTCGCAAGCATTCCGCCGCTCGAGAAGCAGATCGGCCAGCAGGAAAACGCGCTGTCGGTGCTGCTCGGCCGCAACCCTGGGCCGATCCTGCGCGGGCGCACGCTCGACAAGCTGGCGCTGCCGCAGGTGCCCGCCGGCCTGCCTTCCGAATTGCTCGAGCGCCGGCCGGACCTGCGCCAAGCAGAGCAGGCGCTGATCGCCGCCAACGCGCGCATCGGCGTCGCCAAGGCGCAGTTCTTCCCGAGCATTTCGCTGACGGCGCTGTTCGGCACGGTCAGTGCGTCGCTGTCGGGACTGTTCAACGGCCCGGCGCAGACCTGGGCCTATGCCGCGAACATCGCCCAGCCGATTTTCACCGGCGGCTCGCTGATCTCGCAGCTGCTCGTCACCGAGGCGCAGCAGAAGCAGGCGCTGCTGCAGTACCAGAAAGCGATCCAGACCTCGTTCCAGGAAGTCAGCGACGCGCTCATCGACCAGGCGAAGACCCGCGAGCAGCTCGCGGCGCAGGGGCGACAGGTCGAGGCGCTGCGCGGCTACGCGAAGCTCGCGCGCCTGCGCTACGACAACGGCTACACCAGCTACCTGGAAGTCACCGACGCCGATACCAAGCTCTTCAATACCGAGCTGCAGCACGCGCAGTCGCAGGGACAGCTCTTTTTTGCGCTGATCAACGTCTACAAGGCGATGGGCGGCGGCTGGGTGGCGGCGGCCGAAAGCATGACGGGCGAGAATTCCGCGCCGGTGCGTTGAACGAAATGCTGATCGCCTGCCACGAGTGCGACCTGCTGCAGCGCGAAGTACCGCTGCCGCGCGGCGGCACGGCGCGCTGCGGGCGCTGCGGCGCGGTCCTGTACCGCAGCCATCCGGAAAGCCTCGAGCGCACGCTTGCCCTGACGGTCGGCGCCATCCTGCTGTTCGTCCTCGCGAACGCTTTCCCGATCATCGGGCTGTCGCTGCAGGGGCAGGTGATCCAGACGACGCTATGGAATACGGTACGCACGCTCTGGAACGAGGACATGAGATCGGTCTCGGCGCTGGTGTTCGCAACCACCATCGCGATGCCGGCGCTGCAGCTTGCCGCTTTCACCTACCTGCTGCTGCCGCTGCGCCTGGGGCGCGTGCCGGCGCATTTTGCGCCGGTGTTTCGCATGCTGCAGGCGGTGCGGCCCTGGGGCATGGTGGAGGTATTCATGCTCGGCGTACTGGTGTCGCTGGTGAAGCTCGCCCACCTCGCGGGCATCGTCCCGGGCGTCGCGCTCTGGTCATTCGCGGTACTGATGCTGGTGATGGCCGCGATCACCTCGGAGTTCGATCCGCGCAGCTTGTGGGCCAAGGCGAGCGCCCTGCGATGAGGCAGCCCGCCATCTCGGCCGCCGGCGCCGGCCTGTACAGTTGCCATGCCTGCGGCCAGTTGGCGCGGGCGGTGCCCGGCGCGCACGAAGTGAATTGCCCGCGCTGCGGGGGGCATCTGCACCTGCGCAAGCCCGGCAGCGTCTCGCGTACCTGGGCGCTGCTGGTCGCCGCGATGATCCTCTACGTGCCGGCCAACCTGCTGCCGATGATGCACACCAGTTCGCTGTTCGGCTCGCAATCGGACACGATCATGAGCGGCGTGGTCTACTTCTGGACCTCGGGCTCATGGTATCTCGCGCTGATCATCTTCTTCGCCAGCATCATGGTGCCGCTGCTGAAGATGATCGCGCTGGTGCTGCTGCTGGTTTCCGTGCAACTGCGCTCGCGCTGGAACCTGCGGCAACGCGCGCGGCTGTACCGGCTGGTGGAATTCGTCGGCCGCTGGTCGATGCTCGATGTCTACGTGGTCGCGGTAATCGTCGCGCTGGTGCAGTTGAAAGCGCTGGCGACCATCGAGCCGGGAGGGGGCGCAGTTGCCTTCGGCGCGGTGGTGGTGTTGACGATGTTCGCGGCGATGGCGTTCGATCCGCGGCTGATCTGGGATCCTCTGGAGGACGCGGAATAGAATTGATAGCATTTGCACTGTTTCTTACGAAATCCACTTGGGAAGGAACCACGTGAAAACCATACGGAAAGTTTTGTTCATTGCGGCAGCCCTGCTGGCCGCGCCCGCCTTCGGGCAAGGAAAGCCGGCTGCGGACAAACCCGCCGACTACAACATGCAAATCCTGCGCGAGAAGCTGCAGGGCGACAAGAAGCTGCTGGTGGCGGCGAACATGGACCTGACCGAAGCGGAGGCGAAGAGCTTCTGGCCGATCTACGATGAATACCAGAAGGAACTGCAGAAGATCAACGAGCAGATGGCAACCACCATCACCGCCTATGCCAGGGAATACAAGGCCAAGACCCTGACCGATGCCCGGGCGAAGCAGCTGATCGAGGAAGCCGTGGGGGTCGAAGATGCCGAGGTCAAGCTGAAGCATGCCATCCTGCCCAAGCTCGCGAAGGCGCTGCCGGGACGCAAGGTGGCGCGCTATATGCAGATCGAAAACAAGATCCGCGCCGTCATCAAGTACGAAATCGCGGCCGAAGTGCCGCTCGTCCAGTAAGGAGCCGTATTCCATGAGAAAGATCGCCGGGTTCATCGTCGCAGGATCGCTAGCCGCCGGGTTCTTCGCGGCCGCACCGGATGTCGTCGCGAAGGAGCAAAAGAGCAATAAGCCGGCCATGACCGCCGAGCAGAAGGAAGCGGAGCGCCAAGCGCGCCTCAAGATTGCGGCGGACGGTCTGGAGAAGCTCTACAAGATCCAGCCGGAAGCGCGTCAGGCTGTCGAGAAGGCCGTGGGTTACGCGGTGTTCGACATCTCCTCGATCTACGCGATCCTGCTGGTGGGACAGAAAGGCAAGGGCGTGCTGTTCGACAACGCGACCAAGAAGCCCGTCTTCATGCTGAGCACTCGCGCCGGCACCGGCCCGGGCTTCGGCCAGCAGCGCGTATTCCAGGTCTTCGTGTTCAAGACAAAAGGCGCCATGGACCAATTCAAGCTGGCGGGCGGCACCGGCGGCGACATCAGCGGTTCGATCAGCACCGGCACCGACGGCATGGTGCGTTCCTTCAATCCGGAGATCGACATCTACCAGATTCCCGAATCCGGCATGGCGGTGCAGGCCAGCTGGGGCGGCACGGTCTACACGGTCGACACCGACTTGCAATAGGCGCCTCGCTGGGGGG
>DATJYN010000009.1:0-3477 GCA_035499575.1 Burkholderiales bacterium | reverse complement strand
ACCTCGCTCGCGTCGGCGAGCGTCTGGAAGCCGTGCGCGCAGCCGTGCGGGATGTAGAGCGCGCGGCGGTTGTCGGCGCTCAGCTCGAAGGCGAGCCACTTGCGGTAGCTGCGCGAATCGCGGCGCAGGTCGAGCACCACGTCGTGGATCGCGCCGCGCGTGCAGCGTACCAGCCTGCCCTCTTCGTGCGGCCGCGCCTGAAAGTGCATGCCGCGCAGGGTTCCCTTGCGGACATTGAACGAGGTGCTGCACTGGAGGAATTCGCCGGGCAGGCCGGCGCGCATGAATTCGTCGCGGCAGAAGGTGCGCGCGAACAGCCCGCGCTCGTCGCCCGCCGGCTCGGCTTCGATCAGGGCGGCGCCCTGGATATCCAATGCGGCGATTTTCATCAGAACAC
The DNA here is from genome assembly GCA_035499575.1 of Burkholderiales bacterium. Classification (GTDB taxonomy): domain Bacteria; phylum Pseudomonadota; class Gammaproteobacteria; order Burkholderiales; family SG8-39; genus RBG-16-66-20. Next base: position 3,080 of record DATJYN010000009.1, on the reverse strand, counting down.
CGTCAAGCGCGGAATCGGGACCACGAATTTGCCGCCCCAGTCGCGAATGTACGCGATCTGGGAGCTGATCTCGTCGCGCAGGTTCCACGGCAGGATGAAGACGTAGTCCGGCTTCGCGGCGCGCAGCGCATCGGGCGCGCGGACGGGAATGCGCGAGCCCGGCAGCAGACGGTCCTGCTTGTGCGGATTGCGGTCGACGGTGAACTCGATCAGCGAGGCATCCACGCCGCAGTAGTTGAGCAGCGTGTTGCCCTTGGCGGGCGCGCCGTAGCCCGCCACCCGCTTGCCTTCGCGCTTCGCCCGCTGCAGGAAATCGCGCACTGCCTGCTTCGCACGCGGCGGCATCGCGGCAAAAGCGCGATAAGTCTCGATGCGGTCGAGGCCCGCTGCGGATTCATCTGCCAGTACGCGGCCGACCGCGGCTTCGACCGGCCGCGTCCCCGCGTGGCAGGCATAGACGCGCAGCGAGCCGCCATGCGTGGCCAGCCTGTCGACATCGAACACGTCGAGCCCGTGCGCGGCGAAGATGCGCTTCGCCGTCAGCAGGCACAGGTAGGAAAAGTGCTCATGGTAGATGGTGTCGAACTCGCCGCCGGCGATCATCGGCTCGAGCGACGGGAACTCGACCGTCAGCACGCCGCGCGGCTTGAGGAGAATCCTGAAACCGTCGACAAAGTCGTTGATATCCGGCACATGCGCGAGCACGTTGTTGGCCACCGCGAGGTCGGCCGCATGACCCTCCGCAACCAGCGCGCGCGCGGTATCGGCGCCGAAAAACGCGACCTTGGTGCGCACGCCGCGCGCTTCCGCGGCGCGCGCCACGTTGGCCGCCGGTTCGACACCGAGGACCGGAATGCCCGCCATGCGGAAATACTGCAGCAGGTAGCCGTCGTTGCTGGCGACCTCGACCACCCGCGAGCCCGCGCCGATCGCGAATCGCCTGGCGACGCTTTCCGCGTAGCTGCGGCAGTGCTCGAGCCAGGAATCGGAGTAGGAGGAGAAGTAGGCGTAGTCGCTGAAAATCGCCTCGCGCGTCTCGACCTGCGGCAGTTGCACCAGCAGGCACTTGCCGCAGACGCGCGCGTGCAGCGGCAGCAACCTGTCCGCCTTGCCGGCGTCTGCGAGCGGCACATAGGAATTGGCAAGCGGCGTCATGCCGAGGTCGGCGAAGGTCTGCTCAAGGGGCGCGCCGCAGAAGCGGCAGGCCAAGGCGTCCGCCGCGCTCACGCGGCGGCCCCGGGCAGCCGTATGTAGCGCCGGACCTGCGCGGTGGCCAGTTCGAGCGCGGATTCGCCGCCGCGAAAGCGCCTGTACCAGTCGACCGTCCATTCCAGCGCGGCCGGCAGGCGCAGCCTGGGGCGCCAGCCCAGCCGCTCGCGCGCGCGGCCCGCGTCCAGGCTGAGATAGGACGCTTCCGGGCGGCCGGCTTCCGGCGAGTCCTGCCAGGCGCCTTCGGCCTTCCACAACTTCAGCGCCCGGCGCACCACCTGAGACACCGGCACCGCGTCCGCCTCATGCGGACCGAAATTCCAGCCGCTCGCGAACGGCTGTCCGCCGCCGCAGAGTTTTTCAGCGAGCAGCAGGTAGCCGGAGAGCGGCTCGAGCACGTGCTGCCAGGGCCGTACCGCGGCGGCATTGCGCACGCGCACGCTCTGCCCGGCGTGGATCGCGCGTTCGATGTCCGGAATCAGCCGGTCTTCGGCCCAGTCGCCGCCGCCGATCACGTTGCCGGCGCGCGCCGTGGCGACCGCCGGGCCGTCCGCGCGGGTGAAAAACGAATGACGCATCGCCGCGGTCACCACTTCCGCGCAGGCCTTGCTGCTGCTGTAGGGATCCTCGCCGCCCAGCGCGTCGTCTTCGCGGAACGGCCGGCCGGCGCCCCGGTTCTCATAGCACTTGTCGCTGGTGACAATGACCGCGGCGCGCACGCCGCTGGAGAGACGCAGCGCCTCGAGCACATGCAGCGTGCCTTCGACGTTCGCCTGGTAAGTGATCGCGGGTTCCGCGTAGGAGCGGCGCACCAGCGACTGCGCTGCGAGGTGGAAAACGATTTCGGGCCGCGCGCCGCGCACCGCAGCCAGCACGGTATCGAGCTGCCGGATGTCGCCGAGGCGGTGCCGCAGGAGATTTTCCAGCGCCGCGGCGCCGAACAGCGAAGGCTGCGTGTCCGGCGCCAGCGCCAGCCCGGAGACCTGCGCGCCGAGTTCGCGCAGCCAGATGGCGAGCCAGGCGCCCTTGAACCCCGTGTGGCCGGTGACCAGGACCCGCCGGCCCTGCCAGAACGCGGGATCCGGCCCTACCAGATCTTCCATGGCGCCTGGCCGGACTCCCAGAGGGAAACGAGCTGCTTTTTCTCCCGCAGCGTGTCCATCGGCTGCCAGAAACCCTTGTGCTTGTACGCGTGGAGATCGTTGTTGGCAGCGAGCCGTTCCATCGGTTCCCGCTCCCAGGAAACGCCGTCGTTGTCGATGAGATCGAGGACGCGCGGTTCAAGCACGAAGAATCCGCCATTGATCCAGCTACCGTCCGCGAGCGGCTTTTCGCGGAAACCCGCCACTCGATCGCCTTCGAGGTCCAGCGCACCGAAACGCGCCGAAGGACGAACCGCAGTCACCGTCGCTGCGCGGCCGTGGCGACGGTGAAAATCGATGGACGCGCGCACATCGACATTCGCAAGTCCGTCGCCATAGGTCATGCAGAAAGTGTCGCCGCCGATATGCCCGGCCACGCGCTTCAATCTGCCGCCCGTCATCGTGTCTGCGCCGGTATCGACAAGGGTGACGCGCCAGGCTTCGGCCCGCTTGCTGAGGATTTCCGTCCGGTTGTTCGCGACATCAAACGTCACATCCGCCATGTGCAGAAAATAATTCGCGAAATACTCCTTGATCGCGTATCCCTTGTAGCCCAGGCACACGATGAAATCGTTGATGCCGTGCGCCGAATAGATCTTCATGATGTGCCAGAGGATCGGCTGCGCGCCGATCTGCACCATGGGCTTGGGCGCACTTTCCGTCTCCTCGCCAAGGCGAGTGCCGAGCCCTCCAGCGAGAATCACGGCTTTAGTGGTCATGAGGTCTCAA
>DATJYN010000008.1:0-5010 GCA_035499575.1 Burkholderiales bacterium | reverse complement strand
CTTCCATCTTGATCAGCTTCTCGCGCTCGCCCTGCATCATCTTCGACACCGGGATGCCGGTCGCGCGCGAAACCACCTCGGCGATCTCTTCCGCGCCCACCTGGGTTCTGACAAGTTTCGCTTTTTTCGAATCAATCTTTTCGGAACTCTTCAAGCGGGCCTCGAGCGCCGGAATTTTCCCGTACTGGATTTCGGACATTTTCTGCCAATCGCCCTTGCGCTTGGCCTCGTCCATCTGCTGCTTGAGCTTCTCCAGTTCTTCCTTGATGTGCTGGCTGCCCTGGACCTGGGCCTTCTCGGCCTTCCAGATTTCCTCGAGGTCGGAATATTCCTTCTCGAGCTTCTTGATTTCGCCTTCGATCAGCGCGAACCTCTTTCGCGAGGAATCGTCCTTCTCCTTGCGTACGGCTTCGCGCTCGATCTTGAGCTGGATCAGGCGCCGCTCGAGCTTGTCCATCGACTCGGGCTTGGAGTCGATCTCCATCTTGATGCGCGCGGCCGCCTCGTCGATCAGGTCGATCGCCTTGTCGGGCAGGAAACGGTCGGTGATGTAGCGGTTGGAGAGCTCGGCCGCGGCGACGATCGCCGGGTCGGTGATCTCGACGCCGTGGTGCAGCTCGTAGCGCTCCTGCAGGCCGCGCAGGATGGCGATGGTCGCCTCCACCGTCGGCTCGCCCACCAGCACCTTCTGGAAGCGGCGCTCCAGCGCGGCGTCCTTCTCGACGTACTTGCGGTACTCGTCCAGCGTGGTCGCGCCGACGCAGTGCAGTTCGCCGCGCGCGAGCGCCGGCTTGAGCATGTTGCCCGCGTCCATGGCGCCCTCGGCCTTGCCGGCGCCGACCATGGTGTGGATCTCGTCGATGAAGACGATGCTGCTGCCTTCGTCCTGGGCGAGCTCCTTCAGCACGGACTTCAGGCGCTCCTCGAACTCGCCGCGGTACTTGGCGCCCGCGAGCAGCGAGGCCATGTCGAGTGAAAGCACGCGCTTGTTCTTCAGGCTCTCGGGCACTTCGCCGTTGACGATGCGCTGCGCGAGGCCTTCGACGATGGCGGTCTTGCCGACGCCGGGCTCGCCGATCAGCACCGGGTTGTTCTTGGTGCGCCGCTGCAGGATCTGGATGCAGCGGCGGATCTCGTCGTCGCGGCCGATCACCGGGTCGAGCTTGCCCGAGCGCGCGCGCTCGGTCAGGTCGAGGGTGTATTTCTTCAGCGCCTGGCGCTGGCCTTCGTCGGCCTGGCCGGACACGCTTTGCCCGCCGCGCACCTGTTCCACCGATTTTTCGAGGGCTTGCTTCGTCAGCCCGGCGGATTTCAGGAGCTTGCCGGTTTCGCCCTTGTCCGCGGCGCAGGCGAGCAGGAACAGCTCGGAGGCGATGTACTGGTCGCCACGTTTCTGCGCATCCTTGTCGGCCACGTTGAGCAGGTTGGTGAGGTCGCGCGACAGGTGCACTTCGCCCGGCGTGCCCTCGACCTTGGGCAGCTTGTCGACCGCCTGGGCGAGCGCCTGCTTCAGGGCGTTCGGATTGCCGCCCGCCTTGGCGATGATGGAAGCAATGCCGCCGTCTTCCTGGTTGAGCAGGGCCAGCAGCAGGTGCTGGGGCTCGATCTGCTGGTGGTCGCGGCCGAGCGCGAGGCTCTGGGCCTCGGCGAGGGCTTCCTGCAACTTGGTGGTGAACTTGTCGAATCGCATGGGGCTGATCTCTAATGTCTTTTACCCGACCTGATGTGGGGCCATTTTGACCGGAATCAAGCCGGGTATAGTAAGGCGAGCTCCGGCGAGGAGACCAAGGCCCATGCATCCCGACACCGGCAAGAAGCAGTACAGCGGACTTGCAACGTATTACGTGACGGTCCGCGAGACGAGCGTGGGCCTTGCCCAGGGCCTGAGCGCGGAAGATTGCGCGATCCAGTCCATGCCGGACGCAAGCCCGGTCAAATGGCACCTCGCGCACACGACCTGGTTCTTCGAGACCTTCGTGCTCGAACCGCACCTGCGCGGCTACCGCGGTTTCGACCCGGCCTACCGGGTGCTGTTCAATTCGTACTACAACGCGGTCGGCGATAAGCACCCCCGGCCGGAGCGCGGCATGCTGTCGCGCCCGGGCCTGCCGGAGATCCTCGCCTACCGGCGCCATGTGGACCGGGCCATGGAACAGCTGCTCGGCAATCCGGATCTGCCGGCCGCCGCGGAGGAACTCATCGAACTGGGGAGCCACCACGAGCAGCAGCACCAGGAACTGATCCTCACCGACCTGAAGCACCTGCTATCGCGCAATCCACTGAAGCCCGCCTACCAGAAACCCTGGCCGCTGACGCCGATCCAAGCTCGCGTACGGGGCTGGATCTCGCACGACGAGGGGCTCTACGAGACCGGCAGCGCCGGGCCCGGCTTCAGTTTTGACAACGAACGGCCGCGCCACCGCGTCTGGCTAAACACGTTCGCCATCGCCAGCCATCCGGTCACGCACGGAGACTTCATCGAATTCATCGACGACGGCGGCTACCATCGGCCGGAACTCTGGCTGTCGGCGGGCTGGGACCTGGCTAGGGCGGCCGGCTGGCAGGCGCCCGCCTACTGGGAGCGGCGCGGCGACGCGTGGCACACGTTTACGCTGCACGGCATGGCGCCGGTCGATCCGCACACGCCGGTCTGCCATGTGAGCTTCTACGAGGCGGAGGCGTTTGCGCGCTGGGCCGGGGAGCGCCTGCCGACGGAAGCGGAGTGGGAAGTTGCGGCAAGCAACGCACCCCTGGACGGCAATTTTCTCGACGGCCGCGCCTTGCACCCGCTCGCGCTGCGCGAGGCACCGGCGGACGGCACGCCGGCGCAGATTTTCGGCGACGTCTGGGAATGGACGCGCAGCGACTACGGCCCCTATCCGGGCTTTCGCACCGCCGCGGGCGCCGTCGGCGAATACAACGGCAAGTTCATGTCCAGCCAGTATGTGCTGCGAGGCGGCTCCTGCGCGACGCCGGCGAGCCACATCCGCGCGACCTATAGGAATTTCTTCCCGCCCGACGCCCGCTGGCAGTTCAGCGGCCTACGGCTGGCGCGAAGCCTCGGCTAGTCGTGCGATCGATCAGCATCGCGGGGATCGCGTTCGCATTCGTTTTCGGCGGCTCAATGGCGGGCTTCCTGCTCCGCAAGCTGGTCTCGGAGCAGCACCTGAACACGGACACGAAGGATGCGATCAGGATGGTGATCGGCCTGGTAAGCACCATGGTCGCATTGGTCCTCGGTCTGCTGGTCGCATCGGCAAAAAATTCCTTTGACGCGCGAAGCAGCGCGGTCGACCGCTTGTCGGCCGACCTCATCCATCTCGACACCACCCTGGCCCGCTATGGGCCGGAGATGCGCCCATTGCGTGACCTGCTTCGCCAAAGCGTAGCCGTCAGCCTGGATCGGATTTCTCCCGCAGGCGATGCGAAACCCCTTCACATCGGCAACGCTGAAGCGGCGGCCGGACTGCAGCAGGTCGAACACCGGCTCTATGCGCTTGCGCCCCAGAGCGACGAACAGCGCCAGCTAAAGGCGCGCGCGCTCACGCTCGTTTGGGAATTCGAGCAAACCCGCCTGTCTGTCATCGAGCGGTCGGAGAGCGCGATTCCAATGCCGTTCCTGGTGCTGCTGGTTTCGTGGCTTGCCTTGATTTTCTTCGGCTTCAATCTGCTCACCTCGCGAAGCATCATCGTCGTGCTGGCCATGTTCGCCGGCGCCCTCTGCGTCTCGTCGGCGATATTCCTCGTCCTCGAGCTGGACAGCCCGTACGAGGGGGTGATGAAGATTTCCATCGCTCCGCTTCGAAATGCCCTCGCCATAATCGGCAAGTAGCGGGCACGTCCGCCAATTCAGGCGGCAGCGCGTACCAGGTGCAGCCCGCCGACCAGCGCAGCTATCGACAGAATGACCGAACCGGCGACGTAGGCGGCCGCCTGCCACCATTCGCCGCGCTCCATGAGCACCCAGGCATCGAGCGAGAACGTCGAGAACGTCGTGAATCCGCCGCAGACACCAACCGTGAGGAACACGCGCGCCTCCTGAGGCAGGTCCACCTTGAGGGCGAAGAGCTCGACGAAGGTGCCGATCAGGAAGGAGCCCGCGATGTTGATGATCAGCGTGCCCCAGGGAAAAGCGAGGCCGAACATCCGGGTGGCGCCGACGCCGGCCAGGTAGCGCCCGACGGAACCGAGCGCGCCGCCGGCGGCGACGGCGAGGATGAGCTGCACGTTGATCATTTCCAGCGCTCCGCCGCCTTGTCGTCGGAGGTCTTCGCCTCCACCCAGCGCGGCCCCTCGGCGCCCTGCTCCTTCTTCCAGAACGGCGCCTGGGTCTTGAGGTAATCCATGATGAACTCGCAGGCGTCGAAGGCGTCGCCGCGATGCGCGCTCGCCACCGCCACCAGCACGATCTGGTCGTTCGGCTTGAGCGCGCCGTAGCGGTGGATCACGGTGCAGTCCATCACCCGCCAGCGCGACTTCGCCTCATCGACGATCTTGCCGATCGCGCGCTCGGTCATGCCGGGATAGTGCTCGAGCGTCATCGCGACGTCGCGCACCAGGCCGATGAAGCTGGCGACCGCGCCGATGCTGTTGCTTTTTGAAATATTTTTCATTTCAAAACCCGCATCGAAATCGGCCGTTTGCACTGAAATCTTCATCCGCCGGTCACCGGGGGGAAAAACGCCACCTCGTCGCCCGCCTTGATCGCCGCCGTCGGTTTTGACATGTCCTGGTTCACCGCGGCGCGCAATAGCCTGGGTTCCGCGAGCGCGTCGGCCCAGGCGCCGCCACGCGCGCTCAAGTGCGAGCGCAGGCCGGCGACGGTGGCGACGCCGGCGGGCAGCTCGATTTCCTCCGCGTCCTTGCCGAGTTTTTCGCGCACGCTGGCGAAATAGAGGACCTTCACTTTCAACGGTAGAGCTCCGAGTAAGGCAGGAAACGCACGCGTTCACCCCTCCGGATCGCGCCCTGCGCGGGGTTATCCACCAGACCATCGGCCCAGGCCGTCGA
>DATJYN010000007.1:0-43121 GCA_035499575.1 Burkholderiales bacterium | reverse complement strand
GACGACGATGACGTCGATCAGCGCGACGGTGAGCATGGCGTGCATGGGCGGGTCTTCGAACGGCGCCGGCGCTCGCCCTCGCAATCCGGGCTGCAGCAGAGCTGGCGGCCGTAGGCCATTTCCGCGCGTGCCGCGGAAACCTGGTGGAGCGTCGCGCAGACGGGACAGCGGTGGATCAGCGGGGGCTCGGCAGGCGCCTGCGACGAAGCCAGGCTAGAGGGCACGTTGCGCGCTCCTCGCCAGCTCGCCCGCGTGCACCGCCTGCGCGGCGCGGCCTGCGCAGGCCGGGCGGTAGCGCTCAAAAAGAAGCAGTAATTCGACGCCGGGAGACCGGCTCACCCGTCCGGCGACGTCCAGCGAATGCTCGCCCCGGGAACTGACGCATACCCTGGTGCGTTCGCCACAGCGCGCGACGCGCGCCGCGAGCGCTTCCAGGCCGCCCTCATCGAGGGGATACCACTCCGCCGCGTTGGATTCCGCGCCGCGGCGTTCGACCAGCACCGCGAACTGGCCGTCCTCCGCGTCGATGCCGAAGCAGTGGCCGGCCTCCACCGCGGACCTCACGGCAGGGGTACGAACATGAAGACGCGAATGGCGATGCCCGCAGCGAACACCGCCACCAGGATCGCGATACCGAGCGCGGTGCACGCAGCAGACTTCAGCCGGCTGTAGTCGCGCGGCTCGCCCGCATGTTTCGCCACCTGGGCCCAGCTTCTTGCCTGCAGCGTGGTCATCTTGATCTCCTTGCGCCTTCATCGGCGCCAGGAGATCAGTGTGGGGATCGTCGCGTAAGGATGGGATAAAGCTTTTTTGCCCTGCCTCAGAATGTCTTGCTGATCGAGATGACGCCGATGTGAGTGTCGAGGTTCTACCTATTGCCGCGAGGCGCCGCAGACGACGATGCGCGGACCCTTTCCGAGCACGTCGGCCGCGGCGGCCGCCTTTCGGCGGTCAGATCACCGGCCCGAAGGCCAGGGCCGAACTGAGTGCCGGGCGCACTTCCGGCAGGGCGTCTGTCGCCGTCACGAACATTCCGCACGCCAGCACGAATACCAGAAGCAGCACCGGAGCCCAGAGGCGCTCTGCCAGCCTTGCAATTCTCTTGAGAGCGTTCATGGTCGACTCCTTTCACCGACCAATATAGGAGCTCGCGCATAAGAACCGCATCAAAAGAAAAACGGCTCAAAAACAACTACTTTGCTGCGTCGAGGGCGAGGTTAAGCCGCAGTACGTTGACGCGCGCTTCGCCCAGCAGGCCGAAGCTGCGGCCTTCGGTGTTCGCAGCCACGAGTTCGCGCACCTTCTGCTCCGAAAGTTTTCGCTCGCGCGCCACGCGCGCGACCTGGTAGTCGGCGCCTTCCGGGCTGATGTGCGGATCGAGGCCGCTCGCGGAAGCGGTGACGAGATCCGCCGGCACCGGCCGGGTATTGCCCGGGTCGGCTTCCTTCAGCGCCTTGACGCGGTCCGCGACGGCGTCGGCCAGCGCCTTGTTGGTCGGGCCCTGGTTCGATCCGGACGAAGAGCCGCCGTTGTAGGGCTGCGGCGAGGTCGCCGAGGGACGGCTCCAGAAGTACTTCGCGTCGCTGAAGGGTTGGCCGATCAGCGAGGAGCCCACTGCCTTGCCGTTGGATTCGATGACGCTGCCGGTCGCCTGGAGCGGGAACAGCTGCGCGAACGCGGTCACGAGCAGCGGGTAGGCGATGCCGGTGATCACGCTCAGCGCGATGAAGCACAAGAGGGCGGGGCGGATTTCCTTGAACATGGCGTTTCCTTCCTTAGGCAAGGTGCAGCGCGACCAGGACCAGGTCGATCAGCTTGATGCCGACGAACGGGATGACGATGCCGCCGAGGCCGTAGATCAGCAGGTTGCGGCGCAGCAGGGCCTCGGCGCCGACCGCGCGGTACTGCACGCCTTTCAGGGCGAGCGGGATCAGCGCGATGATGATCAGCGCGTTGAAGATGACCGCCGACAGGATGGCCGAGGAAGGCGTCGCCAGATGCATGACGTTGAGCGCGTTCAGCTGGGGGTAGGTGGTCGCGAACGCCGCCGGGATGATGGCGAAGTACTTGGCGACGTCGTTGGCGATCGAGAACGTGGTGAGCGATCCGCGCGTGATCAGCAGCTGCTTGCCGATTTCCACCACCTCGATCAGCTTGGTCGGATTGGAATCGAGATCCACCATGTTGCCCGCTTCCTTGGCGGCCTGGGTGCCGGCGTTCATGGCCACCGCGACGTCGGCCTGTGCGAGCGCCGGCGCGTCGTTGGTCCCGTCGCCGCACATGGCGATGAGCCGCCCTTCCGCCTGATAGTCGCGGATCATCTTCAGCTTGGCCTCCGGCGTGGCTTCGGCGAGGAAGTCGTCCACGCCGGCCTCGGCGGCGATCGCCGCCGCGGTGAGCCGGTTGTCGCCGGTGATCATCACGGTGCGGATCCCCATCCGGCGCAGCTCGGCGAAGCGCTCCTTGATCCCGCCCTTCACGATGTCCTTGAGTTCGATCACGCCCAGCACCTTCGACCCCTCGGCCACCACCAGCGGCGTCGAGCCGCGCCGGGCGACGGCGTCCACCAGATCGGCGGTCTCCCTGGGCATGCGCCCGCCCTGCGTCTCGACCCAGGCGCGCACCGCGTCGGCGGCGCCCTTGCGGATCTGGCGGCCCTCCAGGTCGACGCCGCTCATGCGCGTGTTCGCGGAGAAGGCGACGAGCCTTGCGCCCAGCGCCTTCAGGTCGCGCTCGCGCAGGTTGTATTTCTGCTTGGCCAGCACCACGATCGAGCGGCCCTCGGGCGTCTCGTCGGCGAGCGAGGCGAGCTGCGCGGCGTCGGCGAGCGCGGTTTCCGTGACGCCGGGCGCCGGGGAGAGGGATGACGCCTGCCGGTTGCCGAGCGTGATGGTGCCGGTCTTGTCCAGCAGCAGGACGTCCACGTCGCCCGCGGCCTCGACCGCCCGGCCGGAAGTGGCGATGACGTTGGCCTGGATCATGCGGTCCATCCCGGCGATGCCGATCGCCGAGAGCAGGCCGCCGATGGTGGTCGGGATCAGGCAGACCAGCAGCGCCACCAGCACGGTGATGGATACCGGGTCGCCCTGGCCGGCGGCCTTCACGGAGTAGAGCGAGAACGGCAGCAGCGTCACGCAGGCGAGCAGGAAGATCAGCGTGAATTTGGCCAGCAGGATCGACAGCGCGATCTCGTTCGGCGTGCGCTGGCGCTTGGCGCCTTCGACCAGCGCGATCATGCGATCGAGGAAGGTTTCGCCCGGGTTGACGCTGATGCGCACCACCAGCCAGTCCGAGAGCACCCGGGTGCCGCCGGTGACCGAGGAGCGGTCGCCGCCCGACTCGCGCACCACGGGCGCCGACTCGCCGGTGATCGCGCTCTCGTTGACGGTCGCGGCGCCCTCGATGACCTCGCCGTCGCCGGGGATCAGGTCGCCCGCCTGGACGATCACGACGTCGCCCTTGCGCAGCGTGGAGCCCGGCACCATGCTCCAGGCCTGCTTCTTCGAGGCGTCCGCCAGCTTCTTCGCCATCACGTCGCTGCGCGTGCCGCGAAGCGCGGCCGCCTGCGCCTTGCCGCGGCCTTCGGCCACGCTTTCGGCGAAATTGGCGAACACAACCGTGAACCACAGCCACAGCGTCACGTGCAGGATGAAGCCGGCAGTTTCCTTGCCGGCGGCGCCGAAGAACGCAGTCTGGATCCAGAGCAGGGTGGTGAGCACGCTGCCCACGAGCACCACGAACATGACCGGGTTCTTCCATTGCGCGCGCGGGTCGAGCTTGATGAACGACTCGAGTGCGGCGCGCCGCAGGATGGGCGCGCTCAGCGTTTTGATGGGCTGGGTGGTGGTGCTCATGTCAGTGGCTCCAGAGCTGCAGATGCTCGACGATCGGCCCGAGCGCGAGTCCCGGCACGAAGGTGAGCGCTCCCAAGACCAGCACCGTGCCGGCCAGGAAAACGATGAACAGCGGCGTGTGCGTCGGCAGCGTTCCCGCGCCCGCCGGCACCAGCTTCTTGCGCGCCAGGCTGCCTGCGAGCGCGAGCACCGGCACGATGAGCCAGTAGCGCGACGTCCACATCGCGATGCCGAGCGCGGTGTTGTAGAACGGCGTGTTGGCGGACAGTCCGGCGAACGCGCTGCCATTGTTGTTGCCGGCCGATGAGAACGCGTACAGCACCTCCGAGAAGCCGTGCGCGCCCGGGTTCGCCATGCCGGCGGTGCCCGGCTCGACCACCACCGCGATCGCGGTGCCGATCAGGGCGGCGAAAAACGGGAACAGCACCGCGAGCGAGGCCATCTTCATCTCGTAGGACTCGATCTTCTTGCCGACGTACTCCGGCGTGCGCCCGACCATCAGGCCGGCGATGAACACCGCGACGATGGCGAAGACCAGCATGCCGTACAGGCCCGAGCCGACGCCGCCGAAGATGATCTCGCCCAGCTGCATCATCACCATCGGCACCAGGCCGCCGAGCGGCGTGAAGGAATCGTGCATCGAATTGACCGAGCCGTTGGAGGCCGAGGTCGTCGCGGTCGCCCAGAGCGCGGAATTGGCGACGCCGAAGCGCACTTCCTTGCCTTCCATGTTGCCGAGCGGCTGCTCGACGCCGAGCTTGGCGAGGATCGGGTTGCCCGCCTGCTCGGACAGCACGCAGACCGCGAGGAAGCCGGCGAATACCACGGTCATCGCGGCGAGCAACGCCCAGCCCTGGCGCGTGTCGCCGATCATGCGCCCGAAGGTGTAGCAAAGCGCCCCGGAAATCACGAGGATCGCGAGCATTTCGAGAAAGTTCGACAGCGGCGTGGGGTTCTCGTAGGGATGCGCCGAGTTGACGTTGAAGAAGCCGCCGCCGTTGGTGCCGAGCTGCTTGATGGCGATCTGCGAGGCAGCCGGGCCGAGGGGCAGCGTCTGTTCCTTGGTGGTGACCTTCTCCATGACGGGCTTGCCGTCCTTGTCCACCAGGGGCTTGCCGTCAGCGCCGTTCTTGGGTTGCTCGAACTCCAGCGGCGCCTGCACCAGGTCCACCGTCTTGTAGGGCTGGAAGGTCTGCACCACGCCCTGCGTGACGAGCGCGCCGGCGAGCAGCAGCGAAAGCGGCAGCAGGATATACAGGGTCGAGCGCGTCAGGTCGGCCCAGGCGTTGCCGACGCCGTTCGACTGCCTGCGCGCGAAGCCGCGCGTGAGCGCGATCAGCACTGCCATGCCCGTCGCGGCCGACAGGAAATTCTGCACGCCGAGGCCCAGCATCTGGGTCAGGTAGCTCATCGTCGACTCGCCGCCGTAGCCCTGCCAGTTGGTGTTGGTGATGAAGCTCACCGCGGTGTTGAAGGACGAGTCGGCCGAGACCGCGCCCATCTTCTGCGGATTGAGCGGCAGGACATCCTGCAGCCGCTGCAGGGCGTAAACGGCGACGAAGCCGATGAAATTGAACCAGAGCGTGGCCCAGAGGTAGCGCTTCCAGTCCATGTCGTCCTCCGCGTTCACTCCGGACACGCGATAGACCAGGCGCTCCAGCCAGCCGAGCACGGGGGAGAGGAAGGTGCGCTTGCCTTCGTAGACGTCCGCCATGAAGCCGCCCAGCGGCTTCACCAGCGCGAGCAGCACGACAAGATAGAAAGCCAGTTGCAGGAACGCGTTCATCAGAAATCCTCCGCGCGAAGCAGCGCGTAGAAAAGGTAGACACCCAGGGCAACGGCCAGGGCCAGCGCGAGCCATTCGATGCCGGTCATGACTTGTGCTCCATGAGGCGGGCGCAAAGGACGCCCAGGCCGAAGGTCAGGACGGCGAGGCCTGCTGTAGTCAGAATGAAATAAAGGTCCATGCGCGTACCCCTCTGTAAACGTCCCGCTAGCCTGTTCCCCGGTCCGGCCGTCGGGTTGACCTGCGTCAAGCCGGGTTCGATAGACCGCCAAGATAGGGGGCCGCGCATAAAGATTCCGTCAAAAGAACCGCCCCAGGAACCTGGAGAGGCGTTCGGAACGGATCAGCGCATGCAGCCCCGCCCAGAAGGCGGGCACCACCACGAGCAGGAACAGGAGGAACTCGATTGCCATGGCGGCAATCTAGGAGCGGCCGCGTAAAGGCCGCGTAAATACTGGAATTGCCCGTTACTGCTACTTCATCAGGCTGGGCAGCCAGGTCGAGATGATCGGCAGCGCGACGAGGATGGCGAGCCGCAGGCAGTCGGCGACGACGAACGGCAGCACGCCGCGGAACACGGTGCGCGTCGGCACTTCGGGCAGCAGCGTGGACAGCACGAACAGGTTCATGCCCACCGGCGGGCTGATGAGGCCGATTTCCACGACGACCACGATCAGCACGCCGAACCAGATCGGGTCGAGGCCGAGGTGCACGATGAGCGGGAAGAACACGGGCACCGTCAGCAGGATCATCGACAGTTCTTCCATCGCGGTGCCGAGGATGACGTAGATCACCATGATCGCCGCGACTACCATGATCGGGTGCAGCTGGAAGCGCTGCACCAGGTCCTTCAGCTCCTGCGGCATGGTGGTGATGTTGACGAATTCGGCGAACATCAGCGCGCCGATCAGGATCAGGAACAGCATCGACGTCGTGCGCGCGCTCTCCACCAGCGACTCGTAGAGCGTCTTCCAGCTCAGCACGCCGCGCGCGATGGCGAAGACCATGGCGCCGACGGCACCCACCGCCGCGCCTTCGACCGCGGTGAATACGCCGCCGTAGATGCCGCCCATCACCAGCACGAACAGCGCGATCACGCTGGTCACGCCCTTGAAGACCATCGCCAGCCCGAATACCGCGAAGGCGCCGATTACCGCGGCGTCGTTGCCTTCCATCCAGCCGAGCTTTGTGGCCGCCATCAACGCGGCGCCGACGCCCGCGAACCACCAGATTCCCTTCAGGGTCGCGAAGCGCTCGCGCCACGGCAGGCGCACGCCGCGCGGGCCGGCCGTCGGATCGCGCCAGGTGATGAATTGCACCGCGATGCAGAGCAGCACTGCCGCCAGGATGCCGGGCATCACGCCGGCGGCGAACAGCTTGCCGATGTTGGTCTCGGTCATGATCCCGTAGATCACCATGATGGTGGAGGGCGGGATCAGGATGCCGAGCGTGCCGCCGGCGGCGATGGAGCCGGTCGACAGGTAGTCGGCGTAGCCGAGCTTCTTCATTTCGGGATATGCCACCTTCGCGAAGGTGGCCGCGGTGGCGATCGAGGAGCCGCAGATCGCGCCGAAACCCGCGCAGCCCGCGATGGTGGCCATGGCCAGGCCGCCGCGCAGATGGCCGACGAAGGCGTTGGCGGTGCGGAACAGCTCCCGCGACATGCCGGCGCGCGTGACGAAATTGCCCATCAGGATGAACAGCGGCACCACCGAGAGCGTGTAGTTGCGCCCGGTTTCGTAGACCTTGGTCTGCGCGGTGGCGAAGGCGACCGCCCAGTTCCAGTCGCGCATGTAGGCGTAGCCGACGATGCCGACGATGCCCATCGACAGCGCGATCGGAATCCTTATGAACGCGAGGATCATCATCACCAGCAGGCCGATCAGCGCCTCAGTCATCGCTCAGGTGGTGCCGATGGGGCCGCGCTTGGCGGGCAGGTAGACGATCTTGAAGAGATGCACCACGCCGGTGAGCGCGATCATCACGGCCATGAAGTAGACGAAGGGCGAGACCAGGATGCGCAGCACGTCGGTGGTGTCGCCGTAGGCGGCGATCTTGCCGGCCTTCAGCCAGATCAGCCAGGCGAGGAAAAACATCACCGCCGCGCACAGCGCGTGCACCAGGCGCTCCAGCGCGCGCAGCGCGGTCCGCGGCAGCATGTGGTCGATGAAATCCATGGTGACGTGCTCGTCGGCGTGCGACACCAGCGGCAAGCCCGCGAAGATCAGCACCAGCAGCATCAACTCGGTGATCTCGAAGGCGCCGCGCAGGGGGAAATTGAACAGGTAGCGCGCCACCACGTCGGCGAAGGTGATGAACATCAGCACCAGCAGGATCGCCGAGGCCGCCAGGCCGAGCACCGCGTCTATCTTCTCTTCCCAGGTGCTGGAGGCTTTGCTCATGTCGGGTAAAAAAATGCCCGCCGGGTCATCCGGCGGGCGTGATCGAAGGCGCCGTGGCTACTTGCCCGCGGCGACGTTCTTCAGCTCGGCGTGGAACTCTTTCAGCAGCGCCGCGCCGTCCATGTTGCGCTTTTCCTTCACTTCCTTGATCCAGTTGTCGATCACCGGCTGCGATTTCGCCTGGATCTCCTTGACCAGCGCCGGGCTTGCCATTTCGATCTGCACGCCGGCCTTCTTCATGCCCTCGTTGCCGAGGCGGTCGACGTTGTCCCAGGACTTGCCGGCGCGGCGCGCCAGGTACTCGCCGCTGAACTTCATGATCACGTCCTGGTCGGCCTTCGAAAGCTTGTTCCACTTGTCCTCGTTCATGAAGAAGCCGAACGCGGAGCAGTAGAAACCGCCCGGAAACAGCGTCGCATACTTGATGACCGAGTCGAGCTTGAACGAAACGATCGACTCCTGCGGGAAGAACACGCCGTCGGCGATGCCCGAGCTCAGCAGCTCGTAGGATTCCGGCGCCGGCTTGACGAACGCCGACGCGCCGAGCGCCTTCGCCATCGCGTCCGCGATGCCGCCGCCGGTGCGGATCTTCATGCCTTTCAGGTCGTCGAGGGTCCTGATCGGCCGCTTGGTGTTGAACATCTGTCCCGGCCCGTGCGTGAACACGGCGAGCAGTTTCACCCCCTTGTATTCGCCCGCCTTTTCCATGCTCCGCCAGAAGACGCGACTGTAGGCGACCGAGTTGATCTCGGCCGTGTCGCCCGCGCCCGGCAGCTCAGCCATGAGGGGCAGGACGTGGCGCGCCGGCGTGTAGCTTGCAGTGACGTAGGAAACATCGACCAGGCCGTCCTTGACGGCGTCGAAGGTTCCCGGCGGCGCCGCGGGCGCCTTGGGCAGCATCTGGAATTTCAGGCGGCCGCCGGAGGCCTTCTCGACCTCGTCGCCGAAGCCTTGCAGCACCACGCTGGTCAGGTGGTGCGCCGGCGGCACCCAGGAAGACATGGTGAGCGTGGTCTGCGCCTGTGCGGTTGGGGCGATAGGCAGCGCGAACGCCGAACCGATCGCCGCGGCCAGCGCAAGTTTCTTCATACTGAGCATGAACTTCTCCTCCTCCGATGGAATCCCTAGTGTAGCAGCGCCTCGGCCATCTCGCGCAGCTTCCCCTTCTGGATCTTGGTCGCGTTCGCGCCGGGGGTCACCGGGAACGCTGCGATGGGCAACACGCGCACAGGTACCTTGTAGCGCGCGAGCTTGCTGCCGGCGTGCGCGATGACCGCCGCTTCATCCAGCGCTGCACCATCCTGCAACAGCACGAATGCAACCGGCACAAGGCTGCCGGCGCGCTGCACTGCGACAACCTGACAGGCGGCGATGCCGGGGACTTCCTGCACGACTGCTTCTATTTCCGCCGGGCTCACCAGGAATCCGGCCAGGCGCAGCGAGTCGCCGACGCGCGTCTGGTAGACGAAGCGTCCGTCGGCCAGCGTGTAGCCCAGGTCGCCCGAACGATAGTAGCCGTCCGCGGTAAACGCCTCGCTGGTCGCCTCCGGGTTGCCGTGGTACGCCGCCATCCGGCTGGAGGGTGCGAAAAATTCGAGCTCTCCGGGCTCGCCGTGCGGGAGGATCGCGCCGTCCTGCGGATTGCGGGCGCGCACGCGGGCCAGCACGCACACCGGCCGGCCGCCGCCCAGGCCGCGCTCGGCGACGGGTGCAGTCTCGTCCTGGCGTGCGAACAGGGCCTGGATCTCGCTGGCGCCATAGAGGCCCACGAGCCTGAGGCCCCTGGCATCGGCTCGCTGCACGATATCGGCGTGCGCCGGGTTGAACGCGGCATAGGCGAAAAAACGGACGTTCGAAAGGTCAGCACCGCAGTCGAGCAGCTGAGCGCAGGCCTCATCGGTGCCGTTCACATGCGTGACGCGGTGCGCAACGAGGTCGCGGCCCGCCTGTGCCGCGTCCCAGGACGGCGCCATGACGACGGGCCGGCCTGCGGCCAGCATCGCCAGCGCGCTGCAAAATCCGAATACGCCGCACAGGGGCGGCGCAAGCAGCAGCGTCGCGTCTGCGTCGAAGTTGAATGCGGCAGCGACGTCGAAAGCGTGCCGGATTACCGTCCGCTGGCCGTGCAGCACGAATTTCGGCGCCCTGGTCGTGCCTGAAGTCGTGAAGATGGCGCAGCCGGCGTCCCCTGTCGCACCGTTTTCGTGCAATGGCGTACTGCGCGCGAGCGAAGCAAAGGGATGCGCCGGCTTGCCGAGCAAAGTTGCGGGCGGCGAAGCGCCGGACTCCGCATAGAGAACGACGGATTGAAGATGCTGTAGCGCGCGCGGATCGCAGGCGGCAAGGATCCCGGCAAAATCTATCCCCTTGAATTCCGGCCAGAACACGAGCAGGCGGGCGCGCGAACGCTGCAGGATGTCGGCAAGTTCGTGGCTGCGAAAGCGCGTGTTCACCGCTACTGCGATCGCGCCGAGCTGCGCGCAGGCGAAGAACGCCGACAGCCAGGCCGGCAGGTTCGGCAGCCAGAGCGCGACGCAATCGCCCGCGCGCACGCCCAGCTTGCGCAAGCCTTGCGCAACGCGCCGGCTTTCTTCGGCGAGATCGCGAACCGAAACCGGGCGGCCGCGATCGATCAGCGCCGGCGCCGCGCTGTTGATGCGTTGCGCGAGCAGCGCGGGCAATGTGTCAGGAATTAAAATGGAAAAATCCGCCGACCGGCAAAAAATTTCCGGAAAAAATTCTCATGCGCGCAGAAAATTTTCACGCGGCGATTGTATTCGGGAATTGATGCCGATATGATGCTCGCTCGCTTGAGATAGAGGGAGAGCGCATGCCATCCGTAGTGACGAAGTCCGATCTCGTTCATGCTGCGGCGCGCGCTGGCAACTTGAGCAAGACGGCGGCGGGCGAAGCGGTCAACGCCGTGTTCGAGGCGATCGTGACCAGCGTGGCCAAGGGGAATCGCGTGACGGTGGTCGGCTTCGGCACCTTCCTGCCGCGCAAGCGCAAGGCAAGGGCCGGGCGCAGCCCGACCAACGGCAAGGAAATCAAGATCAACGCCAAGACCGTGCCGGCGTTTGCCGCCGGGCAGGGTTTCAAGGACGCCGTCGGCGACCGCTAGCTTCGGTTACACATGGAAAGGGCTGTGAGGTTGTCCTCACAGCCCTTTGTTTTTGCGGGGATTGCCAAGCCACGGGCATATTGGCAGAATCACTCGCCCATCATGGACGGACCCCTCATCCTCTCGTTGGACAACCACGGCGTGCCGCACCGCTGGATCAGTTGGCAGCAGGCGTGCTTCTATTACGCCAAGGACTTGGTCTCCTGGACCATGGGCGACCGCACGTTCACGTTTCACGGCGGCATCTCGCGCATGACCGGCGAGCGTTCCAGCATCACCGCGCATTCGATCATCGCCATCAAGGGCAAGGCGCTGGCGGCGAAGGGCTTCCACCAGGTGCCGCCGCTCAACAACCGCGAGCTGTTCCGGCGAGACCGCCACATGTGCGCCTACTGCGGCGGCGAGTACAACTTCTTCCGGCTGACGCGCGACCACATCCGGCCGTTATCGCGCGGCGGGCGCGACACCTGGATGAACGTGGTCACCGCCTGCCGCCAGTGCAACGGCCAGAAGCGCAACCGGATGCCCGAAGAAGCCGGCATCGAGCTGCTGTACGCGCCCTACGTGCCGAACAAGGCTGAATACCTGATCCTCACCAACCGGAGGATCTTCGCCGACCAGATGGAGTTCCTGAAGCAGCACGTGGCGGCGCACTCCCGCCTGGTTCTCGCCCCTGCCTGATCCGAAGCTGACACCCGGCCGCAGGATGCCGGTCAAGCCGGCGTATTGGGACGGGGCGAAGCGCGCGCTGGCGCGCCGCGACCCGGTACTGGCGGCGATCATGCGCCGCCATCCGCGCGTGCACATCGAGCCGCGCGGCGAACCCTTCTACACCCTGACGCGTGCGATCGTCGGCCAGCAGATTTCGGTCGCGGCCGCGCAAAGCGTCTGGAACAAGTTCGCAGACCGGGTTCCCGCAGTCACTCCCGAAGCGGTTCTCGGTGTGAAGAGCGGACATTTGAGAGCCTGCGGGCTGTCCGGCCGCAAGACCGAGTACATCGCCGACCTCGCGCAGCGTTTTGCCGACGGCCACGTGCATGTGCACCGCTGGCCGCAGATGAGCGACGAAGAGGTGATCGAAGACCTCACGCAGGTGCGCGGCATCGGGCGCTGGACCGCGGAGATGTTCCTCATGTTCAACCTTCTGCGCCCCGACGTATTCCCGCTGGCCGACCTGGGCCTGCAGAAGGGGCTGCGGGTGGCTTACCACGGGGGCAGGAAGATCTCGCTGAAAACCATGCGCAGCCGGGGCGAAACCTGGCGGCCGTATCGCTCGGTCGCGACCTGGTACCTGTGGCGGTCGCTCGACCCGGTCCCCGTGGACTACTGACCATGCGTGACAACGAGCGCCAGGCGCTGCGCATCCGCCGTTTCCTGATCGGGTCCGCGACTTCCCTGCTCGTCATCCTCGCGCTGTTCGTCTTTGCGGAACTCGACGCGCTGCCGACCGCTGCCGCTGTGCAGGGTTCGGCCGGCATCCTTGCGCTGATCGCGCTGTTCTACGCAGCTTTCCGCAGCGGCCTCAACCTGCGGCGAGCCGATCCGAGCCTGACTGCGGAGATGATCGGCGCGGCAATCCTGCTGCTTGCCTACGTCATGTACCACGCCGGCGCCGCGCGCAACGCGCTCAGTTTCTTCTACATGACGGCGTTGCTGTTCGGCGTGCTGCGGCTGGATACGCGCAAGCTGCTGGCGCTCGCGGCCCTCGCGCTGGCCGCGCACGCGGGCATGCTGGCGCTGTCGTATGCGAGCGAGCCGGAGATGGACCTCAAGGCTGCCGCGCTGCAGTTCACGGTGCTGATCATCGTGCTGCCGTGGTTTGCCGTGATGGGGGGCTACGTCAACTCGCTGCGCCGCCGGCTTTCCGACAGCAACCGCCAGCTGAAGGACGCCTACGACCGCATCGAGCAGATCGCGATCCACGACGAGTTGACGGGGCTTTACAACCGCCGTTTCCTGATGGAAGCGCTGACCCGGGAGCAGTCGCGCGCGAAGCGTACGAAGGCGGAGTTCGCGGTGTGCCTGTTCGACATCGACCACTTCAAGAGCATCAACGACACGCTCGGACACGCGGCCGGCGACGCGGTGCTGAAGCACTTCGCGCTCGTCTCGAGCGCCGGATTGCGCGGCGTCGACATGCTCGGGCGCTATGGCGGCGAGGAGTTCCTGCTGATCCTTCCCGGCACGGGGCAGGCCGGCGCATGCGCGGCCGGTGAGCGCGTGCGCGCACGCATCGAAGCTGCAGGCTTCCCGCAGCTGCCTGCCGACAGGCGCGTAACCGTAACAGTCGGCGTCGCCGCCAGCCGGCCGGGCGAAGACAGCCATGCGCTGATCGGGCGCGCCGACGGCGCCCTCTACGAAGGCAAGACGGCGGGCAGGAACAGGGTCGTCGCCGTCGGCTAGAATCCTGCTCCCATGAAGACGGTCTTTCTCGATTTCGAGCAGCCGGTCGCCGAGCTGGAAGGGCGCATCGAGGAGCTGCGCTATGCGCACGAGGATTCGGCGGTCGACATCTCCGAGGAGATCCAGCGCCTCACCAAGAAGAGCCAGGCGCTGTCCAAGGAGATCTACGCCAAGCTCACGCCCTGGCAGGTGGCGCAGGTGGCGCGCCACCCGCAGCGCCCGTACACGCTGGATTTCATCGGCCTGATGTTCAGCGGCTTCGAGGAGCTGCACGGCGATCGCGCCTCGGGCGACGACGCCTCGATCGTCGGCGGCCTGGCGCGTTTCGACGGCGAGCCCTGCGTGGTGATCGGCCACCAGAAGGGCCGCGACACCAAGGAAAAAATCCTGCGCAACTTCGGCATGCCGCGCCCCGAGGGCTACCGCAAGGCGCTGCGCCTGATGCAGTTGGCGGAGAAATTCTCGCTGCCGGTGTTCACCTTCGTCGACACGCCGGGCGCTTATCCAGGCATCGAAGCCGAGGAACGCAACCAGTCCGAGGCCATTGGCCGCAACCTGTACGCGATGGCGAGCCTGAAGACGCCGATCATCGTCACCGTGATCGGCGAGGGCGGCTCGGGCGGCGCGCTGGCGATCGCGGTCGGCGACGTCACGCTGATGATGCAGTACGCGACCTATTCGGTGATTTCGCCGGAGGGCTGCGCGTCGATCCTGTGGAAGAGCGCCGACAAGGCGCCGGAGGCCGCCGAGACGCTCGGCATCACGGCGAACCGCCTGAAGACGCTCGGCCTGGTCGACAAGATCATTCCGGAGCCGCTCGGCGGCGCGCATCGCGACCCGCCGGCGACCGCGGCCTCGCTGAAGAAGGCGCTCGCCGAAGCATTGCAGGATCTGCAGGAAAAAAAGCCGAAGGAGCTGGTCGAGGAGCGCCTCGAGCGCCTGCTCGCCTATGGCCGCTTCAAGGAAACCGCCGAGCGTTGAAATTTCAGTCCTCGCGCCCATGCGGGGGAAGCGCGTGGCGGTAGGGCTGTCGGGCGGCTTGGATTCCGTGGTGCTCCTGCACGCAATGCATGGGCTCGCGCCGCGGCTCGGTTACAAGCTTTCCGCGATTCACGTCAACCACGGCCTGAGCCCGAACGCGGGCGACTGGCAGACGTTCTGTTCGGCTCTGTGCCTTGAATGGGGTGTTCCATTCAAGGCAGTGAAGGTGAAGGTCAAAAGACAAGGCCGCGGCTTGGAAGCGGCGGCCCGGGAGGCGCGCCGAGCAGCCTTCATGAAGCAGGACGTGCAGGCCATCGCGCTTGCACATCACCTGGATGACCAGGCCGAAACGGTCCTCCTCAACCTGTTGCGCGGGGCGGGCCTGGAGGGCGCGAGCGGCATGGCGGTGCGCGGAAGTCTTGGCGGCAAGCTGCTGCTGCGGCCGCTGCTCGGTGTGCCGCGCAGAGCGATCCGCGCCTATGCCGCCGAGCACCGCCTCGGCTGGATCGAAGACGAGTCCAATGCCGACGAGGGATTGACCCGGAATTTCATCCGCCGGCGCCTCGGGCCGCTCATCGAAGCGAAATTCCCGCGCTGGCAGGAGAGTCTTGCGCGCGCGGCGCGGCATTTCGCAGCCGCGCAGCTCGACGCGCGTGGCCTGCTGCGCGCGTTCCTGAAGGAGAAGCGCCTGCGCGCACCCAGCGAAGCGAAGCTCGTGGAAATGCTCAAGCAACTGGGCGCGACGAAGGCCGAGATTTCCCATGATGGCGTTGTGATGCGCCTCTACAGGGGAAAGCTTTTCATCGAAAGAGGGAAGGCGAAACCGGCGGACTTCAGGTCCCGCGCCTGGAAAGGAGAGGCGCGGCTCTTGTTGCCAGGCGGCGAACTGCGATTCCGGCGCGTGAGCGGACAGGGCATCGACGGCAGCCTGCTGGACAAGCAGGCTTTCCATGTCCGGCTGCGTTCCGGCGGGGAGCGGTTGCGGCCCGATGCGCGCCGGCCCAGCCGTACGCTCAAGAACCTGTTCCAGGAAGCCGGCGTTCCGCCATGGCAGCGCGAGCGGCTGCCGTTGCTGTACTACGGCAAGCGCCTGGTCTGGGCGCCAGGTCTCGGAGTCGACGCCGCCTTTGTCAGCGCGCCCGGGATCGTGCCGGACTGGCGGCCTTTTTCTTCCTAGCCGCAAAAGCTTCGCGCGCCGCCCGCGCCTCTGAACTCGCTGCGGCAAGTTGCACCTGGTCGTGCGCCATGTGGCTTGCCGCGTGCGCGCCGATGCCGGCATAGGCGTTGATGGATTCCTTGCTCATGCGTACCGAGTTGCGCGGCAGCGCGAGCACCTGTTTTGCCACGGTACGCGCTGCCTGCAGAGCCTTGCCTGACGGAGCCATGTAATCCACGAGGCCCATGGCCAGCGCTTCGGCTGCCGGGATCCTTTCGCAGAGGATGCTCAGGCGTTTCGCGCGCGCGGGCCCGACCAGGTTGACCAGCCGTGGCAGCGTGCCCCACGTGAGCGGAATGCCGAGCGCGATCTCGGGCAGCGAGACAAAGGCGTCCTCCGCAATGACGCGCCAATCGAGCGCCGCGGCCAGCGCCAGGCCGCCGCCGATCGCATAGCCCTCGATTGCGGCGATCGTGATCTGCGGCAGTTCCTCCCAGGCGCGCGCCATGCGATAGCCCAGCGAAGCGATTTCGCGCTGTTGGTCGAACGGCAGCTCGCCGTTGCCCCAGCGGCTCGCGTCCCTCAGGTCGGCGCCGGCGGAAAACCATTTGCCGCTGCCGCGCACGATGATCACGTCCACGTCGCGTCGCGCCGCAAGCCGTTCCGCGCAGGCGATCATTTCGCGCATCAACTTCGCCGACATCGCGTTGCGTGCTTCCGGACGGTTGAGTGTCACGACTGCGACGGAGTTCTTGATTTCGAGTTTCAGGGTCCGAAACATGTGCGCAAGCCCTTGTTTTTATGTGGAAGTGCGGCTAATCATGCTATACTTTTCGATTATCTGGCAACGGCACTGGGGACCTCGGCATGGCGGTTGAACGCACCTTTTCCATCATCAAGCCCGATGCGGTGGCAAAAAACGCGATCGGACAGATTCTCGCGCGCTTCGAGGCCGCAGGCCTGAAGATCATCGCCGCGCGGATGATGCACCTGTCGCGCGCGCAGGCGGAAGGCTTTTACGCGGTGCACCGCGAGCGGCCGTTCTTCAAGGACCTGGTCGATTTCATGATTTCCGGGCCCGTGCTGGTGCAAGTGCTGCAGGGCGAAGGCGCGATCCTGAGAAACCGAGACCTGATGGGCGCGACCGACCCGAAGAAAGCGGCCAAGGGCACCATCCGCGCCGACTTCGCCGCCTCGATCGACGCCAACGCCGTGCACGGATCGGACGCGCCCGAAACGGCGCGCAGCGAGATCGCCTTCTTCTTCCCGGGATACGAAATCTTTCCGCGCTAGGGCATGGCTACCAAACCATGAAGAACTTGCTGGGCCTCGACTCGCAGGGCATCGAACAGCTCTTCGCCGGCCTCGGCGAGAAGCCGTTCCGCGCCCGCCAGGTCTTGAAGTGGATCCATCGCCGCGGCGCAGCGGATTTCGCCGCCATGACCGATATCGCCAAGGATTTGCGCGCCAAGCTGGCGGCGCAGGCGGCCATCGAGCCGCCGGTGGTGGTCGGCGACGGCACGGCCGCCGACGGCACGCGCAAGTGGCTGCTCAAGGTGGACGGCGCGAACGCGGTGGAGGCGGTCTTTATTCCCGAGGACGGCCGCGGCACGTTGTGCGTTTCCAGCCAGGCCGGCTGCACGCTCGACTGCGAGTTCTGCTCCACCGGCAAGCAGGGCTTCAACCGCAACCTGACGGCCGCCGAAATCATCGGCCAGCTCTGGATCGCGAATCAGGCGCTCGGCGTGCATGGCCACCCGGGCGGCGTGGGCGCCGGCAACCGGGTTATCAGCAACGTGGTGTTCATGGGCATGGGCGAGCCCATGCTGAACCTGGATGCCGTGATCCCGGCCGCGCGGCTGATGATCGACGAGAACGGTTATGGGCTCTCGCGCCGGCGCGTGACGGTTTCGACCAGCGGCGTGGTGCCCGGCATGGACCGCCTCGCCGCCGAATGCCCGGTGGCGTTGGCGGTGTCGCTGCACGCGCCCGATGACGCGTTGCGTGACCGCCTCGTGCCGATCAACCGCAAGTATCCGATCCGCGAACTGCTGGCGGCCTGCAATCGCTACCTGGAGCGCGCGCCGCGCGACTTCATCACTTTCGAGTACGTGATGCTGGATGGCGTCAACGATTCCGACGCGCAGGCGAAGGCGCTGCTCGGCATCGCGTCGCGCGTGCGCTGCAAGTTCAACCTGATCCCGTTCAACCCGTTCCCGAATTCCGGCTTGAAGCGCTCGGGCGCGGAGCGCATCCGCCGCTTCGCGGAGGTGCTGCTGCGCGCCGGACTGACCGTCACCACGCGCAAGACTCGCGGCGAGGGCATCGACGCTGCCTGCGGCCAGCTTGCCGGCGAAGTGGCCGACCGCACGCGTCGCACGCGCAACGTGCCGATCGTGGAGGTGCGCGCATGAGCCGCTTGTCCGGCGCCGCGTTCGCCGCGCTGCTCGGCGCCGCGGTGCTGGCCGGCTGCGGCGGCGTGACACCGGGCACGTCGAGCACGGCCCCCGATGCGATGGCCGACACGCCAACGCAGACCGGCGAGGTAAGCGACCCGCGCAACCGCGCCAAGGTGCACACGGAACTGGCGACGCTCTACTACGGCCGCGGCAACATGGCCGTCGCGCTCGAGGAACTGCGCATCGCGACGTCCGCGGACCCGAGCTACCCGACCGCGTACAGCGTGTTCGGGCTGGTGTACACGGAATTGCACGAGAACGCGCTGGCGCAGAGCAATTTCGAGCGCGCGCTGCGCTTGTCGCCGAACGATCCGGACATCAACCACAACTACGGCGGTTTCCTCTGCAAGACGGGCCGCGAGGACGAGTCGATCAAGTATTTCTTGCAGGCGGTGCGCAACCCCCTCTACCCGACGCCCTGGCGCTCGTACTCAGCGGCCGGCGTCTGCGCCCTGCGCAAGGACAAGCTCAAGGAGGCCGAGGGGTACTTCCAGAACGCGCTGCGCCTGGACCCGAACGATCCGCCGGCGCTGCTGAACATGGGCCAGATCCGCTATCGCCAGGGCAGCATGGACGAGGCGCGCAAGCTGGTCCTGCGTTACAACAAGCTGGTCGAGCCGAGTGCCGAATCGCTCTGGCTCGCGCTGCGGATCGAGCGGAAACTTGGAGAACGCCTCGCCGAGGCCGGTTACGCCAACCAGCTGCGCCGCCGCTTTGCCACGTCGCGCGAGTACCAGTTACTGCAGCGCGGCGAGTATGACTGAGATCGCCGAGGCCGTCGCCGGCACCGGCGTCGGCGAGGAACTCGCGCGCGCGCGCGCGGCGCTCGGCTTGTCCGTCAAGGACGTCGCCCAGCAGCTCAAGTTCGCCGTGCGGCAGATCGAGGCGCTGGAGCAGGGGCGCTTCGGGGAACTGCCGACGGGGACCTTTGCGCGCGGCATGGTCCGCGCCTACGCCCGGCTGCTCAAGCTCGATGCCGAGCCGCTGGTGGAGCGGATCGCCGGCCGCGTTGCGGTGCCGGACAACGCGGCGGCGGTTGCCTCGGTGCGCCGCCCGATTCCGATCACCGACAGCGCGCGGCGCACAAATCTGGCCTATGCCGCGCTTTCGATCGCCATCCTCTGCGTGATCGCGGGCGTGGTGTTCGAATGGCAGAGCGAGCGCGCAAGCGCATCGCGCATGAGTTTCGTTCCGGCGGCGCAGGCGCCTGCCGAACCGCAGCCGAGCGTGGTTGCGCCACCCAATCTTTCGCCGCTTGCCGTCGCCGAGCCGGCTCGTGCGGGGCAACCCGCGCAGGCGCCGCAGGCCGCCGCGCCGGCTTCGAAACCGGCCGCGGAAGGCATGCGGCGCATCGTCATGAAGTTCGACGGCCTCTCCTGGGTCGAAATCAAGGACCGCGGCGGCAAGACGCTGCTGTCGCAGCTCAATCCCGCCGGCAGCGAGCAGGCGGTCGAAGGCCGGCCGCCCTTCGCCCTGATCATCGGCAATGCGCAGCAAGTGCGGCTTTCCTACGACGAGCAGCCGATCGACCTGGCGCCGCACGTCAAGGTCGAAGTGGCGCGCTTCACGCTCGAGTGAGTCGGCCGTGAGCCGGAGGGTTTCCACGCAGGTTCTGGTCGGCAAAGTGGCCATAGGCGGCGGCGCGCCGGTGGTCGTGCAGTCGATGACCAACACCGACACCGCGGACGCCGCGGCCACCACGCAGCAGGTGTTCGACTTGTGGCGCGCCGGCTCGGAACTGGTGCGCATCACCGTCAACACGCCCGAGGCGGCGGCGCAGGTGGCGCGCATCCGCGCCGGGCTAGACGCGATGGGCTGCGACGTGCCGTTGATCGGCGATTTTCACTTCAACGGCCACAAGCTGCTCAGCCAGCACCCCGACTGCGCGCGGGCGCTCGCCAAGTACCGCATCAACCCCGGCAACGTCGGCAAAGGGGCGAAAAGGGACGACCAGTTCGCGACCATGATCGAAGCGGCGCTGAAATACGGCAAGCCGGTGCGCATCGGCGTGAACTGGGGCAGCCTCGACCCGGAACTGCTGGCGCGCATGATGGACGAAAACGGTCGCCGGCCGCAGCCGCTCGATGCCGACGAAGTGATGCGCGAAGCGATGATCGTTTCCGGCGTGGAGTCCGCGGCGCAGGCGGAGAAACTCGGCCTGCCGGCGGAACGCATCGTGATCTCCTGCAAGCTGAGCGGCGTGCAGGACCTGATCCGCGTCTACCGCGAGCTCGCGCGCCGCTGCAAATACGCGCTGCACCTCGGCCTGACCGAGGCCGGCATGGGCTCCAAGGGCATCGTCGCTTCTTCCGCCGCGATGGCGGTGCTGCTGCAGGAAGGCATTGGCGACACCATCCGCGTATCGCTCACGCCGGAGCCCGGGGGGGACCGCACGCGGGAAGTGATCGTGGCGCAGGAGCTGCTGCAGACCATGGGCCTGCGCAGCTTCACGCCGCTGGTTGCCGCCTGCCCGGGCTGCGGCCGCACCACCAGCACCTATTTCCAGGAACTCGCGCAGCGCATCCAGGGCTACCTGCGCGAGCAGATGCCGGCCTGGAAGCGCAGCTATCCGGGCGTGGAGGAAATGAAGGTCGCGGTGATGGGCTGCGTGGTGAACGGGCCGGGAGAATCCAAGCACGCCGACGTCGGCATCAGCCTGCCGGGCACCAACGAAGTGCCGGTGGCGCCGGTCTACGTCGACGGCGAGAAGACCGTGACGCTGAAGGGCGGGCGCATCGCCGAGGAGTTCCAGGCGATCGTCGAGAACTACGTCAGGCAAAACTACGCGCCGGGCGCACAGCGCCGCCGGCCGGCCAAACCGCAATCGATCGCGATCAAGGCGGTGCCGTGAAAAGTAGCGCAGGTGCCGGCGCGGGTTCGGCGTTGCAGGCGATCCGCGGCATGAACGACGTGCTGCCGGAGGAGATGGCGCTGTGGCGCGCTTTCGGCGCCACCGTGGAGTTATGGCTGGAGCGCTGGGGCTACCGCGCCATCCGCATGCCGCTGGTCGAGCAGACGGGCCTGTTCCGCCGCGCCATCGGCGAAGCGACCGACATCGTCGAGAAGGAGATGTATTCCTGGCGCGACGACCTGAACGGCGAGGACCTGACTCTGCGCCCGGAGGGCACGGCCTCCTGCGTGCGCGCGGCGATCGAGCATAGCCTGCTCTACGAGGGCCCGAAGCGCCTGTGGTATGGCGGCCCGATGTACCGGCACGAGCGACCGCAGAAGGGACGCTACCGCGAGTTCTACCAGTACGGCGCCGAGGCTTTCGGGTACGCGGGTCCGGACGTGGACGCCGAGCTGATCGTGATGTGCGCTCGCTTGTGGCCCGAACTCGGGCTGGGCGGCCTGCGCCTGGAGCTGAACAGCATCGGCTCGGCCGAAGAGCGCGCGCGCCATCGCGCCGACCTGATCGCCCATCTGCAGGCGAACGAAGCGAATCTCGACGCCGACGCGAAGCGACGGCTGCATAGCAACCCGCTGCGCGTACTGGACTCGAAAAACCCGCTGGTACAGGAAATCGCGGCCAAGGCGCCGCCGCTCATGAAGTATCTCGGCGAGGCCTCGCTCGCGCATTTCGACGGACTGAAGAAACTTCTCGCCGCGGCCGGCGTCGAATACACGCTCAATCCGCGCCTGGTGCGCGGGTTGGACTACTACAACCTCACGGTGTTCGAATGGGTCAGCGACGCGCTGGGCGCGCAGGGCACGGTCTGCGGCGGCGGGCGCTACGACGGACTGTTCGCCCAGCTCGGCGGCAAACCGGCGCCGGGCGTGGGTTTCGCCATGGGATGCGAGCGGCTGGTGGCGCTGATGAAGGATTCAGGCAGGGCGCCAACTGTGCCGAGGCCGGACGCCTACGTGCTGCACCATGGCGAGGGCACGCTCGAATACGCGTTTGCCTTGGCCGACGAGCTGCGCTCGGCTGGGCATGCGGTGGTGCTGCACGCGGGCGGCGGCAGCTTCAAGTCACAGATGAAAAAAGCCGACGCGAGCGGCGCCTGGCTTGCGTTGGTGATCGGCGAGGACGAGCTGCGCGCCGGCGAGGTGTCGGTGAAGATGCTGCGCAAGAACGCGGAGCAGCACCGCATAGCCCGCACGGGCGCGGTCGACCAGGTCAAAACTTTTTTGCAGAAGGCCAAGGAATAGCATGGCATACGATCTCGAAGAACAGGAACAGCTCGCTACGCTCAAGGGCTGGTGGAAGGACAACGCCGCCAAGCTATTGACGGTAGTGGCCGCCGCAGTGATTGCCTTTGCCGGGGTGACCGGCTGGCGCAGCTGGCAGGCTGGCCAGGCGCGGCAGGCGGGGGCGCTTTACGATTCGCTGGTCAAGGCGCTGCAGGCGAACGACGCCAAGTCGCTGCGCGACGCGGGCGGCGCGCTGGTCGAGTCCTTCCCGCGCACGCTGTATGCGAGCATGGGTGCGCTGGCGTCGGCACGCTTCTATTTCGACAAGGGCGACCTGAAGAACGCCAGCACGCAGCTGCGCTGGGTGGTCGATCGCTCGCCGTCGGATGAAATGCGCGACATCGCGCGCCTGCGCCTGGCGGGCGTGATGCTTGACGAAAAATCCCACGACGAGGCGCTCGCGCTGTTGGCCGCGAAGCACTCGCCCGCGCTCGACGCGCAATACGCGGCGCTCAAGGGCGACGTGCTGGTGGCGAAAGGCCAGGCCGCGGAAGCCAAGGCGGCCTACCGCCTCGCACTGGAGAAGACCGACGAGCGCAGCGGCGGCGCGTTCCGCGCCAGCGTGCAACTGCGTCTCGACGCCCTCGGGGGCTGAAGGTGCGCCACGCGCGTTTCCTCGCGGCCGCCGCCGCGCTCGCCCTCCTGCCGGCCTGCTCCAGCATGCCGAGCATGAATCCGTTCGACTGGTTCGGCAGCAGTTCGACCGGTCCCAAGCCCGCGGAACTGCCCGTGCTGACCAATGCACAGGGCGTAAAGGTCCTCTGGACGGCCGGCATCGGCGCCGCGGACGCTTTCGTGTTCTCGCCCGCGCTCGCGGGCGACAGCGTTTACGTCGCCGCGCGCAACGGCAATGTCGCGCGCCTCGACGCGGCCTCGGGCCAGGCCAAATGGCGCGTCTCGGTGAATACGCGCCTCTCCGGCGGCGTCGGCAGCGACGGCGACCTGGTGGTGGTCGCATCCGATGAGGGTGAAGTGGTGGCGCTCGACGCGAAAAACGGCGTGGTCAGGTGGCGCGCGCGCGTCTCGAGCGAGGTGCTGGCCGCGCCCAAGCTGGGCGAGGGGATGGTGCTGGTGCGCAGCGCCGACAGCCGCATCTTTGCCTTCGGCGCCGAGGACGGCAAGCGCCGCTGGGTATATCAGCGCCCGGCTGCCTCGCTCATCGTGCGCTCGCCCGTCGGCCTGACGATTTTCCAGGGCTCGGTGTACGCGGGTTTTTCGGGCGGCAAGCTGGCGGCCATCGGCCTTGCCAACGGCGTCCTGCGCTGGGAGACGACGGTGGCACTGCCCAAGGGATCGACCGAACTCGAGCGCGTAACCGACATCGTCGGCGATCCGGCGGCGCTGGGCAGGGAGGTCTGCACGGCCGCCTACCAGGGTCGCGTGGGCTGCTACGAGGCGCAGAACGGCAACCAGGTCTGGACGCGCGAAATGTCGACGCTCACCGGCGTTTCCTTCGACGCGCGCTATGCGTTCATCAGCGACGACAAGGGCGCGGTGCACGCGCTGGACCGCAGCAACGGCCGCAGCATCTGGAAGCAGGACCGGCTCGCCTACCGGCGGCTGTCGCTGCCGCTACCGCTCGGTACCGAGGTCGCGGTCGGCGACCTGCAGGGCTTCGTGCACTTCCTCGCGCGCGAGTCGGGCGCCTTCATCGCACGCGCCGCCACCGACGGCAGCGCAATCCGCGCCGCGCCGATCAAGCTGGGCGAGGGCTTTCTGGTGCAGACGCAGAACGGCGGCCTGTACGCGTTGACCTTGAACTGAATTCCTAACGTGAAACCCGTCATCGCGCTTGTCGGCCGGCCGAATGTCGGCAAGAGCACGCTGTTCAACCGCCTGACCCGGCGGCGCGACGCCATCGTGGTCGACGTGCCGGGCGTGACGCGCGACCGCCACTACGGCGAGGGCCTGCTCGGCGGCCGCTCCTGCATCGTCATCGATACCGGCGGCCTGGAACCGGATTCCGGCGAAGCCATCTATGCCGAGATGGCGCGCCAGACCGAGCAGGCGATCGTCGAGGCGGACGCGGTGATCCTGGTGACCGACGTGCGCGCGGGCCTCGCGCCCGGTGACCAGGCGATCGCCGGGAAGCTGCGCCGCCTGAAGGACCGCGTCTGGATCGCGGTCAACAAGGCCGAAGGCATGGACCCGGAAGTCGCCGCCGCCGAGTTCCACGAACTCGGCCTGGGCGAGCCGGTGGCGATCTCCGCGGCGCACGGCAGCGGCGTGCCGGCGCTGATCGAGGCCGTGCTGCGGCCGTTTCCAGAGTCGCCGGAGGACTCCGAAAAAGATTCCAAGCATCCGCGCGTCGCTTTCGTCGGCCGGCCGAACGTCGGCAAGTCGACGCTGGTCAACGCGCTGGTTGGCGAGGAGCGCGTGCTGACCTTTGGCGAGCCCGGCACTACGCGCGACGCCATCGAGGTGCCGTTCGAGCGCGGCGGGCGCCGCTATACGCTGGTGGACACCGCGGGCCTGCGCAAGCGCGGCAAGTCGCACGGCGCCGAGGTCGAGAAATTCTCGATCGTGAAGACGCTGCAGGCGATCGAGGCCGCCAACGTCGCGGTGCTGGTGCTGGACGCGGTGGACGGCATTTCCGAGCAGGACGCGCACGTCGCCGGCTATATCCTGGAGCGCGGCCGCGCAGTGGTGGTCGCGGTGAACAAATGGGACGCGGCCGACAAGTCGGCGCGCGAGCGGGTCAAGGCGGAGCTCAATTTCAAGCTGGGCTTCCTGCGCTTCGCCGATTCGATGTTCATTTCGGCGAAATCCGGCAAAGGCGTGAACGACGTACTGCGCGCAGTGGACGGCGCCTACGCGGCGGCGATGGCCAAGCTGTCGACGCCCAAGCTGACGCGAGCCCTGATCGCCGCGGTGGAGCGGCAGATGCCGCCGCACCGGCGCGGCTATTCACGGCCGAAGATGCGCTACGCGCACCAGGGCGGCTCGAATCCGCCGCGCATCATCATTCACGGCAATTCGCTGCAGCACGTCACCGACGCCTACAAGCGATTCCTCGAGGGTTGGTTCCGCGACCTGTTCAAGCTGACCGGCACGCCGCTGCGCATCGAGCTGCGCACCGGCCGCAATCCCTACGCCGACCGCAAGTCAAAATAGCAGCAGGTTTAGGAAGCGCCCCTGCGTGAGGGCGCCCGCGCCCGCGGCGACGACGCCGATCATCGTGCCGACCATGAAGCGTTTGTGCATGCGCACGTTGCCGTGCCGGATCGACCAGATCGCCACGGACATCGCGATCAGCACCCAGACGGAAAGCAGGTGGATCACCGAGAAGCCCGCGCCCTTGCGCAGCTCCATGATCCAGAACGAAGACAGGGTGGCGATCAGCATTGCGGACACCCAGAGCCAGCCGAGGGCGCGATGGGGGCGGGTGCCCTTTTTCGCCGCGAGCTGGACGCCGCCGATGACGAGGGCGGGCACGATCGCCGCAAGGTGAATCGCGCTCGCTACGGTCAGGGCCTGGCTCACGGCCTCGCCTCCGCGGAGCGCGGCGCAGCGGCCGAGCCAAGTATGCGCAGGGAGCGGGCGAGGAATGAACCGCTGAACAGGCCGTAGGCGAAGCCGACCGCCGCCGCGAACGCCGGCATGTCCTTCAGTGCGGGCTGCATCGCTGTCGCGACCGCGATGGCATAGCGGGTGAAGAAGATGGCCATCATCATGGCCAGGGGAATCCAGCTGCCCTCGACGCGGAACAGCCGCGCGTGGTCCGAGTAGGAGACCTGGCGGGGCAAGCGCGCATGGCGGTTGAGGAGCAGCGCGACCCCAATGCCCGCAAGCCAGCCGCCATAGGCCAATGCCGACGGCCCGAACGCGCTCCAGATGCCCCACATCGACAGGGGCAGGAAGATCGACGGCATCAGCGCGACGCGCGTCCGCCCCAACTCGCGCGGGCGGACTTGCAGCACGCCCACGACCAGAAGTACCGCGAACAGGATGAAGACCCACGGCGGGGTGCGTTGCAGGATTTGCAGGATCATGGGCGGGCCCGTTTGCGATCGGCTACGCTACGTCGAGAGGCTCCGGAGCAGATTCATCCAGAGCGTGACCAGCGCGAAGTTACTCGCCGCGTACACCGTGAGCCGGTCACGCACGCGGTTGTAGGTGAGGTGGATCGCGCTATGCGCGATGCGCAGTCCCACGTAGCCCCAGGCCAGCCCGAGCGCCACGCTGCTAACCCTGTCGGTGACGTAGAGGATCAGACAGGCGACATAGAACAGCACTGGCAGCTCGAGCAGGTTCATCATGTTGCGGTTAGGCAGCGAGACTTGCGGCGGCACGCGCGCCGATTCGCCGTACCTGAAGTCATCGTAGTCCACCTGTCCGGCGGCGCCTGCACGGAAGCGCCGCAGCGGGATCAGCAGCAGCACGACGAAGGTGAGCATCGCCAACGCGACTACCGGAAACAGAATGTCCGTTCGTTCCTGCATCGCCAGCGTCCAATGTTGACAGAAGAAACTTAATCCTAGTATGCTAAGTAGACAATGTCAACATCAAAGCACCGGAAGCGCCGCTACCATCACGGCGACCTGCGCGTGGCTCTGCTGCGGACGGCCGGCAAAATCCTGGAAAAAGAAAGGCTTGAGGCGCTTACGCTGCGTACCCTGGCACGCCGGACGGGCGTGTCGCACGCTGCGCCCTACCGCCATTTCCGCGACCGCGAGAGCCTGCTGGCGGCGCTCGCCGCGGAAGGTTTCGCCATGCTCGGCAAGGCGCAACGCGAAGCGGCCGCTGCCGCCGGCCTGCGCGGCATGGGCGAGGCTTATGTGCGTTTCGCGCTCGAGCAGCCGCAGCGTTTCCGGCTGATGTTCGGCGGCGAAGTGCCGATCGGCAGGCATCCCGCGCTGCGGGAGGTGGCGACGCGCGCCTTCGACGCGCTATCCGGCGCGTTGGCTGCGCACGTGCCCGAAGCGCGCGGGGCGAGGGACCAGTCGATCGCGGCCTGGGCGCTGGTACACGGCCTGGCGCAGCTGCTGCTGGAAGGACGCGTCGACGCGTCGGCGCGCGGCGATCGCAGCGAGGCGCAATTCACCAGCGATGTGCTGGCGACGGTCCGTTTCGCGGCCGGATCGGCGAGCCGGGCGCCGGTGGGAGCGGCTCCGTCCGCGTAGGCCATGAGCGTTCCGGCCCGCCTCGGCGCCTACTACTTCGCTTACTTTGCCTACGCCGGCGTGCTGGTGCCGTACTTCTCTCTCTGGCTTGCGGGGCAGGGCTACGACGCGCGGCAAATGGCACTGGTGCTGGCAATGCCCGCGGTCGCACGCATATTCGCGCCGGCGGCGTGGGGCTGGATCGCGGACCACACCGGCTGGCAACGCGGCATCGTAATATTCGCCGCGTTCACGGTTCTGGGAGGGTTCTCTGCGCTGTACGTAGTGCACGGCGGCCTCCCGGTAGCTGCCGTCATGCTCCTGCTGAGCGTGCTCGCGGCCGGATCGATGCCGCTGGTCGAGGTGGCGGCGCTCGCCGCGACGCGCGCCAGACCCGGCAGCTACGGGCCGGTGCGTCTCTGGGGTTCGATCGGCTTCATACTGACAGTGCTCGGCGCGGGCGCCTGGCTGGATCACCACGATGTTTCCACGGTTCTCGACCTCGTGGTCGGACTTGCCGCCGTCGTCTGCATCGCGGCGTTCGGAATTCCGTCGCGGGAGCCGCATCCCGCGTCAGTGGGGTCCGCCGGCATCGGCCCGGTGCTCGCGCGCGCGGACGTGCTCGCATTTTTCAGCGCGTGCATATGCAACGCCGTGGCGCATGGCGCGTTGTACGCCTTCCTGTCGATCCATCTGGAGGTGGCGGGGTACTCCAAGTCCGCCATCGGCGCGTTCTGGACGCTGGGCTCCGCCGCGGAGATTGCCGTGTTCGTGTTCCTGCCGCAGTTGATGCGTCGCTACTCGTTGCGCGGACTGCTGATCGCGAGCTTCGCCTGCGTTGCGCTGCGTTTCGTTCTCATCGGCTGGGCCGTCCACGTGCTGACGCTGCTCGTTTTCGCGATTCTTCTGCACGCGGCCACCTTCGGCTTGTTTCACGCAGCGTCCCTCGCCGCCGTGCACCGCATTTTCTCCGGGCGACTCGAGGCGCGCGGCCAGGCGCTGTATTCGAGCCTCACCTACGGTGTGGGCGGGGCCGTGGGCACCTTGCTCGCAGGCTGGTCCTGGCAGGCGCTGGGCGCGCCCGCCACATTTACCATCAGCGCGCTGTTCGGCTTGGCCGGTGGCCTGCTCGTCGCGTGGAAAGTGCGGGTCTAGCCGACTTCGCGTCATTGCCTGCCGATCCAGGTGAACCCGCCAAGGTGTCGAAGGTGCGCCGCTTGGCGCGCTGCACGTGTCTGCGCATCGCGCTTTCGGCCTGGTCCGGGCGGCCCTCCAGGATCGCCTTGGCGATCGTCTCGTGTTCCGCCTGGGAGGTCTCGGTTTCCCGGCGCGTCATGATCGTGCGCCACTGGAACATCAGGATCGGCAACTGCAGCTGGCCGAGCATCTCGGGCAGGCGGGTATTTCCGGCAAGTTCGACGATGGTGCTGTGGAATAGCTGGTTGTGCTCGATGAAGGCCGCCCGATCGGCAGGATCGTCCCGCCTGACCTTTTCCCACATCGCCAGGAAGCGCCTGCGATGGTCGCCCTGGTCGATTCTTTCGGCCGCGCGCCGCGCGGCGTGACCTTCCAGCAGTTCCCGGATCTCGAACAGATCCGCCATTTCCCGCGGCGTCAACCGCTGGACCGCGACGCCGCGATTCGGTACCAGGCTGACGAGTTTCTCCGCCGCGAGCCGGCGAAAGGCCTCGCGGAAAGTGCTGCGGCTGTAGCCGATCTCCTCGGCCAGGTCGCGAATCACGAGCCGCTGGCCCGGTGCGAACCGTCCGGTGAGGATGCCCTGCCGGATCGTCTCAAAAACGAAATCCACCGCCTCGCCGTGCCTGTGCTCATCCATGGCCGCAGCCCGCGCGGCTGTCGCTTTCGCTTTCACCGGCTGACTTTATCATGTCCGGCGCTTGACGCTGAATATATAGTCTGTTCAAATTGTCAGACAATTTACGTCCGGGCTGTGGCATAATCGCCTTTCAACCGGCGCAAGGGAATATGGCACGCACGCTTTACGACAAGCTCTGGGACGGCCACGTGGTGCACGTCGAGGATGACGGCACCGCGCTGCTGTATATCGACCGCCATCTCGTACACGAGGTCACCAGCCCGCAGGCCTACGAGGGCCTGAAGCTCGCCGGCCGCAAGCCCTGGCGCGTCGATTCGGTGGTCGCGACTGCCGATCACAACACGCCGACCACCGGCTGGGAACTCGGCATCGACGGCATCGTCGATCCGATTTCGCGGCTGCAAGTGGAGACGCTCACCGCGAACATCAAGGAATACGGCGCCAAGGTCTATTTCCCGTTCCTCGACAAGCGCCAGGGCATCGTGCACGTCATCGGCCCGGAGCAGGGCGCAACGCTGCCCGGCATGACCGTGGTATGCGGCGATTCGCATACCAGCACGCACGGCGCGTTCGGCTGCCTCGCGCACGGCATCGGCACTTCCGAAGTCGAGCACGTGCTCGCTACGCAGACGCTGGTGGCGAGGAAAATGAGGAACATGCGCGTAAGCGTGGAGGGAACGCTCGGCCGCGGCGTTACCGCCAAGGACATCGCGCTGGCGGTCATCGGCCGCATCGGTACCGCCGGGGGTACAGGTTGCGCAGTCGAATTCGCCGGCAGCGCCATCCGCGCGTTGTCGATGGAAGGGCGCATGACGCTCTGCAATATGGCGATCGAAGCCGGCGCGCGCGCAGGCATGGTCGCCGTGGACGACACCACCATCCAGTACCTGAAGGGCCGCAGCTTCGCGCCGATCGGGCCCGAATGGGACCAAGCGGTGGCGACCTGGAAAATGCTGGCGAGCGATGCGGACGCGAAATTCGACGCGGAAGTCAGGCTCGATGCGCGCGACATCGCGCCGCAGGTCACCTGGGGCACCTCGCCCGAAATGGTGGTCGCAGTCGAATCCAGCGTGCCTGATCCCGACAAGGAAAAGGACCCGACCAAGCGCGAGGGCATGGAGCGCGCGCTCGTCTACATGGGTCTGAAGCCGCGCACGCCGATCCAGGACATCAAGCTCGACAAGGTGTTCATCGGCTCCTGCACCAATTCCCGCATCGAGGACCTGCGCGCGGCCGCCGCAGTGGCCAAGGGCAGGAAAGTCGCTTCGAACATCAAAGTCGCCATGGTGGTGCCTGGATCCGGCCTGGTGAAGGCGCAGGCCGAGAAGGAAGGCCTCGATCGCGTGTTCCGCGAGTCGGGCTTCGAATGGCGCGAACCCGGTTGCTCGATGTGCCTGGCGATGAACGCCGATCGCCTGGACCCGGGCGAGCGCTGCGCGTCCACCTCGAACCGCAATTTCGAGGGTCGGCAGGGCGCGGGCGGGCGCACCCACCTGGTGAGCCCGGCGATGGCGGCGGCGGCGGCAATCGCCGGCCATTTCGTAGACGTGCGGAGCTGGCGCTGATGGATAAATTCACGGTGCTGAACGGGCTCGTCGCGCCGCTCGACCGCGCGAATGTCGATACCGACGCGATCATCCCGAAGCAGTTCCTGAAGTCGATCAAGCGCACCGGCTACGGCGAGAATTGCTTCGACGCCTGGCGCTACCTCGACATCGGCCAGCCTGGCATGGACAACGCGAAACGGCCGCTGAACCCGGATTTCGTCCTCAACCAGCCGCGCTACAAGGGCGCGCAGATCCTGCTCGCGCGCAAGAATTTCGGCTGCGGCAGTTCGCGCGAGCATGCGCCCTGGGCGCTGCAGCAGTACGGCTTCAAGTGCGTGATCGCGCCGTCCTACGGCGACATCTTCTTCAACAATTCCTTCAAGAACGGCTTCCTGCCGGTGATGCTGACCGAATCGCAGGTGGACCAGCTGTTCTACGACAGCGCATTGCCCGGTTTCCGCCTGATCGTCGATCTCGAGAAGCAGACGGTGGCGACCAGCGACGGTTCGAAGTCGTTCAGATTCGATGTCGACCCCTCGCGCCGCCACTCGCTGCTGAACGGCCTTGACGAAATCGGCATCACGCTGCGCCACGCCGACAAGATCCGCGCCTTCGAAGCGCGTCGGCGCGAGCAGTTTCCCTGGCTGTTCCGCTAAGGCCCGACATGAAAATCGCGGTGTTGCCGGGCGACGGCATCGGCAAGGAAATCGTTGCCGAAACGCTCAAGGTGCTCGGCCGCCTCGCGCTGAAATTCGAATTCGAGGAGGCGGCAGTCGGCGGCGCAGGCTACGAGGCCGCGGGCCATCCTCTGCCCGAGCAGACGCTCGCGCTGGCAAAAAATGCCGACGCAATTCTGTTCGGCTCGGTGGGCGACCCGAAATACGACAAGCTGGAATCGTCCAAGCGCCCTGAACAGGCCATCCTCGGCCTGCGCAAGGAACTCGGCCTGTTCGCCAACCTGCGCCCGGCGCAGGTCCATGCGGAGCTTGCCGACGCATCCTCGCTGCGGCCGGAAGTGGTCGCGGGCCTCGACATCCTGATCGTGCGCGAATTGACCGGGGACATCTATTTCGGCCAGCCGAAAGGGGTCCGTCAGCACGAAACGGGCGGGCGCGAGGGCTTCGACACCATGCGCTACACCGAGTCCGAAATCCGCCGGATCGCGCGCGTCGCCTTCGACGCGGCGCGCAAGCGCGGCAAGAAAGTATGCTCGGTGGACAAGGCGAACGTGCTGGAGACTTCGCGCTTGTGGCGCGAAGTGGTCGAGGCCGAAGGAAAGGGCTACCCGGACATCGCGCTCTCGCACATGTACGTGGACAACTGCGCCATGCAGCTGGTGCGCAATCCCAAGCAGTTCGACGTCATCGTCACCGGCAACATGTTCGGCGACATCCTGTCGGATGAGGCATCCATGCTGACAGGGTCGATCGGCATGCTGCCGTCCGCTTCGCTGGATGCGAACAACAAGGGCTTGTACGAACCGATCCATGGCTCGGCGCCCGACATTGCAGGCAAGGGCGTTGCCAACCCGCTCGCGACCATCCTCTCGGCGGCGCTGATGCTGCGCCATTCGCTCGGCCAAGCCGCCGCCGCCGACCGGCTCGAAGCTGCGGTGAAGAAGACGTTACGGGACGGCTTCCGCACCGCTGACATATATACTGCGGGCACGAGGAAGGTGGGCACCGCCGAGATGGCGTCGGCGGTCGCTGAACGGCTATAGCAATAGGAATGCGGTCATGTTGAGAGTCGGCATCGTCGGTTGGCGCGGCATGGTGGGATCGGTACTCGTGCAGCGCATGCGCGAGGAGAAGGACTTCGACCACGTCGAGCCCGTGTTCTTCTCCACCTCGCTGGCGGGCGGCAAGGGCCCGGACTTCGGCGAGGGCGCGGCACCAGTCGGCGACGCGAACGACGTCGAAGCGCTGAAGAAGCTCCCGGTGATCATTTCCTGCCAGGGCGGCGACTACACCAGCGAAATCCATCCGAAGCTGCGCGTCGCCGGCTGGCAGGGCTACTGGATAGACGCAGCGAGCGCCTTGCGCATGAAGGACGACGCCGTCATCATCCTCGATCCGGTCAACATGGCGACGATCAAGGACGGCCTGTCGGGCGGCAGGAAGGATTTTATCGGCGGCAACTGCACCGTCAGCCTGATGCTGATGGCCATGGCGGGCCTGCTGCAGCGCGACTTGGTCGAGTGGATGACCTGCATGACGTACCAGGCGGCTTCCGGCGGCGGCGCTGCGCAGATGCGCGAACTCGTGCAGCAGATGGGACATCTCGGCCAGATCGCCAAGCCCCTCGCCGACGATCCTGCCGCCAGCGCGCTCGAAATCGACCAGCGCGTGACTTCCGCGCTGCGCAATGGCGCGATGCCGAAGCGGGAAATCGGCTATCCGCTCGCTGCGAGCCTGCTGCCCTGGATCGACAAGGACCTCGGCAACGGCCAGAGTCGTGAGGAGTGGAAGGCGCAGGCCGAAGGCAACAAGATCCTCGGGCGCAGCGAGCGGCCAATCCCGATCGACGGCATCTGCGTGCGCGTGGGTGCGATGCGCTGCCACAGCCAGGCGATGACGGTGAAGTTGAAGAAGGACGTTCCGCTGGGGGAAATTGAGGGCATGCTCGCCGAGGCGCACGACTGGGTGAAAGTGGTGCCGAACCGGCGCGAGGAATCGCTCGTCGAACTGACGCCGGCTGCAGTGAGCGGCAAGTTGTCTGTTCCGGTTGGCCGGTTGCGGAAAATGCCAATGGGCGGGGACTATCTGGCCGCCTTCACCGTTGGCGATCAATTGCTATGGGGCGCCGCAGAACCGCTGCGCCGGATGGTGAGGATTTTGCTGGATTCAGGGGTGCGTTAGGCGGCCCGGCGGCAGGGAGAAATTCCTTGCCGACCAAGGCGCTATCGCATCAAAATCGAGATGGTCTCTCAGGTTGCAGGGCTAACGCCATGATGTTATGGTAGTCAGTCCCGGAAGAACGACTCAGGGTGGGCTTAGTGGCTAAATCGGTCACCGGTATTCGTGTTGTCATCGCGG
Organism: Burkholderiales bacterium; assembly: GCA_035499575.1. Taxonomy (GTDB): domain Bacteria; phylum Pseudomonadota; class Gammaproteobacteria; order Burkholderiales; family SG8-39; genus RBG-16-66-20. Next base: position 9,244 of record DATJYN010000007.1, on the reverse strand, counting down.
CGCTTCTCCTCGCACCGTTGGTGGCCTATTCCGCTGGCCTCGGCCAGCTCCAAGTAAATTCGGCGCTGGGCCAGCCGCTGCGCGCCGAAATCGAGATCGTTTCATTGCAGCCGGGCGAGGATGATTCGCTCCAGGCGCGGCTGGCGAGCGTCGACGCCTTCCGCCAAGCCGGCATCGAGATGAGTCCGGCACTGGTCGGCATGCAGTTCACTATCACGAAGCGCGACGGCCGGTCGGTGATCCGGATGAGTACCTCCCAACCGGTGAACGAGCCTTTTCTCGATGTGCTGATCGAGTTGTCCTGGTCGACGGGGCGTCTGGTTCGCGAATACACCTTCCTGCTCGATCCGGTCGAATACAAGGGCCCGCCGGCGGGTCCGCCGGCGGCGGCACCTGCGGCCAAGGCCGCGCCGGCGCCTGCAGCACCGGCTGCGCCCGCGCCGCGTGCCGAGAGGCGCCAGGCTGCCCCTGCACCCGCCGCGGTAACCGGCGCGAAGCAGGTCGAAGTGAAGAAGGGCGATACTCTCGGCGCCATTGCGCGCCAGAACCTCCCTGAGGGCGTGACCCTCAACCAGATGCTGATGGCGCTGTACCGCGCCAATGAGAGTGCTTTCATCAAGGGCAACATCAACCTGGTGCGCGCTGGGCGCATCCTGAATATTCCTGATCGCGAGGCCATCGCCTCGGTCGGCGCCGCCGACGCCAGCAAGCAGGTGCAGGCGCAGATGGCGGATTTCGCCGATTACAAGCGCAAGCTCGGGCAGGCGGTGGCAGCCGCACCGGCGGCACCAGTACGCGAACGCGAAGTCGCGGGCCGCATTACCGCAAAGCCGGAGGCGGCGGCGCCCGCCGACCACAAAGACCAGTTAAAGCTGTCCAAGGCGGACCTTTCCAAGCCGGGCGCATCGGCGGCTGCTCGCGACGATGACCGCGCTGCGCGCGAACGCGCATTGAAGGACGCGCAATCGCGAGTCGGCGACCTGGAAAAGAACGTCGCTGACCTGCAGAAGCTGCTGGAGATGAAAAACCAGCAAATGGCCGACCTGGAGAAGAAGGCCAAGCCGCAGTCTTCAGCTCCTGCGCCCACTCCGGCGCCTACGCCGATCGCCAAGGCACCCGAAGCCGCAAAGGAAGCCCCGAAGGAAGCCCCGAAAGAGGCGGCCAAGGAAGCCCCGAAAGAGGCAGCCAAGGAGGCCCCGAAAGAGGCAGCCAAGGAAGCCCCGAAGGAAGCGCCCAAGGAGCCCGCCAAGGACGCGGCTAAAAAGGCCAAGGCAGCGCCAGTCAAGGCAGCGCCCGTCGCCGAAACCAGCATCGTCGACGACATCGTGGCTTTCCTCTCCGACCCGGTGTCGGGCGGGGGGCTCGGCGCGGTGATCCTGTTGCTGGTTGGTTATGGCGCCTGGCAGTGGAAGCGTAAAAAGGCGACGCAGTCGACCAAATTCCAGGACAGCGTACTGGGTGCGGCCACGGGTGGCGGCGCTTCGTCAGTATTCAATAACGCGGCAGCGCAGCCGGACGCGGATACCCCGCCGCCTGCGGCTCCCGCGATCGACGCTTCCGAAGCCTCTGTCAGCGGCGTCAGTGTTGGCGGCGGGGAAAGCGACGAAGTCGATCCGATCGCCGAAGCGGACGTCTACATGGCCTACGGCCGCGACGCGCAAGCGGAGGAGATCCTGAAGGAATCGCTCGGCAAGGATCCGAGTCGCGTCGCGGTGCACGCGAAGCTGCTGGAGATCTATGCCAACCGCAAAGACGCGAAGAATTTCGAGCAAAGCGCGGTCAAGCTCAAGAGTCTGACCGGCGGTGCCGGCCCCGAGTGGGACAAGGCGATGGCGCTCGGGCATTCAATCGATCCGGGCAACGGGTTGTACGGCAGCGGCGGGGCGGTGGCGGACGTCGCTGCGGCGGCTCCGTCGGCTGCGGCTCCAACGCTGGATTTCGACATTGGCGGGGGCGGCGGGGATGCTGCCGCCGCGCCCAAAGCGGCACCCAGCGGCTTGGACTTCGACATCGGCGCGGCGACCGCGGCCATCCCAAAGAGCGATTTCGCGGCCGGCGGCACGCTGAAACTGGATAGCGGCGAAACGAAGGCGGCCAGCGGAGGCCTCGATTTCGACTTGGGCAATACCGGTGGCGTCGAGGACGACGGCGAAAAAACGATCCTGATGCCGCGCAAGGCCGCGCCCAAGCCTGCACCGGAGCCGGAAAAGAAAGTCGATCCCGACGCGACCGTCGCCATGGATTTCGATCTGAACATCGACCTCGGCAGCGGCGGTACGGAGCCCGCGAAGCCCGCAGATGCGCCTCTCGACCTGGGTGGCCTCAGCCTCGACCTGGGCACGCCGGGCGGCGATGCCGGCGGCGGCGCGGATCCGAAGTGGCAGGAGGTCGCCACCAAGCTCGACCTGGCCAAGGCCTACCAGGAAATGGGCGACAAGGACGGCGCGCGCGAGCTCCTGAATGAAGTCGTGAAGGAAGGCGACGCCGCCCAGAAGAGCCAGGCCGAGCAGATGCTTTCCGGCCTGGGTTAGCCGCGGCAACGGACCGAACGAGCCGCGGCGCGCAGGCGACCGCGGCTTTTTCATTATGGCGACCAATTCATCTAACCGCGCATCTACCCGGGTCGCACTCGGGATCGAATACGACGGCAGCCGCTTCCTCGGATGGCAGACTCAGCCGGGCGGCGGCACGGTGCAGGACGCGCTCGAAGCTGCGCTGTCAGGTATCGCAGATGCGCCGATCGGCGTGACCTGCGCCGGACGAACCGACCGCGGCGTGCATGCGCGCGCGCAAGTAGCGCATTTCGACACCAGCGCGGAGCGGCCGGACTCGGCCTGGATACGCGGCGTCAACGCGCTGTTGCCAGAATCCATGGCGGTGCTCTGGTCGCAGCGCGTGCCGGCGGACTTTCACGCGCGCTATTCCGCGCGCTCGCGCAGCTACCGCTATGTGCTGCTCAACCGCGCCGTGCGCCCTGCGCTCGCCGCGCGCTATGCGGGCTGGCATCATGCGCCGCTCGAAGTGCAAGCCATGCGCGAGGCCGCGCAGCATCTGCTCGGCGAGCATGATTTTTCGGCTTTCCGCGCGGCCGAATGCCAGGCGAAGAGCCCGGTGCGGACGCTGCATGCGATCAGCATCGAGCGCGACGGCGAGCGCATCGAGTTCAGCATGCGCGCCAACGCCTGGCTGCAGCACATGGTGCGCAACATCGTCGGCGCGCTGGTTTACGTCGGCAAGGGAAAGCACTCGCCGCGCTGGACGAAGCAGCTGCTCGAATCTCGCGACCGCGCGCTCGCGGCGCCGACCTTCGCCGCCGGGGGCCTGTACCTGGACGAAGTGGAATACGAACCGCACTGGGAACTGCCCTCGATCGGGCGCCAGAAATCCCTGCTGCCGGTGGTTACATGAGGACCCGGGTCAAAATCTGCGGCATCACGCGCAGCGAGGACGCTGAGGCTGCGGCCCGGGCCGGCGCCGATGCGATCGGCCTGGTCTTCTATCCCAAGAGCCCGCGCTTCCTGAGCCTGGATTGGGCGCAGGAACTGAGAAACGACCTGCCGCCTTTCGTCATGCCGGTTGCGCTATTCGTGAATCCGACGGCCGCCGAGGTCTACACGGTCATCGAGCGCGTGCGGCCGGGGATGCTGCAATTCCACGGCGAGGAAACGCCGGTGTTCTGCGCGCAATTCGGCGTGCCTTACCTGAAGGCCTGCCGGGTCAGGCCGGAACTCGATTTGTTAGAATACCTGCGTCCGTTTTCCGGCGCGGCCGGATGGCTGCTCGACAGCCATGTCGAGGAGTACGGCGGAGTGGGGGAAAGTTTCGACTGGTCGGTGATTCCCGCCGCACTCCATCGCCCGTTGGTGCTTTCGGGTGGCCTGACGCGGGAGAACGTGCGTGGAGCGGTCTGCCGTGTGCGCCCCTGGGCAGTGGATGTCTCAAGCGGCGTGGAGTCCTCCAAGGGCATCAAGGACGCGGGCAGGATCGCCGAGTTCATCACCGAGGTCCGAAATGCAGATGTATGACCTGCCCGACCCGCGCGGCCACTTCGGTCCCTACGGCGGCGTGTTCGTCGCCGAGACGCTGAGCCACGCGCTGGATGAGCTGCGCGAGGCTTACGAGCGTTGCCGCCGCGAACCTGCGTTCATGGCGGAGTTCCACTACGAGTTGAAGCACTACGTCGGCCGGCCGAGCCCGGTGTATCACGCCAAGCGCTGGTCAGAATTGCTCGGCGGGGCGCAGATTTATCTCAAGCGCGAAGACCTGAACCATACCGGCGCGCACAAGGTCAACAACACCATCGGCCAGGCGCTGCTCGCACGCCACATGGGCAAGCAGCGCATCATCGCGGAAACCGGCGCCGGCATGCACGGAGTCGCCTCGGCTACGGTGGCAGCGCGTTTCGGCATGAAATGCATCGTCTACATGGGTTCGGAGGACGTCAAGCGCCAAGTGCAGAATGTCTACCGGATGAAACTTCTCGGCGCTGAGGTGGTGCCCGTCGAGTCCGGATCCAAGACGCTGAAAGACGCCCTTAACGAGGCGATGCGCGACTGGGTGACCAACGTGGGGGACACGTACTACATCATCGGCACGGTGGCCGGCCCGCACCCTTATCCGATGATGGTGCGCGATTTCCAGTCGGTGATCGGCGAGGAATGCAAGCTGCAAATGCCCGAGATGATCGGCCGCCAGCCCGACGCGGTAATTGCCTGTGTCGGCGGCGGGTCGAACGCCATGGGCATCTTCTATCCCTACATCCAGGATGCGAGCGTGCGCCTGATCGGCGTGGAGGCTGCGGGCGAGGGCCTCGCCACCGGTAAGCATGCCGCTTCCCTGAACGCCGGCACGCCTGGCGTCCTGCATGGCAATCGCACCTATCTGCTGCAGGACGCGAACGGCCAGATCACCGAGACGCATTCGGTCTCCGCCGGCCTGGACTATCCGGGCGTCGGCCCGGAGCATGCCTGGCTGAAGGATCAGGGCCGCGCCGAATATGTCGCCATCACCGACGATGAAGCGCTCAAGGCCTTCGGCGACCTCTGCCGGCTCGAGGGCATCATTCCCGCCCTGGAATCGGCGCACGCGGTGGCCTACGCCGTGAAAATTGCGCCGTCCATGCCGAAGGACAAGGCGCTGCTGGTGAACCTCTCCGGCCGCGGCGACAAGGACATGCAGACGGTCGCCGACCGGATGGGGATCAAGCTCTGATGTCGCGCATCGCGGGCCGTTTCGCCGAACTGAAGGCCGCCGGCCGCAAGGCGTTGATTCCCTACATCACTGCGGGCGATCCGTTGCGCTCGAGTACCGTGCCGCTGCTGCACGGCCTGGTGGAGGCGGGCAGCGACATCCTGGAAATCGGCGTGCCGTTTTCCGATCCTATGGCCGACGGGCCGGCAATCCAGCGTTCCTCGGAGCGCGCGCTGAAGAATGGAATTGGTCTTTCCGACGTACTGGGTTTTGTAAAGGATTTTAGAAAAAGAGATCCGGAAACGCCGATCGTGCTGATGGGCTACGCCAACCCGATCGAAGCCATGGGCGTCGAGAAATTTGTCGCCGCCGCCAAGTCCGCCGGCGTCGACGGGGTGATCGTGGTGGACTACCCGCCCGAGGAATGTGGCCCGTTCGCCGACCTCTGCGGCAAGGCCGGCATCGACTGCATTTTCCTACTCGCGCCGACCTCCACCGATGCGCGCATCCGCGAGGTGGCGCGCGCGGGTACCGGCTACCTCTACTACGTGTCGCTGAAAGGCGTGACCGGCGTGAAAACCGCCGACGCCGCTGACATTGAGTTGCATCTTCCCCGCTTGCGCGCGGCTTCCAAGCTGCCGATCGGGGTGGGCTTCGGCATCAAGGACGCAGATTCGGCGCGCGCAATCGGCAAGACGGCGGATGCGGTCATCATCGGTACCCGCATCATCCAGGAAATCGAGAGCGCAGGTCCCGAGCATGCAGTGGCGCGGGTGAAGGCCCTGCTGCTGCCGATACGAAAGGCCCTGGATTCATGAGCTGGTTGCAGAAACTGCTGCCGCCGAAGATCCAGCGCGGAACGGGTCCGCGCAAGCAGGTTCCGGAGGGACTGTGGACCAAGTGCCCGGCCTGCAGCGCGGTGCTCTACAGCACCGACCTGGAAAAGAACCAGAATGTCTGCCCGAAGTGCGGCGACCACCAGCGCATCGGCGCGCGCGCGCGACTCGACGGCCTTCTCGATCCGGAAGGGCGCTTCGAAATCGGCGCCGAGATCCTGCCGGTAGACAGCCTCAAGTTCAAGGATTCGCGGAAGTATCCCGAGCGTCTCGAGGAGGCCCAGGCCTCGACCGGCGAAACCGATGCGCTGATCGTCATGCAGGGTGCGATCAAGTCGCTCGGCGTGGTGGCCGCGGCCTTCGAGTTCGAGTTCATGGGCGGCTCGATGGGTTCGGTGGTCGGCGAACGCTTCGTGCGCGGTGTGCGCGTGGCGCTCGAGCAGAAGCTGCCCTACCTGTGCTTCACCTCGACCGGCGGCGCGCGCATGCAGGAGGGCCTGCTGTCGCTGATGCAGATGGCAAAGACCACGGCTTCGCTTACCGAACTCGCGCAGCGCAAGCTGCCGTTCATCACCGTGCTCACCGACCCGACCATGGGCGGGGTGTCGGCCAGCTTCGCGATGATCGGCGACCTGGTGATCGCCGAGCCGAAGGCACTGATCGGCTTCGCCGGGCCGCGGGTCATCGAGCAGACGGTGCGCCAGAAGTTGCCCGAGGGCTTCCAGCGCGCCGAATTCCTGCTCGAGAAAGGCGCGATCGACCTGATCGTCGACCGCAGGCAGATGCGCGACAAGCTGCACATGCTGCTCGCCTTGCTGCAGGGAAGGCCGTCCGACCAAAGCTCGTGAAGGGCCGTTCTCTCGCGGACTGGCTCGGTTACATCGAGCGCCAGCATCCGCAAACCATCGCGCTCGGCCTGGACCGGGTCCGCGAAGTCCTTGCGGCGCTGGATATCGGCTTTCCCTGTCCTGTCATCACCGTCGCGGGAACCAACGGCAAAGGCTCGGTCTGCGCGATCCTGGAGAGCATCCTGCTGGCCGGCGGCTACCGCACCGGCCTCTACAGCTCGCCGCACCTTCTGCGCTACAACGAACGAGTGCGCGTCGGGGGCCGCGAGGCAGAGGACCCCGCGCTTTGCGAGGCTTTCGTGGCGGTGGAATCCGCGCGCGGCAAGATACCGCTCACCTATTTTGAATTCGGCACGCTGGCCGCTTTCTGGCTGTTCGGTCGGGAAAAACTGGATGCCCTTGTGCTGGAGGTCGGACTTGGCGGCAGGCTGGATGCGGTGAACGTAGTGGACGCGGATTGCGCGGTGCTTACCAGCGTCGCCATCGACCACGTTGAATATCTCGGTGACAACAGGGAGGCGATTGGCGGGGAGAAAGCGGGCATCTTCCGGCCAGGGCGCCCCGCCATCGTCGCCGACCCGCAGCCGCCCCGGTCGGTGCTTTCCGCGGATGCCCGGCTGCTCCTCATCGGCCGCGATTTCGGCTACGTGAATCAGGGTACGCAGTGGTCCTGGTGGGGCCCTTCGGGCAAGCGCCCGGGCTTTGCCCATCCAGCACTGCGCGGGGCGATGCAATTGCGGAATGCGAGCGCTGCCATGGCTGCGCTCGACAGCCTGCGCGAGCGCTTGCCACTGGCGATGCAGGATGTGCGCAACGGTCTGGCCGGGGTCACGCTGCCGGGCCGCTTCCAGGTGCTGCCCGGCAAGCCCCAGGTCGTGCTCGACGTCGCCCACAACCCCGAGGCCGCGGAGGTGTTGGCATCGAACCTGGGTGACAGTGGTTATGCGCCGGAGACCATCGGCGTGCTCGGCATGCTGAAAGACAAGGACATCGCGGGCGTCGTGCGCGCGATGGCGCCGCGCATCACGCGCTGGCATCTCGCGACCTTGCACGGGCCGCGTGGAGCGGACTCACGCCTGCTTTCCAGGATTCTTCGCGACCTGAAGATCAAGGCGCCCGCGACAGAGCATGATTCGGTCGCTGCGGCGCTTGCGGCCGCCAGGAAGGAAGCGGACGAGAATGATAAAATCGTCGTGTTCGGCTCCTTTCTCACCGTCGCCGACGCCTATGGCTGAATCCGAAGACGTTAATTCGCTCAAGCGCCGCGGCCGCCGCCGGCTGGTCGGCGCCATCGCGCTCGTACTCGCCGCAGTCATCGTGCTGCCGATGGTGTTCGATTCCGAACCCAAGGGCAGCGCGCCGCCGGTGAGCGTGCGCATTCCGGGCGAGGACGACAGCGGATTCATCCCGAAGGTTACGCCCAAGGTACCGGAGAAGCCCGCCGTCAAGACTGAAGAGAAAGCTGTGGAAAAGGCGCCAGAGAAAGCGGTAGAGAAAGTGGCCGAAAAAGCGCCCGAGCAGGCCGTCGAGGCGCCGGCGACCGAAAAGGCGGCGCCAAAAATAGAAATCATCGTCAAGAAGGGCGGCGACAAGCCGGTGCCACCCACTGTCGATCGCGCCAAGGCCGAAGCAGCTATAGCGGGCGAGCAGTTCGTGGTCCAGGTCGGCGCGTTTGCCAACCCAGAAAAGATAAAGGAGTCGACCGGAAAGTTAGCGGCCGCCAAATTCCCCTATTACACAGAACAGGTTCCAGCTACTAAGGGACCGGTGACGCGTGTACGAGTTGGACCATATTCAAACCGCGAGGCAGCCGAGCGGGAGAATGCAAAGTTAGAGGAGTTGGGTTTCAAGTCAAATAAGATTGTCCCAATCTCAAGGTGAATCTAGCCCATATAGTATTTGCTGCTGCCGTCTGCGCAACCGTTTTTTCCCGAGCAGCTTATTCACAAAGCGACTCCGAAACCGTTGCCATGATGGCGGGAGCTTTAATTGCACAGGCTGACACTTGCAATATCGCCACTGCACCAATCGAAAAAACCATGTTGAATTGGTTCAACCGTAAAGACGTGGCATCGTCCGAACAGCAACGATTAACACTAGTGACAGCCCAAATTCGGCAAGCTATGCGTGGATACATCCCGAAAGGAGGATGTACCGAGGTACAGCGCAATATCGATGAGTTTCGTAGGAAATTGGGTGGCTAGAGTTGCTTTTCTTTCGATCTGCCAATCGCGATGCCGCCGACAAGGTGCTGAAACAATTGAAGGACCTGGGCTTGAAACCAGGCAACGTCGCCACCAAATCCTGAGATGACCTGGCTGGATTACGCCGTCATCGGCGTATTCGCCGCGTCAGTGGTCCTCGGCGCCT
>DATJYN010000006.1:0-18547 GCA_035499575.1 Burkholderiales bacterium | reverse complement strand
AACTCGACGACATCATGGCCGGCAAGCCGCCGCGGCCTCCCAAGGCGCCCGCGGCGAACAGCGCGCCGAGCGCGCCGAGCGACGGCGCCCAGGGCGCGGCCGCACCTGCAGCCTCGGCCTGAAACGCTGAAGCTCGGGCGCTTCGAGCTGCGGCTCGGTCGTCCGCTCCTCATGGGCGTGGTGAACGCCACGCCCGATTCCTTCTCCGACGGCGGCGCGTTTCTCGATCCGCAGGCTGCGATTGCGCATGGCCGCCGGTTGATCGAGGAGGGCGCCGACATCCTTGATATCGGTGGCGAATCTTCACGGCCTGGTGCGCAGCCCGTCGCGGAGCAAGAGGAGCTTCGGCGCGTTATTCCGGTCCTGAAAGCTTTGAAAAACGTGCCCGTGTCCGTGGACACGCGCAGGCCCGCGGTCATGCGCGCAGTGCTCGCCGAGGGCGCGTCGATGATCAACGACATCGAAGCCCTGACCGCGCCGGGCGCGCTCGACGCAGTGGCCGCAAACGATTGCGGTGTTTGCCTCATGCACAAGCAGGGCGATCCGGCCACCATGCAGAAGGCGCCCGCCTACAAGGATGTGGTTGCGGAAGTTCTCGGGTATCTGTCTTCACGAGTTTCGGCATGCGAGAAAGCCGGAATCTCCCGCGAGCGGCTCTGCGTCGATCCTGGCTTCGGTTTCGGCAAGACGAAGGAGCACAACTTCAAGCTCCTCAAGGAACTGGAAAGCTTCGCGGACCTCGGCGTGCCGGTGCTGGCGGGCTGGTCGCGCAAGTCCACGCTGGGGGCGGTCACCGGTCGCCCGGTGACCGAGCGGCTGGCGGCGAGCCTCGCGGCCGCTTTGCTCGCGGTCCAGCATGGAGCGAAAATACTGCGCGTGCACGATGTCGGGGAAACGCGCGACGCGCTGGCCGTGCTGCAGGCACTGGAGAACGCATGAGCAGAAAATATTTCGGTACCGACGGCGTACGAGGCACGGTGGGGCAGAGCCCGATGACGCCGGACGTAATCCTACGCCTGGGCTATGCCGCCGGCCGCGCCATGGTGGCGCGACGCGACAGCCTCAAGGCCGAGCAGCGGGCCGACCGCGCGGCAGAGCGGCCTTCGGTGCTGATCGGCAAAGACACGCGTATTTCCGGCTACATGGTGGAGGCGGCGCTGGAGGCCGGCTTCTCGGCGGCCGGGGTCGACGTGCTGTTGTGCGGACCGCTGCCGACGCCCGGCGTGGCCTACCTCACGCGCGCACTACGGTTGTCGGCCGGAGTCGTCATCAGCGCGTCGCACAATCCTCATGCCGACAACGGCATCAAGTTCTTCTCGCGCGACGGCTTCAAGCAACCCGATGCGTTCGAGGAGGCAATCGAGCGGATGCTCGAAGAACCGATGGGCTGCAACGAGTCGGCCAAGCTCGGCCGCGCGCGCCGCGTCGACGACGCGCAGGGCCGCTACATCGAATTCTGCAAGTCGACGTTTCCCGGGGAGCTGGACCTCAAGGGCATGAACCTCGTGGTGGATTGCGCCCACGGCGCGGCTTACGAGGTGGCGCCCAAGGTGTTCCACGAGCTGGGCGCGAACGTCGCCGCGATCGGCGTCTCGCCCGACGGCTTCAACATCAACGACGGCTACGGCGCCACGGCGCCGGGAAACCTGCGGGAGGAAGTGAAGCGCACGAAGGCGGACCTCGGCATCGCCGTCGACGGCGATGCCGACCGGCTCGTGATGGTCGATGCTTCCGGCGCCACCTACGACGGCGACCAGTTGCTGTACGCGGTCGTCAGGCACCGCGCCGCGCGGGAGAAGATCGCCGGCGTGGCGGGTACGCTGATGACCAATCTCGCCTTCGAGAAGGCGATGGCCGGCCTGGGCGTGCCCTTCGCGCGCGCGCGCGTGGGCGACCGCTACGTGCTTGAAATGCTGCGCGAGAAGAACTGGCTGCTGGGCGGCGAGAACTCCGGGCACATCATCTGCCTGGACAAGCAGACCACTGGCGATGGCATCGTGTCCGCGCTGCAGGTGCTCACCGCGGTGCGCGAATCCGGCAAGACGCTCGCCGAACTGACGGCGGACCTGGTGATGTACCCGCAGGTGCTGCTCAATGTGAAGGTGCCCAAGGGATTCGACTGGCAGAAGCACCAATCCATCGCCGATGCCCAGTCGCGCGCCGAGCGTTCGCTGAACGGCCGCGGCCGGGTGCTGCTGCGTCCTTCCGGCACCGAGCCGGTCCTGCGCGTGATGGTCGAGGGCGAGCCGCGCGAAGCCATCGAATCGGCGGCGAAATCCATCGCCGACACGGTGCGCAAGGCCGCCGCCTAGGGACGCGGCTGCGCGGGCCGTGGCGCGACCGATCGGCACCGTCGACAGTGTCACCCAGCCGGGTGATGTTGCCGGCAAAGTGGTCGTTGCCGGCTCGCACGGCGGCATCATCGCCGCGTATCTCGGCGCAACAGCGGGCGCGCACGCGCTGATCTTGAACGACGCCGGCCTCGGCAAGGACCGCGCCGGCATCTCCGGCCTGTTCTATCTCGAAGCGATCGGCATGGCCGCGGCGGCGGTGGATTGCATGAGCGCGCGCATCGGCGACGGCGCCGACATGATGGCGCGCGGGGTGATCAGCCATGCGAACGCGTTCGCGGCATTTTGCGGCGTTATCGCGGGACAGGCCTGCCGCGAAGCCGCTGAACGCCTGCGGCGGGCCGCGGCACCGAGAGCGAAGCCACCGTTCCGAGGGGAAGCCCGCTGGCGGGTGGCGGACGGGCCGCCGGAAGTCTGGGCGCTTGATTCGATCGGCAAGCTGGAACCGGCGGATGCGGGCCGCATCCTGGTCATCGGCTCGCACGGCGCGCTGCACGGGGGACGCCGAGACTCCGCACTGCCGGTCGATGCGGCCGCGGCGATGTTCAACGATGCGGGCGTTGGCGCCGACCGCATTGGCATCAGCCGGCTGCCTGCGCTGGGCGCTCGCGGCATCTCCGCGGTCGCAGTGGATTGCATGAGCGCACGCATCGGCGACGGGCGCTCGATGTGGGAGAGCGGCGTGATCCTGCACATGAATGCGCCGGCCGCAGCTCTCGGCGCTACGCGCGGCATGGCCGTGCAGCGCTTTGCAGCCGCTTGCATGAGGAACTTTACTGCGGCGCAAAATCGGCGCTAATACGGTAAAATTCAGCGGTTTGCAGAACCTTGGGCACGATGCGTAAGCGACTGGTTGCCGGCAACTGGAAAATGCATGGCAGCCGGGCGGCCAACGGGGCTTTGCTGGATGCCGTGTTGGCCGGCATGCAGGGGCTGCAAGGCGTCGAATGCGCAGTCTGCGTTCCCTATCCCTACCTCGGCGAAGTGGCCGGCAGGCTGGCGCATACCGCTCTGGCCTGGGGCGCGCAGAGCCTGAGCGAGTACGCGCAGGGTGCCTACACCGGTGAAGTGTCGGCGCCGATGCTGAAGGAGTTCGGTTGCCGGTACGCGCTGGTCGGGCACTCTGAGCGACGCCAGCTGTATGGCGAAACGGATGCGGCGGCGGCGGCCAAGTTCGCGGCGGCGGCGGGGCAGGGCATCATGCCGATCCTGTGCCTCGGCGAAACGCTCGTGGAGCGCGACGCAGGTCGCACGGAAGAGGTGGTCGGCAGGCAGCTTGAAGCGGTCGTACGCGCAAACGGAAAGGAAATTTTCGAGCGAGCGGTCGTAGCGTACGAACCGGTGTGGGCCATAGGCACCGGCCGGACGGCGACACCCGAGCAGGCGCAGGCAGTGCACGCTTTCCTGCGCTCGAAGCTGCTGCCGGGGACGCGCATCCTCTATGGCGGCAGCGTGAAGAAGGAAAACGCGGCGGCCCTGTTCGCGATGGCGGACGTGGACGGCGGATTGATCGGCGGTGCATCGCTGGTGGCGGCGGACTTCCTGGCCATCGCGCGGGCTGCGGCGGATGCCGCCGTCGGCGCCGCGCAAACGAAAGGATAAAGCGGATGGACATGTGGTTGAACGTAGTAATCGCGCTGCACGTGCTGATTGCGCTGGGGATCATCGGCCTGGTGCTGCTCCAGCACGGCAAGGGCGCGGACATGGGTTCAGGCTTCGGCGGCGGCGCCTCGAGCAGCCTGTTCGGCGCCAGCGGTTCGGCGAATTTCCTGTCGCGCGCCACGGCGGTGCTGGCGACGCTGTTTTTCCTCACCAGCCTGGGGCTCGCCTATCTCGCGACCAACAAGCAGCACGGCAGCGGCGGCGTGCTGGACGCTGTGAAGAAGGAAATGTCAGTCCCGGGCAAGCCTGAGGCGCAAAAACCCGCGCCCGAATCGCCCAAATCCGCGCCCGCGGAATCTTCCACGCCAAGTTCGAAGGGGAAGGACGTGCCGCAGTGATTTTTAGGGGATAATCCGAGGGTTACAGCATTGACACGGAGCCCACGTGGTGAAATTGGTAGACACGCCAGCTTGAGGGGCTGGTGGCCTAAAACGCCGTAGCAGTTCGAGTCTGCTCGTGGGCACCAGAGTTAGGCGCTGATCAAGGGAACCAGAAGCACATGCTTGCCGAGTATTTTCCGATCCTGCTGTTCATCCTGGTCGGCCTCGCTGTCGGCGTCGCCCCCGTGGTGCTCGGTTCGCTGCTTGGCCCGCGGCGCCCCGATCCCGAGAAGCTCTCACCCTATGAATGCGGTTTCGAAGCCTTCGAAGACGCACGCATGAAATTCGACGTGCGCTATTACCTGGTGGCGATCCTGTTCATCCTGTTCGACCTGGAGATCGCGTTCCTGTTTCCCTGGGCGTCGGTACTGAACGAGATCGGCATGGCGGGTTTCCTCGCCATGATGCTGTTCCTCGGCATCCTGGTGGTCGGCTTCGCCTACGAGTGGATGAAAGGGGCCCTGGAATGGGAATAGAGGGCGTCCTGCGCGAAGGATTTGCGACCACCCAACTCGACAATCTCATCAACTGGACGCGCACCGGCTCGCTCTGGCCGATGACCTTCGGCCTCGCCTGCTGCGCGGTGGAAATGATGCACGCGGGCGCGGCCCGCTACGACCTGGACCGTTTCGGCATCGTGTTCCGCCCCAGCCCGCGCCAATCCGACGTGATGATCGTCGCCGGTACGCTGTGCAACAAGATGGCGCCGGCGCTGCGCAAGGTCTACGACCAGATGGCCGAGCCGCGCTGGGTGATCTCGATGGGCTCCTGCGCCAACGGCGGCGGCTACTATCACTACTCGTATTCAGTCGTGCGCGGTTGCGACCGTATCGTGCCGGTGGACGTCTACGTGCCCGGCTGTCCGCCGACTGCCGAAGCGCTGCTCTACGGCATCGTGCAACTGCAGAACAAGATCAAAAGAACCAATACGATCGCTCGATGACCCCCAAGCTGCAGCGCCTGAGCGACGCCATCGCGAACGCGGTGGCGACCAAGCCCGCGGAACGGCTCGGCGAGCTGACCCTCGAAACCGCCGACTATCGCTCGACGGCGCTCCAGCTGCGCGACCATCCGGACCTGCGCTTCGAGGAGCTGATCGACCTTTGCGGCATTGATTACCAGACGTATGGGTCAGATGCGGGCGAGCGGACGAAGGACGGGGGCCGCTTCGCGGTGGTGGTGCACCTGCTGTCGATCAAGCACAACTGGCGGTTGCGCCTGCGAACTTACTGCGCCGAAGATGAATTTCCCAGGGTGGCTTCGCTCACGGATATCTGGCCTTCGGCGAGCTGGTTCGAACGCGAGGCTTTCGACCTGTTCGGCATCGTGTTCGACGGCCACCCGGACTTGCGCCGCATCCTCACCGACTACGGCTTCGTCGGCCATCCGTTCCGGAAGGATTTTCCGATCAGCGGCTACGTCGAGATGCGCTACGACCCGGAGCAGAAGCGCGTGATCTATCAGCCGGTGAGTATCGAGCCGCGCGAAGTCACGCCCCGAATCGTGAGGGAAGAGCACTACGCGGAAGGCCGGGGTTGATCCTTCATGGCTGAGATACGCAACTACACGCTAAATTTCGGGCCGCAGCATCCGGCGGCGCACGGCGTGCTGCGCCTAGTGCTGGAACTCGACGGCGAGGTGATCCAGCGCGCCGATCCGCACATCGGCCTATTGCACCGCGCCACCGAAAAACTCGCTGAAACCAGGACCTTCATCCAGTCGGTGCCCTACATGGACCGGCTGGACTACGTCTCGATGATGTGCAACGAGCATGCCTACGTCATGGCGATCGAGAAGCTGCTCGGCGTGGTGCCGCCAGTGCGCGCGCAGTACATCCGAGTGATGTTCGACGAGATCACGCGGATCCTGAACCACCTGCTGTGGCTCGGCGCGCATGGCCTGGATTGCGGCGCAATGACGGTGTTCCTGTACTGCTTCCGCGAGCGCGAAGACCTGATGGACTGCTACGAGGCGGTTTCCGGCGCGCGCATGCACGCGGCTTACTACCGCCCAGGCGGTGTCTACCGCGATCTGCCGGATGCCATGCCGCAGTACCGCGCGCAGCACACGCGCAATGAACGCACGCTGAAGGAAATGAACAGCAACCGGCAGGGCTCCCTGCTGGACTTCATCGGGGACTTCGTCGCCCGTTTTCCCAAGTGTGTCGACGACTACGAGACGCTGCTCACCGAGAACCGCATCTGGAAACAGCGCACCGTCGGCATCGGCGTGGTCACTCCGGAGCGCGCCATGGCGCTGGGTTTTTCCGGCCCGATGCTGCGCGGCTCCGGCGTAGAGTGGGACCTGCGCCGCAAGCAGCCCTACGAGGTCTACGACAAGCTCGATTTCGACGTGCCGGTCGGCAAGAATGGCGACTGCTACGATCGCTACCTGGTGCGCATCGAGGAAATGCGCCAGTCGAACCGCATCGTCAAGCAGTGCGTGGACTGGCTGCGCGCCAATCCCGGCCCGGTGATGACCGACAACCACAAGGTCGCGCCGCCTTCGCGCGTGGAGATGAAGGCCAACATGGAAGAGCTGATCCACCACTTCAAGCTCTTCACGGAGGGCATGCATGTGCCCGAGGGCGAGTGCTATGCCGCGGTCGAGCACCCGAAGGGCGAGTTCGGCATCTACCTCGTCTCCGACGGCGCGAACAAGCCCTATCGCCTGAAGATCCGCGCGCCCGGCTTCCCGCACCTGGCCGCGATGGAGGAAATGTCGAAGGGGCACATGATCGCCGACGCGGTGGCGATCATCGGCACCATGGACATCGTCTTCGGTGAGATAGACAGGTAGCCGCTCGATGACTTTGTCCGCCGCCTCGCTGCAGAAAATCGACAGGGAAGTTGCCAAGTACCCGGCCGACCAGAAGCAGTCCGCCGTCATGGGCGCGCTGATCGTCGCGCAGGACGAAAAGGGCTGGTTGTCGACCGAGACCATGGATGAAGTCGCGGACTACCTCGGCATGGCGTCGGTCGCGGTGTACGAGGTGGCGACCTTCTACGGCATGTACAACCTGAAACCGACCGGCAAGCACAAGCTCACCATTTGTACCTGCCTGCCTTGCGGTCTGCAGGGTTCGCTCGCAGCGGCCGACCACCTGAAGGCGCGCCTCGGCATCGATTTCGGCGAAACCAGCGCCGACGGGCGCTTCACGCTGAAGGAGGGCGAATGCATGGGCGCCTGCGCGATGGCGCCGGTGGTGCTGGTGAACAACAAGAAGATGCACGACTACATGTCGGCCGAGAAGCTGGACGCGCTCGTCGACGAGCTGAGGAAGGCCTGAGATGCTGAACTACGGACCCGATGCGATCCTGATGGCGGGCCTCGACGGCGCCAACTGGCATCTCAAGGATTACGAGGCACGCGACGGCTACCAGGCATTGAAAAAAATATTGCGGGAGAAAATCAAGCCCGAAGACCTGATCGCGGACTTCAAGAAGTCCGGCCTGCGCGGCCGCGGCGGCGCAGGCTTCCCCACGGGCCTCAAGTGGTCGTTCATGCCGCGCCAGTTTCCCGGCGCGAAATATCTGGTCTGCAATTCCGACGAGGGCGAGCCGGGTACCTGCAAGGACCGCGACCTGCTTCGCTACAACCCGCATGCGGTGATCGAAGGCATGATCGTTGCCGCCTACGCCATGGGCGCCACGGCCGGCTACAACTACATCCACGGCGAGATCTGGTCGGTGTACGAACAGTTCGAGGAGGCCCTGGCGGAGGCGAAGCAGGCTGGCTACCTCGGCAAGAACATCCTCGGTTCGGACTTCTCGTTCGAGCTCTACGCGCACGCCGGCTACGGCGCTTACATCTGCGGGGAAGAGACCGCGCTGCTGGAGTCGCTGGAAGGCAAAAAGGGCCAGCCGCGATTCAAGCCGCCGTTCCCGGCGAGTTACGGCCTCTACGGCAAGCCGACCACCATCAACAACACCGAAACATTCGCCGCGGCGCCTTGGATCGTGCGCAACGGAGGCGACGCGTTCCTCGCGCTTGGCAAGCCGAACAACGGCGGCACCAAGCTGTTCTCGGTGACCGGCCACGTCGCGAAGCCCGGCAACTTCGAAGTGAAGCTCGGCACGCCGTTTGCAAAACTGCTGGAAATGGCGGGCGGCATGCGCGGCGGCAAAAAGCTCAAGGCGGTTATTCCCGGCGGCTCGTCCATGCCGGTGCTGCCGGCCGACGTGATGATGCAGACCGACATGGACTACGACTCCATCGCCAAGGCGGGCTCGATGCTGGGCTCGGGCGCCGTGATCGTAATGGACGAAACCACCTGCATGGTGCGCGCGCTGGAGCGCCTGTCGTATTTCTACTACGAGGAATCCTGCGGCCAGTGCACGCCCTGCCGCGAGGGTACCGGCTGGCTCTACCGCGTGGTGCATCGGATCGAGACCGGGCAGGGAAAGATGGAAGACCTGGCGCTGCTCGACAACGTCGCCGACAACATCGCCGGCCGCACTATTTGCGCGCTGGGCGACGCTGCGGCGCTGCCGGTGAAGAGCTTCCTCAAGCATTTCCGACAGGAATTCGTCCACCACATCGAGCATAAGCACTGCCTCGTGACGGCGGATATCGAACCGAAGTGGGGGCGGGCTGGCGCATTTATGGATTCCGCAGAAAAACGCAAAGCCGCATAAAAATGCTCAAGGTAGAAATCGACGGCAAGCTGGTCGAAGTCCCGCACGGTTCCACCGTGATGGACGCGGCGCACAAGCTCGACATCTATGTGCCGCATTTCTGCTATCACGAGAAGCTCTCCATCGCGGCCAACTGCCGCATGTGCCTGGTCGAGGTCGAGAAGGCGCCCAAGCCGCTGCCGGCCTGCGCTACGCCGGTCACGGACGGCATGAAGGTGAAGACGGCCTCCGCGGTGGCGAAAAAGGCGCAGAACAGCGTGATGGAGTTCCTGCTCATCAACCATCCGCTCGACTGCCCGATCTGCGACCAGGGCGGCGAGTGCCAACTGCAGGACCTCGCGGTCGGCTACGGCGGTTCGGCCTCGCGCTTCCAGGAAGAAAAGCGCGTGGTGCTGCACAAGGACATCGGCCCGCTGGTGGCGGCCGAGGAAATGAGCCGCTGCATCCAGTGCACGCGCTGCGTGCGCTTCGGCCAGGAAATCGCCGGCGTCATGGAACTCGGCATGATCGGGCGCGGCGAGCATTCCGAGATCGTTTCCTTCGTCGGCAAGACGGTCGATTCCGAGCTGTCGGGCAACATGATCGACATCTGCCCGGTTGGCGCGCTGACCTCGAAGCCCTTCCGCTACAGCGCCCGCACCTGGGAGCTGGCGCGGCGCAAGTCGGTGTCGCCGCACGACGGCCTGGGTTCGAACCTGGTGGTGCAGGTCAAGCAAAACAAGGTGATGCGCGTCCTGCCGCTGGAGAACGAGGACATCAACGAGTGCTGGCTGTCCGACAAGGACCGCTTCTCCTATGAGGCGTTGAACTCGGATGAACGCCTGACTGCGCCGATGGTAAAGAAGAACGGCCAGTGGGAGGAGACCGACTGGCAGAGCGCGCTTGAATTCGCGGTCGGCGGCCTGAAGGATTTCGGCGTGCTGGCTTCGCCGCACGCCACGCTCGAAGAACTTTATCTGGCTGGCAAGTTGGGCGGCCCCGCGGATTTCCGCCTGCGCCACCACGATTTCTCGGGCGACGGCAAGCGTAAGGGCATCCCCTGGCTCGGCATGCCGATCGCCGACCTCGCCAAGCTCGACCGAGTACTGGTGGTCGGCTCGTTCCTGCGCAAGGACCACCCGCTGATCGCACAGCGCCTGCGCCAGGCCGCCAAGCGTGGCGCGCAGATCCACGTGCTGCACTCCGTGGATGACGACTGGCTGATGAACGTCAAGAGCAGGAAGATCGTCGCTCCTTCGGAGATACTGAATTCGATTGCCTCCTTCAGTGAAGTCCTCAAGGGCGCGAAAAATCCGGCGATCCTGATCGGCAATTTCGGCCAGCAGCACCCGCAGGCGGCGGCGATCCATGCGGCTGCCCAGGCGATGGGCATCAAGGTGGGGTTCCTCGGCGAAGCGGCCAATTCGGTCGGTGGCTACGTCGCCGGCCTGCCGGCGAATGGCGGCCTGCCCGCCGCGCTCGCGAAGAAGGCCTTGCTGCTGCTCAATATCGACCCGCAGTTCGATTGCGCGCATCCCGTTGCGGGCGCAAATTTCATCGTCAGCCTGAGCGCGTTCAAGTCCGATGTCGGCGACGTGCTGCTGCCGATCGCGCCGTTCTCCGAGACGCCGGGCACGTTCGTGAGCACCGAAGGCCGCGCGCAGGGCTTCCATGCCGCGGTGCGGCCGCTCGGCGATGCGCGGCCCGCCTGGAAGGTGCTGCGGGTGCTGGGCACGATGCTCGGCCGGCCCGGCTTCGAATTCGAGACGGTGGAGCAGGTGAAGGCGGATTGCCTGAAGGGCAGGGACATTCCGTCGCTGCTTTCGAACGAAATATCGGGCATAAGCGCTGCAGCTAAAACAGTCCAGGGAATCCAGCGCATCGCCGATGTGCCCATCTATTTCTCCGATCCGCTGGCGCGCCGCTCGCCGCCCCTGCAGAAGACGCGCGACGCGCAAGGGCCGCGCGCCTGGATGAACGCCAGGCTGATGCAGTCGCTCGGCGTGCAGCCCGGGGGACTCGTGCTGGCGAAGCAGGGACAGGGCGAGGCGGGGCTGAAGGCGGCGCTGGACGAAAAGCTGCCGGACGGCTGCGTGCGTATCGCCGCGGGCCATCCCGCTACTGCAGGCCTGGGATCGATGTTCGGCACGGTAATCCTGGAAAAAATCACGGCGCAGCAAGCCGCCTGAGATGCTCGAATCGTTGCTCGCCTACTCGCAGATGAAGTTCGGCCCGACCTGGGGCCCGGCGCTGTACGAGCTGGTTACCTCGCTCGTGTTCATCGTTGCGATCCTGGTGCCGTTGATGCTTGCGGTGGCCTATCTCACGCTGTGGGAGCGCAAGCTCATCGGCTGGATGCAGATCCGCATCGGGCCGAACCGCGTCGGCCCGCTTGGCCTGCTGCAGCCGATCGCCGACGGCGTGAAGCTGCTGTTCAAGGAGGTCATCTTCCCGGCCGATGCCAACAAGCTGCTCTATGTGCTGGCGCCGATGCTGGTGCTGATGCCGGCTATCGCCGCCTGGGCGGTGGTGCCGTTCGCGCCGGACTGGGTGCTCGCCGACATCAACGCCGGCCTGCTCTACGTAATGGCGCTCACTTCGATGGGCGTGTACGGCGTGATCATCGCCGGCTGGGCGTCCAACTCCAAGTACGCGTTCCTGGGCGCGATGCGCTCGGCCGCGCAGATGGTGTCCTACGAGCTGGCGATGGGCTTCGCACTGGTCGTGGTGCTGATGGTCTCGGCCAGCCTGAATCTGTCGGACATCGTCGAGGCGCAGGGGCGGGGAACGTTCTCCGACCTTGGCCTGAGCTTCCTCTCCTGGAACTGGCTGCCGCTGCTGCCGATGCTGATCGTCTACTTCATTTCCGGCGTCGCGGAGACCAACCGCGCGCCGTTCGACGTAGTCGAGGGCGAGTCGGAGATCGTCGCGGGGCACATGGTCGAGTACTCGGGCATGACCTTCGCCCTGTTCTTCCTCGCCGAGTACATGAACATGTGGCTGATCGCCACGCTGACGGTGGTGATGTTCTTCGGCGGCTGGCTGCCGCCGTTCGACAGCGCGCTCACCAACGCGATTCCGCCGGTGTTCTGGTTCCTCGGCAAGGTCTTTCTCGTGGTGTCGATGTTCCTCTGGATCCGCGCCACCCTGCCGCGCTACCGCTACGACCAGATCATGCGCCTGGGCTGGAAGGTGTTCATCCCGCTGACGCTGGTGTGGATCGTCGTGATCGGCGCCTGGATGCAGACGCCCTGGAATATCTGGAAATGAAGCGCGTCACCGAAATCTTCCGATCGTTCCTGCTGCTGGAGCTGTTCCGCGGCCTGGCGCTGACCGGGCGCCACCTGTTCGCGCGCAAGATCACGGTGCAGTTCCCGGAGGAAAAGACGCCGATGAGCCCGCGCTTCCGCGGCCTGCACGCGCTGCGCCGCTACCCGAACGGCGAAGAGCGCTGCATCGCCTGCAAGCTGTGCGAGGCGGTCTGCCCGGCGATTGCCATCCACATCGAATCGGAAGCGCGCGCCGACAACACGCGCCGCACCACGCGCTACGACATCGACCTCACCAAGTGCATCTTCTGCGGCTTCTGCGAGGAAGCCTGCCCGGTGGACGCGATCGTCGAGACGCGCGTGATCGAGTACCACGGCGAGAAGCGCGGGGACCTGTACTACACCAAGCCGATGCTGTTGGCGGTGGGCGAACGCTACGAAGAGCAGATCGCCGGCGACCGCGCCGCCGACGCCGACTACCGCTAGCCATGTTCGAGGCCGCCGTCTTCTACGCTTTCGGCGCGATCATGATCGTGTCGGCGCTGGCCGTGATCACCGCGCGCAACCCGGTGCACGCGGCGCTGTTCCTGGTGCTCTCCTTCTTTACCGCCTCGGCGATCTGGCTGCTGCTGCGCGCGGAGTTCCTCGCCATCACGCTGGTGCTGGTCTACGTGGGCGCGGTGATGGTGCTGTTCCTGTTCGTGGTGATGATGCTCGACATCAACCTGGAGCGCCTGCGCGAGGGCTTCTGGCAGTACCTGCCGCTCGG
Organism: Burkholderiales bacterium; assembly: GCA_035499575.1. Lineage (GTDB taxonomy): Bacteria > Pseudomonadota > Gammaproteobacteria > Burkholderiales > SG8-39 > RBG-16-66-20. The sequence goes on along the minus strand of DATJYN010000006.1, from coordinate 5,500 downwards.
CGCGCTGGTCGGCGTCCTGATGGCGGCGGAGATGGCCGCCGTGCTCTACGGCCGCTGGGCCGGCCTGGCGACGTCGCCGAAGGTGCTGGCGCCGGACTACAGCAACACCAAGGAGCTCGGCCGTTTGATCTACACGGACTACGTGCTCGCCTTTGAGGTTGCCGCGGTGCTACTGCTGGTGGCGATCGTCGCGGCGATTGCGCTGACGCTGCGCCGGCGCAAGGACACGAAAGCGCAGGACCCCGCCACGCAGGTGCGTGCGCGCCGCGAAGAACGCGTGCGGCTGGTGTCCATGCCCTCGGAGCGGGACGCCTGATGGCGCTGACGCTGTCGCATTACCTGGTGCTGGGCGCGATCCTGTTCTCGATCGCAGTGGTCGGCATCTTCCTGAATCGCAAGAACGTCATCGTGCTGCTGATGGCGATCGAACTGATGCTGCTCGCGGTGAACCTGAATTTCGTCGCCTTTTCGTATTTCCTCGGCGATCCTGCCGGGCAGGTGTTCGTGTTCTTCATCCTGACGGTGGCCGCGGCCGAATCGGCCATAGGCCTGGCGATCCTGGTGGTGCTGTTCCGCAACCTGAACACGATCAACGTCGAAGACCTCGACTCGCTCAAGGGATAAGGGGGAGGGATGCTGAAGACGCTGGGCCTGATCGCCGTGCTTGCGCCGCTCGCAGGCGCGATCATCGCCGGATTGTCCGGCAATGCGATCGGCCGCGCCAATGCGCACCGCGTGACGATCCTCGGCGTCCTGGTTTCCTTCATCGCTTCCGTCTTTATCTTCAGGGAGGCGTTGAACGGAAATGCCTGGAACGGGGCGATCTACACCTGGGCCGTAATCGGCGATACGCCGCTGCATGTCGGCTTTCTGATCGACCGGCTGACCGCGCTGATGATGATCGTGGTGACCTTCGTATCGCTGATGGTGCACGTCTACACCATCGGCTACATGGCAGAGGACCCGGGCTACCAGCGCTTCTTCAGCTACATCTCGCTGTTCACCTTCTCGATGCTGATGCTGGTGATGGCCGATAATTTCCTGCAGTTGTTCTTCGGCTGGGAAGCGGTCGGGCTGGTGTCCTACCTGCTGATCGGCTTCTGGTTCACGCGGCCGACGGCAATCTACGCCAACCTGAAGGCCTTTCTCGTCAACCGCGTCGGCGATTTCGGCTTCCTGCTCGGTATTGCGCTGGTGCTGGCGCACTTCGGCTCTCTCGACTATGGAGTCGTCTTTGCGAAGGCGGCGGCGAACCCCCTCGACATCACGCTGATCTGCATCCTGCTGTTCGTCGGCGCGATGGGCAAGAGCGCGCAGTTCCCGCTGCACGTCTGGCTGCCGGATTCGATGGAAGGCCCGACGCCGATCTCGGCGCTGATCCACGCCGCGACCATGGTGACCGCGGGCATTTTCATGGTGGCGCGCATGTCGCCGCTGTTCGAGCTGTCGCAGGTAGCGCTGTCGGTGGTGCTGGCGATCGGCTCGATCACCGCTTTCTTCATGGCGCTGGTGGCGATCACGCAATTCGACATCAAGCGCGTGGTCGCATATTCGACCCTGTCCCAGCTGGGCTACATGACCGCAGCGCTCGGCGCTTCGGCGTATTCGGCGGGCATCTTCCACCTGATGACGCACGCCTTCTTCAAGGCGGTGCTGTTCCTCGGCGCCGGCTCGGTGATCATCGCCATGCATCACGAGCAGGACATGCGCCGCATGGGCGGGCTGAAGAAGTACCTGCCGGTCACCTACTGGACGGTGCTGATCGGCGCCTTCGCCAACGCCGGCCTGCCGCCCTTCGCCGGGTTCTTCTCCAAGGACGCGATCCTGGAGGCGGTGCAGTTGTCGACCACGCCGGGTGCGCAGTTCGCCTACTGGCTGCTGGTGGCGGCCGTGTTCGCGGGCGGCATCTACTCCTTCCGGCTGCTGTTCATGACCTTCCACGGCGAAGAGCGCATGGACGCGGAAACGAAATCCCACCTGCACGAGTCGCCCTGGGTGGTGACCTTGCCGCTGGTGCTGCTGGCGATCCCTTCCGTCGCCGCCGGCTGGCTGATCGGCCCGGTGCTGTTCGGCGACTATTTCGGCGAAGCGATCCGCATCCTGCCCGAGCACCCGGCGCTCGAGGAAATGAGCAAGGAATTCCATGGCGTGCTGGGCTTCATCGGCCACGGCCTGGCGTCGCTGCCGCTCTGGCTCGCTATCGCGGGCGCCGGCCTGGCCTGGTACGTCTATATCGTGAACAAGGAGATGCCGAAGAAGATCGCAATCGCCTTCGGCCCCCTCTACGCGTTGGTAGAGCGCAAGTACGGCTTCGACGAACTCTATTCCTGGCTGTTCGCGCAAGGCGCGCGTGCCATCGGCACCGGACTGTGGAAGGGCGGCGACCAGCGCGCCATCGACGGGGTGATGGTGAACGGCCCGGCGCGGCTGGTGGGTTGGTTCTCCGGGGTGGTCCGGCTGGTGCAGAGCGGCCTGATCTACTGGTACGCGTTCATGATGATCTTCGGCGTCTGCGCGATCTACGCGGCCGTCAAGTACCGGGTTTTCCCGGGGTAGCGCCGGATGCTACTCAGCCTCGCGATCTGGGTCCCGATCCTCGCCGGCGCGCTCGTGCTCGCCGCGGGAGGCAAGGCGGGCGGCGACAGCCGGGCGCCGCTGCAGCGTACGATCGCGCTCGTCGGCGCGGTGGCCGGCTTCATGGTGACCATCCCGCTCTATGCCGGCTTCCATCCGCAGGGCGCCGGCATGCAGTTCGTCGAGAATCTTGCCTGGATCGAGCGCTACCACGTCAACTACCGCCTCGGGGTGGACGGCATCTCGCTGCTGTTCATCCTGCTGAACTCCTTCATCACGCCGTTGGTGGTGGTCGCCGGCTGGACGGTGATCCAGCAGCGCGTCGGCCAGTACATGGGCGCGTTCCTGGTGATGTCGGGCCTGCTGAACGGAGTGTTCTCGGCTCTCGACGGCATGCTGTTCTACGTCTTCTTCGAGGCCACGCTGATCCCGATGTTCATCATCATCGGCGTCTGGGGCGGCGCGAACCGCGTCTACGCGGCGCTCAAGTTCTTCCTGTACACCTTCTTCGGCTCGGTGCTGATGCTGGTCTCGCTGCTCTACCTCTACAACAAGTCGGGCGGCAGCTTCTCGATCGAGGACTGGTGGAAGTTGCCGTTGCCGCTGCACCAACAGATGTGGCTGTTTTTCGGCCTGCTGTTCGCCTTCGCGGTCAAAGTGCCGATGTGGCCGGTGCACACCTGGCTGCCGGACGCGCACGTCGAGGCGCCCACCGGCGGATCCGTGGTGTTGGCGGCGATCATGCTGAAGCTGGGCGGCTACGGCTTCGTGCGCTTCACGCTGCCGATCCTGCCGGACGCTTCGCGCGAGCTTGCCTGGCTGATGATCTCGCTGTCGCTCATCGCCGTGGTCTACATCGGCCTGGTGGCGCTGGTGCAGACCGACATGAAGAAGCTGATCGCCTATTCGTCGATCTCGCACATGGGATTCGTGACGCTTGGATTTTTCATTTTCAATTCATATGGAATTGAAGGCGCATTGGTTCAAATGATTTCGCACGGTTTCGTCTCGGCGGCGATGTTCCTCTGCGTCGGCGTGCTGTACGACCGCATGCACAGCCGCAACATCGCCGATTACGGGGGTGTGGTGAACACGATGCCGAAGTTCGCCACCCTGATGATGCTGTTTGCGATGGCCAACTGCGGCCTGCCGGCCACCAGCGGCTTCGTCGGCGAGTTCATGGTGATCATGGGCGCGATGCAGGCCAATTTCTGGCTCGCCTTCGGCGCGGCGACCACGCTGGTGTTTGGCGCCGCCTACACGCTATGGATGTACAAGCGCGTAATCTTCGGCACGGTCGCCAACGATCACGTCGCCTCGCTCGACGACCTGAACGAGCGTGAATTCCTGGTGCTGGGCCTGCTCGCGGCCGTGGTGCTGTTCATGGGCGTCTATCCGCTGCCCTTCACCGAGGTGATGCATGCCTCGGTCAACGACCTGCTGCGCCACGTGGCGCTGCCCAAGTACTGACGCCGATGAGCATGCTTCCAGCCGTCCTGAACCACATTCCGGCGCTGCCGGAGGCCATCTTGCTGGTCGGGACCTGCGCGGTGCTGCTCGCCGACCTGTTCGTGAAGAGCGAGCGCCGCGGCGCCACCTTTGCCATCGCGCAGGCCGTCCTGCTGCTGTGCGCGCTGTCGACGATCTTCATCCAGGTGATCAGCGGCACCGACCGCTTTTACCTGTTCAACGGCCTGTTCGTCTCGGACGTGATGGCCAACATCCTGAAACTCGCGGCCTATGTCACCGTCTCGGTGACGCTGGTCTATACGCGCCAGTACCTGCTGGACCGCGGCCTGCTGAAGGGCGAGTTCGTCGCGCTGCTGCTGTTCGCCCTGCTGGGAATGATGCTGATGATCAGCGCCAACAGCTTCCTGATGGTGTACCTGGGCCTGGAACTGCTCTCGCTGTGCCTCTATGCGATGGTGGCGTTGAACCGCGATTCCGCCGCCTCCACCGAGGCCGCGATGAAGTATTTCGTGCTGGGCGCGCTCGCCTCGGGGATGCTGCTGTATGGAATGTCGATGATCTACGGCGCCACCGGCAGCCTGTCGATCCCGGAAATCGCGCACCAGATCGGCCTGCTGTCGAAGGATGGCACGCAGCACGCCTTCCTGACTTTCGGCCTGGTATTCGTGGTCTGCGGGATCGCCTTCAAATTGGGCCTGGTGCCGTTCCACATGTGGATTCCCGACGTTTACCACGGCGCACCCACCGCGGTGACGCTGGTGATCGGCACTGCTCCGAAGCTGGCGGCTTTCGCGATGGCAATCCGCGTTCTGGGCACTGGCCTGCTCAGCCTGGCGCACGACTGGCAGCAGATGCTGGTGATCATGGCGGTGCTGTCGATGGCGCTGGGCAATATCACCGCCATCGCGCAGACCAACCTGAAGCGCATGCTGGCGTATTCGACCATCGCGCACATGGGCTTCATGCTGCTCGGCCTGCTGTCCGGTTGGGTCGGCGGCAATTTCCTCAACAAGCCGGACGCCTATGCGGCCGCGATGTTCTACACGGTGGTCTACGTGCTGATGTCGGCCGGCGCCTTCGGCATGCTGCTGTTCCTCTCTGGCAAGGGCTACGAATGCGAGAACCTGGACGACCTGAAGGGCCTTAACCGGCGCAACCCCTGGTACGCGTTCGTGATGCTGCTGCTGATGTTCTCGCTGGCTGGCGTGCCGCCGACCGTGGGCTTCTACGCCAAGCTGGCCGTGCTGTCGGCGGCGGTCAATGCCGACTTGGTCTGGATCGCCGTCGCCGCGGTGGTGTTCTCGCTGATCGGCGCGTACTACTACCTGCGGATCGTCAAGCTGATGTACTTCGACGAGCCCGCCGACCCGGCGCCGGCGCCAGGCCACCGCGACATGGGCATGCTGCTGTCCCTGAATGGCATTGCGCTGCTGGTGCTCGGCATCCTGCCCGAGCC
>DATJYN010000005.1:0-18819 GCA_035499575.1 Burkholderiales bacterium | reverse complement strand
ACGGCACGCGCGTATTGTCGGTACGATCCGCCTGGCTATAGATCCCGCCGATCACTACCGTGCCGCCATTCTCGACCAACGCGGAAGTCTTGACGTGCTTGGTGTTGATCAGAACGCCGGCCGGCGTAGTCGCGCCCGCCGAGTCGTTGTTGACATCTAGGTCCATGATGATCTTGCCGTCGGGCGTTATCTGCGGCTTCACCTTGAGGGACAGGTTGGCCTTCTGAAACGACACGCTCGTCGCACCGGACGAAGTCGCCTGCTGGTACGGAATCTCCGTACCCTGCTCGACCACCGCCTCGACTTGGTCCGCGGTCAACACGCGCGGGCTGGAGATCGTCTTGCCCTTGCCGTCGGCTTCGAGCGCGGATATCTCCAAGTTGATGAACTTAGTCATGCCCGCGTTGAAGAGCGTAAAGGCAAGGCTGCCCGCGGTGAACGAGTTCAAGCCCGCTGCCGGCATATTGACGCTCAGTCCGTCGGTGGCCGTCGTCGTAAGGCCCTGGGTGCTGTTGAGAGATCCCACATCGACGTTTCCAGGCGAGGCCCCGATCGCGAAGCGCGTGCTTCCGCCGGGCAACTGCAGCGGGAACCGCGAGCCGTTGTCGCCGACGGTGTTGAAGCCGAGGCGCGCGCCCAAATTCCGGTTGAAGAGCTCCGACGCTTCTACGATCCGCGCCTCGATCATCACCTGGCGCACCGGGATGTCGATCTTGGCAATCAGCTTGCGGACCTCGTCCAGCTTCGACGGGGTGTCCTGCACGAACAGCGTATTGGTGCGGGCATCGACCACCGCGCTGCCGCGCTTGGACAGGATCCGCTGGTGCGCATCCGACAGCAGCTTCTGCACGTCCGCGGCCTTCTGGTAGTTCATCTGGAACGACTCGGTGCGGGTCTGCTCGAGATCGTTGATCTGCGACTGCGCCTCAAGCGCGAGCTTCTCGCGCGTGGCGAGCTCATCGCGCGGCGCGATCCAGATCACGTTGCCCGACTTGCGCATGTCGAGCCCGCGCGTCTGCAGGATGATGTCGAGCGCCTGATCCCATGGCACGTCCTTCAGCCGCAGCGTGATGTTGCCGCCCACTGTATCGCTGGTGATGATGTTGAGGTCGGTGAAGTCGGCGATCACGTTCAGAACCGCACGGACTTCGACGTTCTGGAAGTTGAGCGACAGCTTCTCGCCCGTATAGCGGCCTCGCTGCGAGACACGCGAGGAATCCTGCGTCGACGGCTTCACCTCGACCACAAACTGGGAATCGGACTGGTACGCGTTGTGCTCCCACTGGCCCTTCGCCTCGATCACCATGCGCACGTTGTCGCCCTGCTGGAACGTGCTGACCGTTTGCACCGGGGTAGCGAAGTCGATCACGTCCAGGCGGCGGCGCAGGCTGTCGGGCAGCGAGGTCTTGAGGAACTCGACCACGATGTTCTGTCCCTGCTGCCGGATATCGATCCCGGTAGTGCTGTCGGACAGGTCGACGACCACGCGCCCCTCACCCGAGCTGCCGCGGCGGAAGTCCACGTCGCGGATGGCGTGAATGGTATCCGCCTTGCCTTCGGCGAAGTTGGACGGCTGGCCGGAGGGCGTCGTCGTTGCGGTCGCCGCGGAGAGCGTCACTACCACGTCGCGTCCGTCAAGCTTTACATCGTGCGCCACCGAGCGGCGCAGGTTCAGCACCAGTCGGGTGCGGTTCGTGCCCTGCACCAGATTCATGCTGCGCAGCTCGCCTTGGCCAATCTCCTGCGTGCTGCGGCCCAAGCCGTTCGAAGTGTTGGCGAAATCGATCGCGATGCGCGCCGGGTTGGCGACCGTGAAGTTCGTGGGCACGCTCTTGAGCGCCTCCTTGGTGGTCACCCGCACCACGACGTTTCCGCCCTGCTGCGTAACGCCGAAATTCTCGATGCTGTTCGCCTGGGCGAACGCGACGCCGGCGGCCGCCAGCCACGCGCAGAACGCGAGGCAGAGTCTGAGCGATGCGTTGATTGTCTTCATTGCTTGCCCTCCGACATTTGCAGCGCGGTGGTGCGCTCTACCCAATCACCGCCGCTGTCCTGGACCAGCTCCTTCAGGTTGATCTGGCTCTCGTCGATCGACGTGATCACGCCGAAGTTCTGGCCCATGTAGTTTCCCTTCTTGACGCGGAACAGGTTCGGGCCTGCCTTCACCAGGGCGTACATGGTGTTCGCCTGGCTCAGGGTGCCGACCATCTGAATGGAGTCGAGCGGAAACGCCTCCAGCGGCTCCTTGGGCCGGTTGAGGTCGGGGCGCAGCCCGCCGCCTGCCGACGCGCCGGTGCCCTGCGCTACCACGATGCGCGTAGGCACGAACGGATCGATCAGGTTTTCGCCCGTGTACGGCACGGGCTCGTAGGTCTTCACCGGTGGCAGCGGCTCGACCTTGCCGCGCAGATCCTTGGTCATTGCCGCGAGTTCCTGGCGCAGCTCGCTTTGCTCTTCGCCGCCGCAGCCGGCGAGGAGTGCCGCGCCCACGAGCGCGAGGGCAAGGAGGACCCGGCGGGTCATTTCTTGTGTCCCCTCGTCGCCCGGCGCTGGCTCGCGATCTCTTCCTCGTCGAGGTAGCGGAATGTACGCGCGGTCACGTCCATGGTGAGGTTGCCGTCCTTGTTCGCCTCGATCGCCACGTTGTTCAGAGTCACGATGCGCGGCAGCTGCCCGACGTCAGCAGCGAACGCTCCCAGGTCGTGATACGCGCCGACTACTCTGATCTGGATCGGCAGTTCCGCGTAGAACTCCTTGCGCAACTCGGCCTGGGCCGGCTTGAAAAGGTCGAACTGCAGGCCGCGCGACAGCCCTGCCTGGTTGATGTCGACCAGCAGCGCGTCCATCTGCGCCTTGTTCGGCAGCTGCTTCAGCAGGGCGCCGAACTCCGTATCGATCTCCCTGAGTTGCTGCTTGAGCAGGTCGAGATTGACCGCCTGAGTCTTCTTCGCGACGTAATCCTTCTTGAGGCTCTCTTCTTGCTGCTGGCCTTTCGCGAGCTCCTCGAGCTGGCCCTGCCACACGAGGAAGTAACCCAGCACGGGAAGGGCCACTAGGATCACCAGCAGCACCAGCAGCTTCGGCGCGAAGCTCCAAGTTCCGGGATCCTTCCAGTTGGTGCGCTGGAAATCCTCTGCGATCCGCTTGAAGTCAATCGCCATCGCCTAGCCCTTCTTCGCCGCGGGCTTGCCCTTGCCCTGGTCGCTGGCCTTCTCGCCGGGAGGTGGCTTGAGTGCGAGGTTCATGTCGAATTCCGAGACCCGCATCTTGCCGAGGTTCGCCGCCTTGATTTCAATCAGCTTGGGATTCGAGAGCCATTTCGACGACTCGATATTGCGCATCAGCGTCGACACGCGCGCGTTCGACTGCGCGTAGCCGTCAAGATGAATGTTGGCGCCGGTCTGCTTGACCGACTTGAGGAAGACGCCGTCCGGCATCTGCCGCACCAGCTCGTCCAGCAGATACACCGTCTGCACGCGGTCGGTCTGCAGCGACTCGATCACCTGCTTGCGCGCGAGCAGCGCCTGGATCTTGTCTTTGACTTCCTTGATCTCGTTGATCTGCTTGTCGAGCTTGGCGATCTCGCTCTTCAGGAACCGGTTGCGGTCGTCCTGGATGCCGATGCGCTGCACGTAGTACAGCCAAACCGCGCCGACGATGACGGCGCCGAGCGCCGCGGTCATCCCGGCGAGGACGCCGAAATGAACTCGGGCGCGCTTGCGCCGCTCCTCGCGGTGCGGCAGCAGGTTGACTCTGACGCTCATACCGGATCGAACCTGCGCATCGCCAGCCCGCACGCGACGATCAGCGACGGCGCGTCCTGCATCAATCGCTTGAGCTGGATACGCGGCGAAGCCTGCATCGCGCCGAACGGATTCGCCACCATGGTCGGGACCTGGGTGCGCGTATTGACGACTTCATCCAGCCCCGGGATCACCGCCGATCCCCCCGCGAGCAGGATATGGTCGACCGTGTTGTACGAGGTGGACGTGAAGAAGAACTGCAGCGCGCGCTGCACCTCCTGGGACAGATTCTCCATGAAGGGTCGCAGCACCTCGGTTTCGTAATCGTCGGGCAGGCCGCCGCTGCGCTTGGCGTTCTCCGCCTCCTCGGGGCTCATGCCGTAGCGCGCCACGATGTCCGCAGAGAGCTGATTGCCGCCGAAGGCCTGCTCGCGCGTGTAAACCGACTGCTCATTGCGCACCACGCTCACTTGCATCACGTTGGCGCCGACGTCGACCACCGCGACGTTCTGGTCCTTGCCGCCGCCGGGAAGCTGCTTCACCACCAGCTCGAGCGCCGACATCTGCGCGAAGGACTCGACGTCCATGACCAGCGGCCTGAGCCCGGCGTTCTCCGCCACCGCGAAGCGGTCGGAAACCTTCTCCTTGCGCGTCGCCGCGATCAGGACTTCCTGCTCTTCCGGATTTGTCGGCGAGGGGCCGACCACCTGGAAGTCGAGGTTCACCTCCTCGAGCGCGAAAGGAATGTACTGGTTCGCCTCGCTCTCGACCTGGGACTCGAGTTCTTCTTCGCGCAGGCCCGCCGCGACGATGATCTTCTTGGTAATCACCGCCCCCGAGGGCACCGCCATCGCCACGTGCTTGGTACGCGTCGCCAAGCGCTTATAGCCACGCGCCACCGCATCGGCAACCGCTTCGAGGATGTTGATGTTGCCGTCGACGACCGCGTCCTTCGGCAGTGGCTCGATGACATAGCGCTCCACCCGGTAGCCGCCTTTGCCGGCGTCCACAATCTCGAGCATCTTGACCGAAGACGAGCTGATATCCAGCCCGAACAACGGCGGAGCCTTCGGCTTGAAAAAGTCGAGGTTCATCCCCTTTTTCCTTTTCGCATCGGTCGGTTAGACGCGATACGTAGAAATCGCGTTAGATGCTAACAACAACTACCCCCAGTGTCTAGTGAATCTTCCACAGAGGGGAAGGTCTTATAATGCGCCGTGTCCCGGCCCCCGTGCAACAGCCCCGCCGAGTTGGCGTAACCCCATTGAAGTGGCTTCGTTTTTTGGCCTTTCCCCTCCTTTTGCTGGCGGGGTTGGCCGCAGGGGGGGCCTGCCTTGCCGGTTTGGTGATCGCGCTGGCCTACCCGAACCTGCCTTCGCTTGATGCGCTCACGGATTACCAGCCCAAAGTACCCCTACGGATCTATACCTCGGACGGCGCCCTGATCGGGGAATTCGGCGAGGAGAAGCGCCAGGTGGTCTCGATCCGACAGGTGCCGAAGGTGCTGAAGGACGCGATCCTCGCCGCGGAAGACGAGCGCTTCTATCAGCATCAGGGAATCGACTACTGGGGCGTGGCCCGGGCCGCTTACGCGAACCTCGTGCACGGCGGACGCAGACAGGGCGCGAGCACCATCACGATGCAGGTAGCGCGTAACTTCTTTCTATCCTCCGAGAAGACGCTGACGCGAAAGCTCTACGAGGCGCTGCTCGCCTTCAAGATCGAGCACAGCCTGGAAAAGGACCAGATCCTGGAGCTTTATATCAACCAGATCTATCTCGGGGAGCGCGCCTTTGGATTCGCAGCGGCAGCCCAGACCTACTTTGGGAAGTCGTTGGACCAGCTGACGCTGGGGGAGGCGGCGGTTCTGGCCGGGCTACCCAAGGCCCCATCTGCATATAACCCTGTTGCGAATTTACAACGGTCCCGGCAGCGTCAGCAATACGTGCTGCGACGCATGAAAGAACTTGGGGAAATTACCGAGGCGCAGTACACCGCTGCCTTCAAGGCGCCGCTGCATGTCCATCATGAGAACGACGATTTCGGCGGCGTACACGGGGAATTCCTCGCCGAAATGGTGCGTCAGGCAATCGTGGAACGGTATCCGGACGACGCCTATACGCGGGGCCTGCGGGTCTACACCACGGTGACCAAGGGCGACCAGGAGGCCGCTTACGAAGCCGTACGGCGCGGGCTGATGGAATACGACCGCCACCAAGGCTACCGCGGCCCGGAGGCTTACGTTGACCTGCCCCCAGCTGCGAGCGAGGACGATTACGACGAGCTGCTGGCCGATTACGCCGACCTGGGAGACCTGCGTGCCGCGCTGGTGCTCGAGGCCAGACCGAAACAGGTGCGCGCGGTGCTGAAGGATGGCGAGACGGCGACCGTTTCCGGCGAAGGCCTGAAGTTCGCCGCCCGGGCGCTCGACGCCAAGGCGCCGCCGCAGAAGCGCATCCGCCGCGGCGCCGTCATCCGGCTGCAGAGTGACGGCAAGCAGCACTGGCAGGTGGCCCAGCTGCCCGAAGCGGAAGCGGCGTTCATCTCGCTCGATCCCAGCGACGGCGCGGTGCGCGCCCTGGTCGGAGGGTTCGATTTTCACCACAACAAGTTCAATCACATCACGCAGGCCTTCCGCCAGCCCGGGTCGTCGTTCAAGCCGTTCATCTATTCGGCGGCGCTTGAGAAGGGCTTCACTCCGGCGACCGTGATTCCGGACGAGCCGATCGTGGTGGAGGCGGAGGTGACCGGGAGCCAGCGCTGGGAACCCAAGAACTACGACGGCAAGTTCGAGGGTCCGATGCGGATGCGGATGGCGCTCGCCAAATCCAAGAACATGGTTTCGATCCGCATCCTCCAGGCGATCGATCCGAAGTACGCGCAGGACTACATCACGCGCTTCGGCTTCGATCCCGAGCGCCATCCGCCGTACCTCACCATGGCGCTCGGCGCGGGCTCGGTGACGCCGCTGCAGATGGCGCGCGCCTACGCGGTCTTCGCCAACGGCGGCTACCTCGTGCAGCCCTACTATATCCGCAAGATCGTGGATGACCGCGGCAACGCGCTCGCGGTGGCGCAGCCGGCGGCCGCGGGCGACGAGGCGCTGCGCGTCATCGATGCGCGCAACGCCTTCATCATGGATTCGATGATGCGCGACGTCACGCGCTACGGCACCGCCGCCGCCGTGGCGCGCCTCGGGCGCGACGACCTGGCGGGCAAGACCGGCACCACCAACGATTTCGTCGACGCCTGGTTCTGCGGCTACCAGCCGAGCCTGGTAGGAATCGCCTGGGTAGGCTACGACCAGCCGAAATCGCTCGGCCGCAACCAGACCGGCGGCCGCGTCGCGCTGCCGATCTGGATGGAGTACATGAGCTACGCGCTCAAGGGCGTGCCGGAAGCCACTCGGCCGATGCCGGAAGGCGTCGTCACGGCGGCGGTCCCGCCCGACCCGGGCGCCCCGGCCGACGTCAACAGCGTAGTTTCGGACTTCTACTATCGCGAGTTCGCCCCCGGCGCCGCGCCGCCGGAGCCCGCGGTCGCGGCCCCGCCGGGCCAGGACCAGTTCCGCCAGATAACGGGCTACTAGCGCGCCGGCGCGCGCAGCGTCACCGGCGCTCCGGCCTGCTCGGACGCAAGCCGCGACAGCGCCGCGAAGAGTTCGGAGCCCGAGCGCGTGTCGCGCCACGCGGCGCCGTCGTACCGGAAGTGGAACCCCCCGGAGCGCGCCGCGACCCAGATCTCCCGCGCCGCGCCGTGCCGGTTCACCACCATGCGTGAGCCGTTCTCGAACTCGATCTCGAGCACGCCCGCGCCCTTCGGCTGCACGTCGGCCTGCGGCGCATCCTGCTCGAAGGCGCGCTCCAGCGCCGCGAGCGCGATCTCGGCAAGCTTCTCGAATTCGATTTCGTCCATGCGGTCTCCTGCTACCATCCCATTCTAGTCCCCGATGCGCATCGCCCTCCTTCTCCTCGCCGTGCTGCTCGCCGCCGGCTGCGGCCAGAAGGGCGCGCTCTACCTGCGCCAGAACCCGCCGCCCGGCGTGAAGCCGCCGCGGGAGGAGCCGTACACGCCGGTGCCCTACCCACCGGAGTCCTCCAAGCGCGACGGCGAGGACGACGCCGCGGCCAAGAAGTAGCCGCGCGGCCATGGCCTTCGCCTACCGCGGCGGCGCGCTCTGCGCCGAGGATGTCCCGCTCGAGGAAATCGCGGGCCGCTTCGGCACGCCCTGCTACGTGTACTCGCGCGCCATGATCGAGCAGGCCTTCGGCGAGTTCGCTCGCGCCCTCTCCGGGCGCGCCGCACTGGTCGCCTACTCGGTCAAGGCGAACTCCAACCTCTCGGTGCTGGCGCTGCTCGCGCGCCTTGGCGCCGGGTTCGACATCGTGTCCGGCGGGGAGCTCGCCCGCGTGATCGCGGCCGGCGGCGACCCGCGCAAGGTCGTGTTCTCCGGCGTCGGCAAGAGCGAGGCGGAAATTGCGCAGGCGCTTCAGGCGGGCATCCTTTGCCTGAACCTCGAATCCGAGGCCGAACTCGAGCGCGTCGAGGCCGTCGCCAGGCGCCTCGGCGTGCGCGCGCCGGTCGCGCTGCGCGTCAATCCCGACGTCGACGCGCAGACGCATCCGTACATTTCGACCGGGCTGAAGACGAGCAAGTTCGGCATTGCGTACGCCGACGCAGAACGCCTCGCGGGCGAGGCGGCGCGACGTCCGAGCCTGGAACTCATCGGCATCGGCTTTCACATCGGCTCGCAGCTCACCGGAACCGGCCCGTTCGTGGACGCCGCCGCGCGCATACTCGCGCTGGCCGAACGGCTCGAGGCAGCCGGGATCGGGCTGTCGCACATCGATCTCGGTGGCGGGTTCGGAATCCGGTACAAGGACGAATCGCCCGCGCCCGCAGCGCGCTTTCTGGAGGGCGCGCTGGGCGTGCTCGCCAGCCGCAGGGAGCGACTGATCGTGGACCCGGGTCGCGCGATCACCGGCCAAGCTGGCGTCCTGCTGACGCGCATCGAGTACCTGAAGCGGGGCGCGGAGAGCAATTTCGTGATCGTCGACGCGGCGATGAACGACCTGATCCGGCCCGCGCTGTACGACGCATGGCACGAAGTACGGCCCGTGCGCGAGGTGGAATCGCCCGACGCCACAGGCGTTTACGACGTGGTCGGGCCGGTCTGCGAGAGCGCCGATTTCCTCGCCAAGCAGCGGCGCCTGGCCCCCGGTGCCGGGGATCTGCTGGCGGTCATGACGGCCGGCGCCTACGGGATGGTGATGAGCTCGAATTACAACAGCCGGCCGCGGCCGGCCGAGGTGCTGGTCTCGGGCGCGGAGGCACGCCTGGTGCGGCGGCGCGAAACCGTCGACCAGGTCTTTGCCGACGAGCGCGATTTGCTTTAGGGTTCACGCGCTTATGAGCACCCGGACCCGCTACGCACTCGCTGCAGGGCTGGCGCTGGCCATTGCCCTCGGCGCGGTGCTCGCCTACTTCAGCATCGACTCGCGGGCGCGGGAGCGGAAGGGCCCGAAGGGCCCGCTGGCGGTTCCGGTGTCCGTCGCCGCGGCGCAGGCGCGCGGCGTACCGGTGCGCCTGCAGGCGATCGGCAACGTCGAACCGTACTCGACGGTGTCGGTCAAGGCGCGCGTCGACGGGCAGATCGTCGCCGTCAACTTCAAGGAGGGTCAGGAAGTCCACAAGGGCGAGGTGCTGTTCCGCATCGACCCCCGTCCCTTCCAGGCGGCGCTCGCGCAGGCGGAGGCGAATGTGTTGCGCGACGCGGCGGCGCGTGACCACGCGCGCTCGCAGGAGCGGCGCTACAAGGAGCTGCTGGAGAAGAATTTCGTTTCCAAGGATGCCTACGCGCAGTTCGCGACCAACGCGGAGACCGCGGAGGCAACCGCCAAGGCGAGCCAGGCCGCTCTCGAGAACGCCCGGCTCAACCTCGAGTACTGCACCATCGCTTCGCCCATCGACGGGTTCGTCGGCAAGGTCCTGCTGCAGGCCGGCAACCTCGTGAAGGCGAACGACGTCAACTCGCTCGTCGTCATCAACCAGGTGCGGCCGATCTATATCAGCTTCGCAGTGCCCGAGCAGCAGCTCGCCGAGATTCGGCGCTACATGGGCGAGGGACAGATCGCGGTCGACGCGAGCACGCCGGACGCGCGACATGCCGCCTTGGCGCGGGGCTGGCTCGCGTTCATCGACAACAGCGTCGACCCCTCGACGGGCACTATCCGGCTGCGCGCGGTCTTCGACAACCGCGATCTCGCGCTCTGGCCGGGCCAGTTCGTGAACGCCAGCGTCGAGTTGTACCAGAAGCACGACGCCATCGTGGTGCCGGCTACCGCGGTGCAGACCGGCCCGCAGGGCGAGTTCGTCTTCGTGATGGGGTCCGACGGTACCGCGGAGGTGCGCAAAGTCGATGTCGCCCTCAGGGAGGGCGATCAGGTGGTGATCGGCGCAGGCCTCAGCGCCGGGGAGAAGGTCGTGACGCGCGGCCAGCTCCGCATCGCGCCCGGCGCGAAGCTGGTCGTGAGGAACGGCGAGCCATGAATCTTTCAGAGCTGTTCATCCGCCGGCCGGTGATGACGGTGCTGGTCATGGTCGGCATCCTGATTTTCGGCATCATCGGCTACCGCCTGCTGCCGGTAAGCTCGCTGCCGAACGTCGACTACCCGACCATCCAGGTGACGGCGGAGCTGCCCGGGGCGAGTCCCGAGACCATGGCCTCCGCGGTGGCCACACCTCTCGAGAAGCAGTTCTCGACCATCGCCGGCATCGACTCCATGTACTCGGTGAGCGGCCTGGGAACGACGCAGATCACGCTGCAATTTTCGCTGGACCGCAACATCGACGCCGCAGCGCAGGACGTCAACTCGGCGATCGCCGCGACCGCGCGGCAGCTGCCCGCCTCGATGCCGGCGCCACCTTCCTTCCGCAAGATCAACCCCGGCGACTTCGCGGTGTTCTACCTGGCGCTCACCTCGGATACGCTGCCGCTGTCTACGGTCGACGAATACGCCGAGACCTACCTCGCGCAGCGCATCTCGACCATCGACGGCGTGGCCCAGGTCCAGGTGTACGGCCAGCAGATGTACGCGGTGCGCGTCCAGGTCGATCCGAACAAACTCGCGGCGCGCGGCATCGGCATCAACGAGGTGCAGCAGGCGGTCGCGAACGCGAACGTCAATCTGCCGACCGGAACCCTGTACGGCAAGGAACGGCTGTTCGCGGTGCAGGCCAACGGCCAACTATTCGATGCCGCGGCCTTCCGTCCGGTCATCGTCACCTACCGCAACGGCGCCCCTGTGCGGCTCGGCGAGCTGGGCCGGGTCGTCGACAGCGTGCAGAGCGACAAGGTGGCGGCGTGGTACAAGAACCAGCGCGGCATCGTGCTCGGCATCTACCGGCAGCCTGGCACCAACACCATCCAGGTGGTCGATGCGGTGAAACGGCTGATGCCCACGTTCCGCGCGGAAGTGCCGGCGGGCATCAACATGCAGGTGCTGTTCGACCGCACCGTCGCGATCCGCGCCTCGGTCGACGAAGTCCAGTTCGCGCTGCTGCTCGCGCTTGCGCTGGTGGTGATGGTGATCTTCATCTTCCTGCGCAACATTCCGGCCACCGTCATCCCGAGCATCGCGCTGCCGATGTCGCTGGTCGGCACCTTTGCCGTGATGTACGCGCTGGGCTACAGCCTGGACAACATCTCGCTCATGGCGCTCACCCTGTGCGTCGGCTTCGTCGTCGACGATGCGATCGTGATGCTGGAGAACATCTCGCGCCATATGGAGGCCGGCAAGAGCCGGTTGCAGGCGACCTTCGACGCCTCGAAGGAGGTCTCCTTCACCATCCTGTCGATGACCATCTCGCTCGCCGCGGTGTTCATCCCGGTGTTCTTCATGGGCGGCATCGTGGGACGGCTGCTGCACGAGTTTGCCGTCACCATCATCTCGGCGGTCCTGATCTCCGGATTCGTCTCGCTCACGCTCACCCCCATGATGTGCGCGCGCATCCTGAAGCCGGAGCACGAGGCGAGCCACGGCCGGCTCTACCGGCTCTCCGAGCGCGGCTTCGAGGCCCTGCGGCACGGCTACCGGGTGACGCTCGAATGGTCGCTCGGCCACGCCCGAATCGTGCTGGTCGTCTTCCTGGCGATCACGGCGGCTACCGGCGTGCTGTTCGCGCGCATGCCGAAGGGCTTCCTGCCGGCCGAGGACACGGGCCAGCTGTTCTGCTTCACCGAGGCGGCGCAGGACATCTCGTACGACGCGATGGCCGACCTGCAGCGCAAGGTCGCCGATATCGTCAGCCAGAACCCCAACGTCGAGGGCGTGATGTCGTTCATCGGCGCGAGCGGCTTCAACCCCTCGCTGAACCGGGGCCGCATGTTCATTACCCTCAAGCCGCACGGGCAGCGCGCCTCGGCCGACGAGGTGGTGCGGCAGCTGCGGCCCAAGATCTCGCAGGTCGTCGGCATCAAGGCGTTCATCCAGAACATTCCGACGATCCGCCTCGGACTGCTGACCAAGAGCCCGTACCAGTACGTGCTGCGCGGCGCGAACACCAGCGAGCTGTATCACTGGGTGCCGATCATCGAAGAACGCTTGAAGAAGATTCCGCAGCTGGTCGACGTCTCGAGCGACCTGCAGATCAGTCAGCCCCAGGTGCGCGTCGACATCGACCGCGCCAAGGCCTCCGCGCTCGGCGTCACCGCGCAGCAGATCGAGACCGCGCTCGGCGCGGCGTACGGCTCGCAGCAGGTCTCGACCATCTACACCGCCACGGACCAGTTCTGGGTGATCCTTGAAGTGGAGCCGCAGTACCAGACGGGGCCGTCGGTGCTGCCGATGCTCTACGTGCGATCGTCGACGGGGGTGCTGGTGCCGTTGAACGCGATCACCAAGCTCTCGTACGGCGTCGGCCCGCTCACCGTCAGCCACCAGGGACAGCTGCCCTCGGTGATCATTTCGTTCGACCTGCGACCCGGCGTGTCGCTGTCCCAGGCGATCGCGGAGGTGCGCGCCGCCACGCGTGAGCTGCAGGTGCCGGCGACGCTCGACGGCAGCTTCTCGGGCACCGCGCAGGCGTTCGAGGACTCGCTGCAGGGGATGGGCGTGCTGCTCGCCCTCGCGATCATCGTCATCTACCTGGTGCTGGGCATCCTCTACGAGAGCTTCATCCACCCGCTGACGATCCTCTCGGGCCTTCCCACCGCTGGCCTGGGCGCGCTCGTCACGCTGCTTGCCTTCGGCATCGATCTCAACATGTACGCCTTCGTCGGCATCATCATGCTGGTCGGCATCGTGAAGAAGAACGCGATCATGATCATCGACTTCGCGATCGAGGCGCAGCGCAAGGAAGGCAAGGCGCCGCACGAGGCGATCTACCAGGCCTGCCTGATCCGCTTCCGCCCCATCATGATGACCACCATGGCGGCGCTGATGGGCAGCCTGCCCATCGCGCTCGCCTTCGGGGTCGGCGGCGACGCCCGCCAGCCGCTCGGCCTCGCCGTGGTCGGCGGGCTGCTGCTGTCGCAGGTCCTCACGCTCTACATCACGCCGGTCGTCTACCTGTACTTCGAGCGCCTGCAGCAATGGCTGGCGTCGCACCGTGGCGTCGCGCCCGTGCCGCTGGTCGGCGGTGCCGCGCCGGCCGCGGGGCCGAGCGCGCCGCGCGAGGCGCACTGAGAGAGGGGATACGGATGGCGGCAAGCCACGAAACGCGCAATATGGCCCTGTTCTGCGACTTCGAGAACGTCGCGCTCGGGGTGCAGGACGCGAAGTACGAGAAGTTCGACATCAACCGGGTACTCGAACGGCTGCTGCTGAAGGGCTCGATCGTGGTGAAGAAGGCCTACTGCGACTGGCAGCGCTACAAGGAGTTCAAGGCAGGGATGCATGCGGCGTCGTTCGAGCTGATCGAGATCCCGCACGTGCGGCAGTCGGGCAAGAACTCGGCCGATATCCGCATGGTCGTGGACGCGCTCGACCTGTGCTACACCAAGGGGCACGTCGACACCTTCGTCATCATCAGCGGCGACTCGGACTTCTCGCCGCTCGTCTCCAAGCTGCGCGAGAACGCCAAGGTGGTGATCGGCGTCGGGGTGAAGAACTCCACCTCGGACCTCCTGATCGCCAACTGCGACGAGTTCATCTACTACGACGACCTGGTGCGCGAGGACGAGGCCAAACGCCGGGCGGCGAAGAAGCGCAAGGACGCGGCGCCCGCAGGCAGCGAGAAGCAGCAGGAAGCCTTCGACCTCGTGCTCGAGACTCTGCAGGCGCTGATCGCCGAGCGCGGCGAGGGCGAGCGCATCTGGGGTTCGATGGTGAAGCAGGCGCTGAAGCGCAGGAAGCCGGGCTTCAACGAGAGCTACTACGGCTTTCGCGCCTTCTCCGACCTCCTCGAGGAGGCTGGCAAACGCAAGCTCGTCGCGCTGGAGCGCGACGAGAAGTCCGGCGGCTATCTGATCCGCCTTGCGGCGCCGGCCTGAGGCGCGGCTAGGGATTGAGCTGCCGGTAGACGGCGTTGGCGACCTTGAGCAGGTCGTCCTTGTCGATATCGCTCGAGGACAGCGCGTAGCCGAGCTTGCGGTCGATCCAGTAGAACACCTTGACCTTGCCCTCAGCGGCATAGCGGAACGCCGTCTCCGGGTTCTCCGACGCATCGGTGCGCACGTAGAGCGTCAGGCGCCGGCCCTGCGGGGTCTGGTACATGAACTGCGCGACCGGGGCCTTCTCGCCCGGCAGCAGGCGCCCGCCGACGAGGCTGTAGCCGACCGAATCGAGGCTCGGCACGCGCAGCCTCGCGCCGAGCCGCTTCGAGAGCCACGCCACGAGATGCTGCTCCTGGTCGGCGCCGACCTCCACCGGATGCCGCACCTCGGGCACGTAGGTCGCGTGCGCCACCGCCGCGCGCTCGACGAACGCCGGCACCTCGGGCCGTTTGGCCGCCGGGCCGCCCTCCCAGGCGTGCAGCTGCCAGCCCGTCGCGACGCCCACGCCCAGCCCGAGCAAGGTGCAGCCGGCGGCAAGCGCATAGGGTATCCAGCGCCTTGGCGGCCGGCGCGCGAGTCGAGCCGGCACCGGCTCCGCCAGCACGGGGTCGTAGGCTTCATGCAGCATGTTCGAGATCATCTGCATCTCGCCGTCGTCGCGCGGCTGGTTCTCCAGCGTCACTTCACCACCTTCAGCTTGCCGGTGATGCCGAGTCCGACCCGCAGCTTCTCGCGCGCGCGCGCGAGGCGCGACATCACGGTGCCGATCGGGATGTCGAGCGTGCGCGCCGCCTCGCCGTAGCTCATGTCCTCGAGCGCGACCAGCAGCAGTACCTCGCGCTGCTCCGGCGGCAGGCGGCGGATCGCGAGGTCGAGATCGCGCAGCTCCAGCCCGTCGCTTTCGCGCGCCGGATGCGCCAGCTCCGGCATCTCGTCCTCCAGCGGCGCGCCAGGCCGCGCCGCGCGGAGCTGGTTCACGTGGACGTTGTGCATCACCGTGAACAGCCAGGCCCGCAGATCGGTGCCCGGCCGGAACAGGTGCAGTTTCGCCCAGGCCCGCTCGAGCGTGTCCTGCACCAGGTCATCCGCCGCCGAGCGATCCCCCGCCAGCGCCCGCGCGTAGCGCCGCAGGCGCGGGATCAGCGCAACTATGCGCTCGGCGTCGCTCACCGCGGCAGCGGGCGCGGGGGCTATTTCTGCCGGAAGTCGTCGTGGCAGCCGCCGCAGGCCTTCGCTACACCGCCGAACGTCGCGCGCACGCCCGCTTCGTCCTTGGCGCGCGCCACCTTGCCGAGCTTGGCGGTTTCCTCTTCGAGTCTCTCGTAGGCTGCCTGGAACTTGGCCGGGTCCTTGAAGATCTCGGGCTTGGCCTTGGTCTTCTCGCTCTGGGTGCTCGGCTGAAAGCCGTCCCAGGGCATCTGCGCCAGCGTTTCGAGATACGTGGCGTTGCGCGACACCACGTCGGCGTTGTAGGGAATGTTCCCTTTCAGCATCGCGCCGATCGGGCCGAGGTATTTTGCCTGCAGGATCATGGCGGCCTGGCGCTGCTTCACCAGCACGTCGGGCTTGGCCTGCGCCATCGCCTGCTGTGCGGCGCCCGCTCCCAGCGCCAGGGCCAACGCGGCGGTCCATATTTTGGTTCTCATCGCTTGCTCCTCAGAAAGGTCGATTGACGATCAGGTAGACGGCGAGCGCCGCCACTCCCAGCAAGGCGAGCGCCCGCCAGGGACTGGCGAAGCGGGTCGCCGCACTCTCTGCGGCCGCGGCCGCCGGCACGCGCTTCGCGCCGGTGAACATCGCGCCGACCAGATTCTCCTTCTTGACCAGCCAGTGGTATGCCACCGCGATGACATGCAAGGCCACGAGCAGCAGCAGCAGGTACGAATTCCAGTAGTGGATCGTGCTGAGCTGGTCCGAAGTGTCCTTTCGGACCAGCGCCGCCAGCGGCCCCTCGCTCAGCACGTCGTCGTTGGCGAACAAGCCGGTACCCGCCTGCGTGAGGAGCACGGCGAGCAGCAGCAGGACCATCCAGCCGCCCAGCGGATTGTGGCCGGGCGTGCTCGCATCGCCGCGCGAAAGCAGCCGCCGCGCGAAGCCCAGCACCGCCGACGGCCCGGCCAGAAAGCTCGAGAAGCGCGCCGTGCTGCTGCCGACAAACCCCCAGAGCACGCGAAACAGCACCAGCGCCAGCACCGTGTAGCCGCAGCGCATGTGCCAGGTCATCCAGTCGAGCTTGCCGCTCACGAACATGAACGCAACGAGCGCCACCAGCAGCCAGTGGAACAGCCGCACCGGCGCGTCCCAGACCCGGACCAGCGCCATGCCCCGCGAATCGCCGGTTTCGCTCATGCATCCCCCTTTGAACAGCCGCGCCGGGAGATTATTCCGCTGCCCGGGGTCTCAGCGCAGCCCGGCCACGTAGTCGGCAATAGCCTGGATTTCCTGGTCGGTCAGGCGCCCCGCGACCGTGCGCATCATCGACGCGGGATCGTTGGCACGGGCGCCGGAACGGAATGCCTTCAGCTGCGCCTCCGTGTACTCCTGGAACTGCCCCGCGATGCGCGGGAACTCCGTCGGGATGCCCGCCCCGGTCGGGCCATGGCAGCCGGCGCAGGCCGGCACGCCGCCCGCGGCGTTCCCGGCGCGGTACAGCTTCTGCCCCGCCGCGGCAAGGTCTTTGCTCTTGGCGACCGCGGGCTTGAGCTTCTGCGAAGCGAAGTAGGCGGCGACATCGCGCATGTCCGCGTCCGAGAGATTGGCCACCATGCCGGCCATCACAGGATTCTCGCGCTCGGCCTTCTTGCCGCCCTGCGACTTGAAATTGCTCAGCTGCTTGTGCAGATACTCGTAGAACTGACCCGCGAGCTTCGGATTCGCCGGGCCGGTGCTGTTGCCGTCGGCGGCGTGGCAGGGCGCGCAAACCTGGGACGCGATGTTCTGGCCCTTCGCCACATCGGGCTTGGCGGCCTCCTGCGCCGTCGCCGCGCCAGCCCAAAGCACGGCGGCGCTGGCGAGGTACGCCAACTTGCGGATCATGCAGCAGCCCCCCGGGGGTCCTCGTAGAAAGCCGCGATTTTATTAGAATTTCCGACTCCCGGCACAGGACAATGGCGACCCCGCTCCTATCTCGCGCGCGCTTTCTGCTCTCGGCGGCGACAGCGCGCGACCTGCCGCCCGACTCGACGCCCGAAATCGCGTTCGCGGGACGCTCGAACGTCGGCAAATCGAGTGCGATCAATGCCCTCGCGGGGCGCAAGCGGCTCGCGTTCGCCAGCAAGACTCCGGGACGCACGCAGACGGTGAATTTCTATGACCTCGACGGCGCGGGCCGCCTTGCCGACCTGCCGGGCTACGGCTTCGCCGCGGCGCCCTTCAGCTTGCGCAGCACGTGGGACGTCCTGGTCGGGGGCTACCTCGCCTCGCGCGCCTCGCTCGCCGGCATCGTCTGGCTGATGGACGCCCGCCGCCCCCTCACCCCCGTGGACCGGAATTTCCTGTCCTGGCTTGCGCCGCGGCGCAGCCCGCGCCTGGCGCTGCTCGCGAAGGCCGACAAGCTGACCCGCGCCGAGCGCAGCCGCACGCTCGCGGCGACGAGACGGGCGCTAGCGGCAACGGCGTTCAGCGGCTCCGTAGCGATGTTCTCCGCGAGTTCCGGCGAAGGCGTGGAGGAAACTCGCGCGCTGCTGGAGGCGTGGCTCCGGGAACGCGCTGAGGCGTGTCCCGGAGCCCGCGAATAAAGAGCCCCCGGAAAAGGGGAACTCAACCGGGGGCGAAAGCGCCTTGACTTGGGGCCAAGGCAACCCGCTCAGGGAGGAGAAGCGGGAGACGATCAACATCGTCTGCAGGTAAGATTGCGCCGCCCGGCAAAAGTTCCTGACGAAACCCGCTGCCCCGAAACCGCCTAAAAATCAGCCCCATGAACATCTACGGCTCCTTCCCAGCGGTGCGCATGCGGCGCATGCGCCGCGATGAATTCTCGCGGCGGCTGATGCGCGAATCGGTGCTGACCCCGGACGACCTCATCTACCCTGTCTTCGTCGTCGATGGCAAAAACCGCACGGAGAAAGTGGGCTCGATGCCGGGCGTCGAGCGGGTCACGGTCGACCGCCTGCTGCGCGTGGCCGAGCACTGCGTAAAACTGCGCGTGCCGGCGATCGCGCTGTTCCCGCTGATCGAACAGCGTCTGAAGACGCCGGACGGGCGCGAGGCGCTCAACCCCAGGGGTCTCGTGCCGCGCGCCGTCGCCGCCGTAAAGACGCGCTTCCCGGACCTGGGCGTCATGACCGACGTCGCGCTCGATCCGTACACGTCGCACGGACAGGACGGCGTGGTCGATGCGAGCGGCTACATCCTGAACGACCTGACGCTCGGCGTGCTCGAGAAGCAGGCCCTCGTACAGGCGGCGGCCGGCGTCGACATCGTCGCCCCTTCCGACATGATGGACGGGCGCATCGGCCGCATCCGCCAGGCGCTCGAGAAGAAGGGCCACATCCACACACGTATCATGGCGTACTCGGCGAAATACGCGTCGGGCTTCTACGGCCCGTTCCGCGATGCGGTCGGCTCGGCGAAGAACCTCGG
>DATJYN010000004.1:0-46947 GCA_035499575.1 Burkholderiales bacterium | reverse complement strand
CGCTCGACATCGATGCCGATGAGAAGGATCAATCCGACCACGAAATAGGCGCCGACGGCGAGGATGCCGAGGCGGTGGTTGCCTTCGAAGATCCAGGTGACGGCGCCATAGGTGAGGGGGCCGAAGATGGAGGCCGCTTTTACGGCGAGTCCCCAGAGGCCGAAGAATTCGGCGGTACGGGCGGGCGGCGAGAGATAGCCGACGATGGCGCGGCCGGCGGCCTGGGCGGCGCCCATGCAGAGGCCCGCGAGGTTCGCGGCGGCCCAGAACATCGCCACGCTCTCGGCGACGTAGGCCAGCGCGATCATGAAAATCCAGCCGACCAGCACCAGCGTCATCGATTTCATGTGGCCGATGGCGTCCTGCAGGTAGCCGAAGCCGAAGGCGCCCGCGGCGGCGGTGATGTTGACGACGAGCACCAGCTCGATGGTCTGGGTACTGGTGAATTTCATCGCTTCTTGCGCGTAGATGGCGGCGAGCGCAATCACCGCCTGGATGCCGGCCTGGTAGAACAGGATGCAGACGAGGAACTGCCAGAGGTCGCGGAAGTGACGCGCCTGGCCAAGCGTCTGGATGACCCGGCGCCATGCGCCTTCGGCTTGTCCATGGGGCAGGGCCCTTTCCTTCAGGAAGAAAAAGGTCGGCGCGGCGGCGAGGGCGAAGACGGCGGCGGTGATGAGCATCACGACCGGGACGAATTCGTTGCCGGACTGGCCCTGCTGCTGGGCCCAGGTGATGTAGATGAGCGAGATGCCGAGCGACACCAGCCCGCCCAGGTAGCCGAAGGCCCAGCCCCAGCCCGACACGCGCCCCATGGCCCTGGATTCGGCGAGTTCGGTGAGGAAGGCGGCGATCAGGTTCTCGCCGGTGGCGAAGAAGAAGTTGGAGAGGACGATCAGGATGATTGCCGCGATGACCATCCCTGGAGAAACGAAGAACAACATTCCCGTGAAAACCACGCATCCGACCGTTGCGGCCAGCAGCAGCCGTTTCTTGGCGGCATGGGCATCGGCCCAGGCGCCTACGACAGGCGCGGAGAGGAGGACGGCGAGATACGACAGCGACAAGGCGGCGGTCCAGGCGAACGTGGCCCAGGGCGCTTT
This sequence comes from Burkholderiales bacterium, assembly GCA_035499575.1. Classification (GTDB taxonomy): domain Bacteria; phylum Pseudomonadota; class Gammaproteobacteria; order Burkholderiales; family SG8-39; genus RBG-16-66-20. The sequence continues at coordinate 45,844 of DATJYN010000004.1, read as the reverse complement.
GCCGGCAACCGCCGCGACGAAGTAGGCGTTGAACACGGCGGTGATGACCACCGTGGTGTAGCCGGAGTTGGCGAAGTCGTACATGCTCCAGGCCCAGACCTCGCGCAGGCCGACGTCCTGTGCAAGGGAACGCGATGTCGTTGGCTTGGCGGCGCTGGTCACGGGGCGAGTGTAGCCCCGCTAGGGCATAATCCGCCTATGGCAGCCGTAGAGCCGAAAGCCGTCGAGCGCCGCCTCAGCATCGCGGAGCTGCTCGATTGGCTGGTCGAGGACCAGATGGTGTCCGCCGAGGACGCCGAGAAGATGAAGAAGGAGCGCCGCTACTACCGCGGCGCGCAGCACCCGCTCTCGATCATCGCCGACCAGAAGTGGAAGAGCGCCCAGCCGCCGCACAAACCGCTCGCGCTGGAGCCGCTCACCGAGTGGCTCGCCAAGCGCGTCAGCATGGAATACAGGCACATCGACCCGCTGAAGATCGATTTCACGGCGGTCACCGACGTGATGTCGATCTCCTACGCGACGCGCTTCCGCATCCTGCCGGTCGGCATCAACAGCAAGGAAGTGGTGATCGCGGTTTGCGAGCCTTACGTGCGCGAGTGGGAGAAGGAGCTGCAGCGCATCATCAAGCTCGATATCCGCCGCGTGATCGCCAATCCGGTGGACATCGAGCGCTTCCAGGCCGAGTTCTACAACCTCGCCAAGTCGGTGAAGAGCGCGAACAAGAGCACCGCCGGCGGCTCGGGGCTGCAGAATTTCGAGCAGCTGGTCGAGCTGGGCGCCAACAAGACCTACGATGCCAACGACGCGCACATCGTCAAGGTGGTCGACTGGTTGTGGAGCTATGCTTTCGAGCAGCGCGCGAGCGACATCCACATCGAGCCGCGCCGCGAGTTCGGCATCGTGCGTTTCCGCATCGACGGCACGCTGCACCAGGTCTACCAGGTGCCGGGCTCGGTGATGGCGGCGATGACCAGCCGCATCAAGATCCTCGCGCGCATGGACGTGGTCGAGAAGCGCCGCCCGCAGGACGGCCGCATCAAGACGCGCACGCTGGGCGCCGAGGAGGTCGAACTGCGCATCTCCTCCTTGCCGACCGCCTTCGGCGAGAAGCTGGTGATGCGCATTTTCGACCCGGAAGTGCTGGTGCGCGACTTCAAGGAACTCGGCTTTTCGGAGGAGGACAGCCAGCGCTGGAAGGACATGACCGAGCGGCCGAACGGCATCGTGCTGGTGACCGGGCCGACCGGTTCGGGCAAGACCACCACGCTCTACTCGACGCTGAAGCAGCTGGCGACCTCGGAAGTCAACGTCTGCACGGTCGAGGACCCGATCGAGATGGTCGAGGGCTCGTTCAACCAGATGCAGGTCACGCCGGCAATCGACCTAGGTTTCGCCGAAGGCCTGCGCGCGTTGATGCGGCAGGACCCGGACATCATCATGGTCGGCGAGATCCGCGATCTGGAGACCGCCGAGATGGCGGTGCAGGCCTCGCTCACCGGCCACCTGGTGCTCTCCACGCTGCACACCAACGACGCGCCGAGCGCGGTCACGCGCATGCTCGAGCTCGGCATCAAGCCCTACCTGCTGAATGCGACGCTGAATGGCATCATGGCGCAGCGCCTGGTGCGCATCCTCTGCCCGCACTGCAAGCAGAAGGTCGAGCTGCACCGCGCCGAGGACGTGCATGCCTGGGAATCGCTGGTCGCGCCCTGGAAGGCGACGCGCCCGGCGGCGGTCTACAAGCCGGTCGGCTGCCTGGAATGCCGCATGACCGGCTTCACAGGCCGCGTCGGCATCTACGAAGTGCTGCTTTATACCGGCGCCATCAAGGAAATCGTCGGCGCGCAGGGCGACCTGGCGAAGATCCGCGAGCAGGCCTACCGCGAGGGCATGAAGGCGCTGCGCATCAGCGGCGCGATGAAGGTGGCGGCGGGCTACACCACCATCGAGGAAGTGATGAAGACCGCGCCGCCGGCCGTGGAGTCGGCGAACTAGCGTGGCCTGGTCCCAGCTCGTCGAGGCGCTGCTGCTGATTATCGGCGGCCTGGTGCTGTTCGGGGTCTGGTATGGCGCGCGCCGGCGCGGCGAGCAGGCCACGCAGGCGCTGCGCGCCAGCGAGGAGCGTTTCCGCCACCTCACCACGCTGTCGGCCGACTGGTTCTGGGAAACCGACGCGCAGCACCGCATCCGCTGGATCAGCGGCGGGCCCGCGGTGGTGGCCCTGTTCGGCGCTGAACTCGCGCACGGCCGACGGCTGTGGGAAATCCCCGGCGTCGCGGTCGAGCCGCGCGCGCTGGTCGAGCATTTCGAACGGCTGCAGGAGCTCGACGCGCAGATGCCGTTCTTCGATTTCCTGATATCGCGCAGCGACGCTGGCGAGCGGCGCGCGCACCGCATCACCGGCAAGCCTCGCTACGACGCGGCCGGCGGCTTCCTCGGCTACCGCGGCGTCGGCCAGGACATCACCGAAAAACTGCGCGCCGAGCGCGCGCTCGGCGAGGCAAAGGAGCGCCTTGAACTGGCCACCGAAGGCGGCAACCTGGCGGTCTGGGACATCGACGTCGGCACCGACCGCATCACCCTTGGCGGCGGCTGGTCGGAAGTGCTGGGCATGCGCTTCCAGCGCAGCAGCGAATTCTACGAGCTGATCCATGCGGATGACCGCGAGACGGTGCGCGGCGCGTTCCGGCGCGCCCTCAAGGGCGAGGACCCGAATGGCCTTGAGTTCCGCCTGCGAACAACGGCGGGCGTGTGGAAATGGCTGCACTGCATGGGCCGCGTCACGCAGCGCGACGACGAGGGGCGCGCGCTGCGCATGACCGGCACGCTGGTCGAGATCGACGCGCGCAAGCGCGCCGAGCTGGCGAGCCGCGACGCCGAGGAGCGCTACCGCACGCTGGTCGAGCTCGCGCCCAACGGCGTGGTGGTGGAGTCCGGCGGCATCATCGAATACGCCAATACCACGGCGGCGGAGATGGTCGGCGCCGCTTCGCCGAAGCAGTTGCTGGGCATGAAGTCCGAAACCCTCATCCATCCGGAGCACCGCGTGCGCTACGGCGAGCGCCTCGGCTACCTGCAGGCGGGCCCCGGCAAGACGCCGTTCGAGGAGCGCCGCCTGCGCCGGCTGGACGGCAGCGACACGGTCGTCGAGGCGGCGGGCGTTTCGTACCTGGAACGCGGGCGCCTGGTGCAGCAGACGGTGCTGCGCGACGTGACTGAGCAGCGCAGGGCGCGAGAGGCGCTGGCCGAGCGCGAGCGGCGCTTTCGCGACGTGCTCGAGGCCTCCGGCGAATACGTCTGGGAAACCGACGCGGCCTGGCGCTACACCTTCCTGTCCGAGCGCGTCGAGACGGTGCTCGGCTACTCCCGGCACGAGATGATTGGCCGCACGCCGCGCGAGTTCATGCCGCTGGGCGAGGCGCAGGCGACCGAGGAGTGGTTCGTGCGGCACGGCGCGGCGGGCGCGGGGTTCCGCGACCTGGTGCACCGCTCCATCGTCAAGTCCGGCCGGGTCATCTGGCAGACGGTCAACGGCGTGCCGGTGTTCGACGCCGCCGGCAAGCTGAGCGGCTACCGCGGCACCGGCGCCGACGTCACCGCGCGCAAGCAGGCGGAGGAGCGCATCCAGTACCTCGCCACGCGCGACGCGCTGACCGGGCTGCCGAACCGCGCGCTGCTCGCCGACCGCGCCGGCCAGGCAATCCTCGCCGCCGCGCGCAGCCGCGGCAGCATCGCACTGCTGTTCCTCGACCTGGACCGCTTCAACCTGGTCAACGATTCCTTCGGGCACACCGTGGGCGACGCACTGCTGCGCGCGGTCGCCGAGCGACTGGGCGCGACGCTGCGGCGCGACGACACGCTCGCGCGGCTGGGCGGCGACGAGTTCGTGCTGCTGTGGAACGGGCTCAAGGATTCGGGCGACGCGGCCACGCTGGCGCAGCGCGCGCTGTCGATCCTCGCGCGCCCGTTCACCATCGAGGGCCGCACGCTGAGCGTCACCGCCTCGATCGGCATCAGCGTCTACCCGGACGACGGCCGCGACTTCGGCGAACTGCTGAAGAATGCCGATACCGCCAACAGCCACGCCAAGGACACGGGCCGCGACAGCTTCCGCTTCTTCTCGCCGGCGCTGAACGCGCGCGCGGTGGCGCGCCTCGGCCTGGAGAACGGCCTGCGCCACGCGCTCGCGCGCAACGAGCTGGTGCTGCATTGGCAGCCGGTGGTTTCCGTGGCGGCCGGCGCAATCGTCGGCGCCGAGGCGCTGGTGCGCTGGCAGCATCCCGACGGAACCCTGCTGATGCCCGACAGCTTCGTGCCGGTGGCCGAGGAATGCGGCCTGATCCGGCCGCTCGGCCAGTGGACGCTGGAGCGCGCGCTGGGACAGGCTGCTGCGTGGCGGCGGGGGACGGCCGGCGCCGCGTCTTCGCTGTTTTTCGCGGTCAACGTCTCCGCGCACGAGCTGCAGCAGGGCGATGCCTACGTGAAGATGCTCGCGGACGCGCTCTCGGCCAACCAGCTGCCGGGGGAGGCGGTCGAGCTCGAGGTGACCGAGCGGGTGCTGATGTCGCAGCTGGCGGAGAACGTCGAGACCCTGCGCAAGATCGGCCGCCTGGGCGTGCGCGTGGCGATCGACGATTTCGGCACAGGCTATTCGAGCCTCGCCTATCTGCGCCAGCTGCCGATCGACAAGCTGAAGATCGACCGCTCCTTCCTGCGCGAGCTGGACGCGCACCCGAACGACGTGACGATCGTGCAGACCATCGCCGCGATGGCCAGGGCGCTCGGCCTGCGCGTCGCCGCCGAGGGCGTGGAAAGCGAGACGCAACTCGGGCGCCTGCGCGCGCTCGGCTGCGACGAGTGGCAGGGCCACTATTTCAGCGCCTCGCTGGATACCGCAGGTTTTGAGAAACTTTTGAAATTGGAAAACAAAGAACAAAAGAAGGCGGGCTGATGTCGACGCTCTTCCGCTATACCGTGCCGGTCGAGGAAACGCACTGGAAATTCCCCGCCACGGGGGAGGTCGCCTTCACCTGGGACTACGACGCGAGGTCCGACGAACTGCTCAAGCTGTATTCCAAGGGCAAGAAGGAGCAGTGGGACGCCGACAGCCGCATCGACTGGAGCCTGCCGGTGGACCCGGAAGACCCGATGCAGATGGACGAGCAGGTGCTGCCGCTGTGGAACACCGCGCTATGGAACAAGCTCTCGGCGCGGCAGCGCAACGACCTGCGCTACCACAGCCAGGTCTTCAACCTGTCGCAGTTCCTGCATGGCGAGCAGGGCGCGCTGGTGTGCTCGGCGCGCATCGTGCAGGACGTGCCGCGCATCGAGTCGAAGTTCTACGCCGCCACGCAGGTGATGGACGAGGCGCGCCACGTGGAGGCCTACCGGCGGCTGCTCGCGGAGAAGTTCAGTTTCGTCTACCCGATTTCGAAGCCGCTCCGGACGCTGATCGAGCAGGCGATGAACGACCCTCGCTGGGACTTCACCTACCTCGGCATGCAGGTGCTCATCGAGGGCCTCGCGCTGGTTGCGTTCCAGCGCATCCGCGACTATTCGAAGAACCCGCTCTGCCAGGCGGTCAATGCCTACGTGATGCAGGACGAGGCGCGCCACGTCGCCTTCGGCCGCATCGCGCTGCGCGACTACTACCCGCAGCTGAGCGACGCAGAGCGGCGCGAGCGCGAGGACTTCGTCATCGAAGGCTCGTACCACCTGCGCGACCGCTTCAACTCCCCGGAAATGTGGGAACACCTCGGCATGGATTGGAAGGACGTCGGCCCGGTCCTCGACCAGGCCGAGGGCCACACCCGCTTCAAGAAACGCCTGTTCAGCCGCATCGTGCCGACCGTGCGCGACATCGGCCTGTGGAGCGAGCGGGTGCAGAGCGCCTATGCCGACCTTGGCGGGATCCAGTATGCGAACGCGGACGCCCAGGAAATGCTCGACAACGACGCCAGGGTCGCCGAGGATTTCGACCGCAAGATGAAGGAAGGCTTCGGTTCGGTCGAGCGGTGATAGACACCACCCCGCACATCATCACTTCGCTGCTGGCGATGGGAATGGCGCTCGCGTTCATCGTCGCCGACCGCAGTTCGCCGACCAGCCGGGCGCTGGCGCTGTTCCTGGTGTCGGTCGGCGTGTCGATCGGCGTCGGCTCGCAGGTCGCGTACCCCCGCCACTACTACGACATCATCGCCTGGTGGGACGGCGTGTTCGCGATCCCGGAGGCGCTGGCGTTCTTTTTCGCCTACGAGTGGATCCTGCGCGTGCGCCGTACGGTGCCCGCGGCCGGCCTGAAGACGAGCGGTCCGGACAGCCTGCTGCGCGTCGCGCAGGGGCTGGTCGCGTTCTATGCGCTGATGGCGCTCGTCTTCCCGCGCCTGCGCGTCGAGAAATTCCTGAATGCCGGCTTCGCCGAGGTGTTCGAGCGCGGCTCGCCCGAGTTCTGGCTGTTCGCGCTGCCGCTCAGCCTTTCGCTCGTGCTGGGCCTGTTCTCGGCGCTGATGATGCTGAACCGGCGGCCGGACCGTGCCGAGGTGACGCGCCTGATCGCGTTCGCGATCGCTGCGCCGTTCATGGCCTCGGGCGTGGTGCTGCCCAACAACATGGCGCCGGTGTCGACCGCGATCGGCCTGCTGATTTTCCTGGTGGGCGGCGTGCAGTACCACGTGGTGCAGGGGCGGCGCGCGCAGTTCATGTCCAAGTTCCTCTCTCCTCAGGTGGCCGAGATGGTCGGCCGGCGCGGGCTGAAGAGCGCCACAGACGAACAGACGCTGGAACTCTCGGTGGTGTGCTGCGACCTGCGCGGCTTCACCGCCTTCACCGCGGCGACTTCCTCGAGCAAGGTGATCGTCATCCTGCGCGAGTATTACGACGCGGTCGGTGAGGCGGCCACCGAATGCGGCGGCACGATCAAGGACCAGGCGGGCGACGGCGTGCTGATCCTGGTGGGAGCGCCGATCGGGTACCCGGACCATGCGCAGCGCGCGCTGAAGCTCGCGCGCCGGATCCGCGACCGGGGCATGGAGATCACCGCGCGCTGGTCGGACCATGACCTGAGGCTGGGCGTCGGCGTCGGCATGGCGAGCGGCTTCGTCACTGTCGGCGTAATCGGCGCCGCCTCGCGCCTGGAATACACCGCGGTCGGGCCGGCGGTGAATCTGGCCTCGCGCCTGTGTTCGGAAGCTGCGCACGGCGAAATCCTGATCGACGCACGCAGCATTGAGCTGCTGGGCGAGGAGGCGCAGCGCCACCACTTGCGCCCGGGCGAGGCCCTGAAGCTCAAGGGCTTCCAGGAGCCGGTGCAGAGCTACACCTCGCTGGCGGCGGCCTGAGCTATTCCCGGCGCTGCAGGCGCCGCTCGAGTTGGAAGCGCCGGAAGTTCCGGAATTCCTGCAGCGAAAGCTTGCCGTCGCGATCGGCATCGACCAGCTGGAATTCGCGCGCGATCGCCGGGAACCGCCCGCGCACTTCATCGGGCGACAGGATGCCGTCGCCGTTCGCGTCGGCGGTCTTGAATTCGATTTCCGTTTCGCGCCGCAGTTTCTGCTCCTGCTCGTTGGTCAGGGCGCCCGCGGCCTGCTGCTGCTTTTCCGCTTCCAGCTTGCTGGCGCGATTCTTGTGCCAGGCGCCGGCGGCGAGCAGTGCCAGGACCATGGCGGCGGCGACATAGGGCCAGCGTCGTTTCTTGCTTCCGTTTTTTTTCGGTTTGGACGGCGCCTTCGGTGGATCCGGCCTGGTGAGGATGACCGTCTGCTCGCCCAGCAGCGCTTCTTTCCACTGCGCCACGCTCTGCGGGCGCTTCTTCTCGTCCAGCGCCAGCGCCCATTCGATCGCGCGCAGGAAGCCTTCACTGTATCTGCCGCGCGCCGCGGCGAGGCCCGCCCCGAGCGAATCGCCGCGAATTCGCGATACCGCGTCGGGCGGGTTCTTGTCCGTGACCGCGCGATACAGCACGCCGGCCATGGCGTACAGGTCGGTCCAGGGGCCCTGCTTGCCTTCGCCGGAATACTGTTCCAGCGGCGCATAGCCCGGCGTCAGGATCGAGGTGAGGCTCTTGGTCGCGCCGCCGATGGCCTGCCGCGCGGCGCCGAAGTCGATCAGCACCGGCCGGCCGTCGGCGCGCACGAAGATGTTGTCGGGCTTGATGTCGCGATGCAGGAAGCCGGCCGCGTGCACCGCCGCAAGCCCTTCGAGCAGCGGCGCGACGAGCCCTTTCAGGATCGCCTCGGGCGGCTGCGGCGAATGCTGCAGGATGACCTTGAGCGGGTCGCCCTTCTCGTAATCCATCACCATGTAGGCGGTGGCGTTGGCTTCGAAGTAGCGCAGCACCCGCACGATGTGCGGATGGCTGAACTTTGCCAGCGTGCGCGTCTCGAGCAGGAAGCGGTCCAGCCCCCACTGGTAACCGTCCTGGTGCTGCGTGGCCTGCGCCACCACCTTGCCGTCGGGCGCGCGCATGGCGAGATCGCCCGGCAGGTACTCCTTGATCGCGACATCCTTGTCCAGGTTGGTGTCGCGCGCCCGGTAGGTGATGCCGAAGCCGCCCGCGCCCAGCACCTGCTCGATGCGGTATTCGTGCAGCATCGACTGCATCGGCAGCGCGTTGCGGAAGTGCGGTGCGGTCATGTCAGGGTTCGAACAATTCGTCCACAGAATAGCGCTTCGGCACCAGGCCCTGGCGGTAGACGTAGTCGATGGCCACTTCCAGGTTGCGGCGGTTGTTTTCCAGGCCGAACGGACAGGTCGGCGAATCCGGCGCGCCGAGCTTCCTGCTTTCCGCGAGCATGCGGTAGACCTCGTCCACGACGTGCTGCGGCAGCGAATTTCTCACGCAGACCATGTGATTGATCTGGATCGCGCCCTTGCGCCGGCGCCAGTCTTCAGCGGCGGCGGCGGGATCGGGGATCACGCTGCGCAGGCGTTCGTCCTTCGGCACCGGGTCGGCCAGCACCGCGGCGTCCACTTCTCCGTCGAGCAACATGCCGAGCGGCGTCTTGCCGGCCGGTGCGCGCTCCGTACCGGGCGGATCACGGAATTCGGCAACGTGCGCCTCCTCGAAGGTGATCCAGTGCACGCGTGAAAGGTCCACGCCGTGATCGTCCGCCAGGATGCCGCGCAGCCAGGCGACCGTGGTCACCGAACTGGATCGGATGCCGACACGCTTGCCTTCAAGTTCTTTTGGTTTTATTTCAGAAATACTTACCAGGTAGGGGTGCTGAAAGCGCCCGAACATGACCGCCGGAAGCAGCCGGTACGGCTTGCCGTGGGCCTTCGCCATCAGGAAGGTGACGATGGCGATTTCAGCGACGTCGAATTCCAGGTCGCGCACCACGCGCTTGAAGCCGGCGTGCGGTGGCGTGATGTCGGCAAAGTCGAACTGCACGAAGCTGCTTTTCACCTCGCCGGCCTTCAGCGCGCGGGTAACGGGGTAGTCGCCCAGCAGCGTTTTCAGTCGCATGGCGTGGCGAGTGTACCGGAGCGCGCCGTCAAACCGCAGTGCAGCAGATTCCGCCAGCCGAAAAGTTGACAAGGCGTGAACGGGTGATGCCTACTTACGCGCCGAATTTCCCGGCTGCCGCACCCTGAGGAGGGTTCCCGCATGCACCGCTTTCATCGCAGGTCGCTCGTGGCCGCCGTCTTTTGCGCCGGCCTAGCACTGGTTCCGTCCCTGGCGGCGGCCCAGAACAAGGAATACTCGTTCGCCTACGACCAGCCGCACGCGACCGCGTACGGCTATGGCGCCGACGTGTTCGCCAAGAAGCTTGAAGAGCTGAGCAAGGGCGCGATGAAGATCAACCAGTACCCCGGCGCACAGCTCGGCCAGGAGCCTGCAGTGCTGCAGAAGGTGCAGACCGGCGACGTCGATTTCACGCTGGTGGCCATCGCGAACTCGGCCACCATCCAGCCCGAAGCGGGCGTGTTTTCCGTGCATTTCATCTTCCGCGGTCCCGAGCACGCGATCAAGGCGCTGACCAACCCGGGGGTGCTTGCCGCGATGCGCGAGCTCTACGCGTCGAAAGTCAAGGGCGCGCACATGCTGACGCTCGGCAGCCAGGGCCTGCGCAACCTGTATTGCAAGAAGGAAGTGAAGAACGTCGGCGAGCTCAAGGGCCTCAAGGTGCGGGTGCAGGCGACGCCGACCGAGGACGCGCTGTTCCCGGCCTACGGCGCGCAGGTCGTGCATATGCCCTTCGGCGACGTCTACACCTCGCTGCAGACCGGCGTCGTCGACTGCGCGGAGAACGGCTACACGGTGTACCTGCTGAACAAGCACTACGAGGTCGCACCGGTCATGTCGGTCTCGGAGCACGAGGCGAATCACTCGGTGCTGTTCGTCAGCGACAAGCTCTGGTCGAGCCTGTCTGCGGAGCAGAAGAAGTGGGTGCAGGGCGCCGCCGATGCCATGAACGCCGCCGAGCCCGCCAAGGCCTTCGAGCTGGAGCGCGAATCGCGCGCCAAGCTGGAGAAAATGGGCGTGAAGCTTGTCGAGGTCGACAAGTCCGGCTTCGAGAAGATCGCTGCGCCGATGCAGGACAAGATCGCGAAGGATCTCGGGCCGAACGCCGTCAAGGTGCTGGGACTGGTCCGCGGCGTGAAATAGCGGGGGCGCCATCGCCCTCGTATTGGAGTCGCAGCGCCATCTGAAGTGGCGCGCGTTCGATCCGCTCGAACGCATCCTGATGGTGCTGTGCGGGGTCGCGACCGCGGGATTCACCGTCACCGTGGTCTGCGACATCGCCACCCGCATGCTCGGCCATCCGTGGCTGTGGCTGCAGGAAGTGACGATGACATTCTTCGTCTACGGCGTGTTCGCCGGCGCGGCGGCGGCGACGCGCCGTAACGATCACCTGTACCTCGCGGTGCTGGCCGAATCCATGAGCGGCCGCAAGCGCCTCGCCTTCGAGACCTTCAATCGCCTCGTGGTGCTGGCGGTGGCCGCATGCATGGTCTGGTTCGGCTTCCTCAACTTTCTCAGTGGTTTCCACAGCCTGCGCATGCCTTCGATGACACCGCTGGCGAGCTTCTACGCGGCGATCCCGCTTGGCGGCCTGCTCGTCGCGCTCTTCACCATCGAGCAGCTGGTCAACGGCTGGCAGAACGGCTTTGCGGACCGGGAGGGCAGAGCGTGACTAGATGACGAACGGCGCCCTGATCTTTCTCATGGCATTCCTGTTCCTCTTCCTCGGCTACCTCGGCGTGCCGGTGGCCTTCGCGCTGATCGCCGGCGTGCTGGTGGCCGCCGCGTTCACCCCGGTCGGCCTGCCCTCCATCATGGGCCAGCTCTTCAACGGCATCGACGTCGAGGCCCTGCTCGCCGTGCCGTTCTTCCTGATGGTCGGCGAGCTCATGACGGCTGCAAACGTGACCGGCCGCATGATCGTGCTCGCACAAGCCATGATCGGCCATCTGCGCGGCGGGCTGGCGCAGGTGGTGACGCTGTTCAGCATGTTCTTCGCGGGGATCTCGGGCTCCTCCGCGGCGGATGTCGCCGTCCTTTCGCGCACGCTGGGACCGGAGATGAAGCGCGAGGGCTACCGCGCCGGCTTCATCGCCGCGCTCATCGCTTCGGCATCGACCATGGCGAACCTGATCCCGCCCAGCATCATGGCCATCGTCTATGGCGCGACCGGCAACGTCTCGATCGGCGGCCTGTTCCTCGCGGGCGTGGTGCCGGGCGTCATGGTCGGCCTCGGCCTCATGGTCTACAGCCATTTCTTCGGCCCGGCGGGCGTGCAGCATCGGCGCGCCACGTTCCCGGAATTCGCGCGGGCCGCGCACGGCGCCGCGCTGCCGATGGTGATTCCGGTCATCATCATGGGCGGCATTCTCAGCGGCTTCTTCACGCCGACCGAAGCCGGCGTGGTCGCGGTGCTCTATATCCTCGCCGTCGTCATTCCGTTGCTGAACCGCGGCTACTTTCGCGATCTGCCACGCGACCTGGCGCACACCGGGCTGCTCTATTCGATCCCGCTGATCACGATTGCGGCGTCCTCCGCCTTCGGCTGGATGCTCGCCTACCTGCGCGGGCCTGCCGCCGTGTCTGCCTGGATGCAGGGCGTCGCGGGCAACGACCCTCATCTCATCATGCTGCTGCTGGTCGCGCTGTTCATCATCGTCGGCGATTTCATCGACGCCATCCCGGCGATCATCATCTTCATGCCGATCATCACCGACCTCGTGCACAACACCGACATCAAAGCGGTGCACATGGGCGTGGTGATCATCGTCACGCTCGCCTTCGGTCTCATCACGCCGCCCTACGGGCTCGCGCTGCTCATGGCGGCCAAGTTCACCGGCGTGCGGTTCGGGCGCGCCATGCTGGATTCCTTCCCGATCTACGTCGTGTTCCTCGCCACCATCCTTTTCTGCATCTATTTCCCCGACGTGGTGCTGTGGCTGCCGAAGCATTTCCTGCCGCAGTCGGTCGGCTGCTTCCCGAACCCGGGCGGGACGGGGTACATCTGCCCGTAGGTCGTTTCTGCGGCGCAACACGCGAGTCTCCAACTCGCGTACAATGCGCGCACTTTTTCGCAACCGAATCAAGACCATGCCTCGCGCCTTACGCAATGTAGCCATCATCGCCCACGTCGACCACGGCAAGACCACCCTGGTCGACAAACTGCTGCGCCAGAGCGGGACCTTCGCCGCCCACGAGCAGCTGCAGGAGCGGGTCATGGACTCGAACGACCTGGAGCGCGAGCGCGGCATCACCATCCTGGCCAAGAACTGCGCGGTGCGCTTCGAGGGCACGCACATCAACATCGTGGACACGCCGGGCCACGCCGACTTCGGCGGCGAAGTGGAGCGCGTGCTTTCGATGGTGGACGGCGTGCTGCTGCTGGTGGACGCGGTCGAAGGACCGATGCCGCAGACGCGCTTCGTCACGCGCAAGGCGCTGGCGCTGGGCCTCAAGCCCATCGTCGTCGTCAACAAGGTGGATCGCCCGGGGGCGCGCGCACAGTGGGTGGTAAACCAGACCTTCGACCTGTTCGACAAGCTTGGGGCTACGGAAGAGCAGTTGGACTTTCCTGTTATTTACGCTTCCGCGCTTCTGGGTTGGGCAAAAAGAGATTTGAAAGATGAGGAAGTAGATCTAAAACCCCTGTTCCAGGCCATTCTCGACCACGTTCCCATGCGCGACGAAAACCCGGACGAGCCGCTGCAGCTGCAGATCTGCTCCCTGGATTACTCCAGCTACGTGGGCAAGATCGGCATCGGGCGCATCCGCCGCGGCCGCATCAAGGCGGCGCAGGAAGTGATCGTGATGAACGGACCGGATTCGACGCCCGTGAAGGCAAAAATCAACCAGGTACTGATGTTCGAAGGCCTGGCGCGCGTGCAGGTCCCCGAGGCGGAGGCGGGCGACATCGTGCTGATCAACGGCATCGAGGAAATCGGCGTCGGCACCACGCTGTGCCATCCGGAGCACCCTGACGCGCTGCCGCTCCTGAAGGTGGACGAGCCGACGCTGACGATGAATTTCCTCGTGAACGCCTCGCCGCTTGCCGGCCGCGAAGGCAAGTTTCTCACCAGCCGCCAGATCCGCGAGCGCCTGGAGCGCGAGACCAAGTCGAACGTGGCGATGCGCGTCGAGTATCCGTCCGATACCGATACCTTCATCGTGCACGGCCGCGGCGAGCTGCACCTGACGATCCTGCTGGAGAACATGCGCCGCGAGGGCTATGAGATCGCGGTGTCTCGTCCGCGAGTGATCACCAAGATGGTCGACGGGGTCAAGCACGAGCCCTTCGAGGTGCTGACGGTGGACGTGGAAGACGCCAACCAGGGCGGCGTGATGGAGGAACTCGGCCGCCGCCGCGGCGAGCTGCTCGATATGCAGCCCGACGGCAAGGGGCGCGTGCGCCTCGATTACCGCATCCCGGCGCGCGGCCTGATCGGCTTCCAGGGCGAATTCATGACCCTGACGCGCGGCACCGGCATCATGAGCCACGTGTTCGATGAATACGCACCGGCCAAGCCCGAGCAGGTGGCCGAACGCCGCAACGGCGTGCTGGTTTCGCAGGACGACGGCAACATCGTCGCCTACGCGATATGGAAGCTGCAGGAGCGCGGCCGCATGTTCGTCAGCCCCGGCGAGCCGGTGTACGAGGGCATGATCGTCGGCATCCACAGCCGCGACAACGACCTGACGGTGAATCCAATCCGCACCAAGCAGCTCACCAACATCCGCGCCTCCGGCAAGGACGAGGCGATCGACCTCGTGCCGCCGATCGGGCTGACGCTGGAATACGCGGTGGAATTCATCGCCGACGACGAGCTAGTGGAAATCACGCCGAAATCGATCCGGCTGCGCAAGCGCCACCTGAAGGAGCACGAGCGTCGCCGCGCCGACCGCGCGGCGGCCTGAACGAACGGAAATCATGAAACGCTTCGTCGCCGCGATGCTGTCCCTGTTTGCCATGAACGCCTGGGCGGGCGAACAGGCTTACAACAAGGCCGCCTTCGACAAAACTCTGGCCGAGGGCAAGCCGGCGATCGTGCATTTCGCCGCCGACTGGTGCCCGACCTGCAAGGCGCAAAAGCCCGTCGTGCACGGTCTCATGGGCGAAGCGAAGATGAAGGACGTCACGCTCTTCGTCGCCAACTACGACACCGAGAAGGAGCTGAAGAAGAAGCTGCACATTACGCAGCAGTCCACCTTCGTGGTGTTCAAGGGTGGCAGGGAAGTCGGGCGCTCGACCGGCCAGACGAAGAAGGAAGAACTGTCCGCGCTGTTCGGCAAGGCGCTCTGATTACCTGAGGCGGCGGGCGCGTGGACTTCGGCGCCGCCACCTATGGCCTGGGCTACCTCGCCGGGCTGCTTTCCACGCTGTCGCCCTGCGTGCTGCCGCTGCTGCCGATCCTCGTCGCCAGCGCGGCCGCCGCGCATGCGCTCGGGCCTTACGCTCTTGCGCTGGGCCTGATGCTGTCGTTCTCCCTGGCCGGCATCTTCCTCGCGACGCTGGGCGCATCGCTCGGCATCGATCAGGACGCATTCCGTGCCGTGGCCGCCGTGATCCTGGCCGGTTTTGGCGTCGTGCTGCTGTCGCCGAAGCTGCAGGAACGTTTCGCGACCGCGGCGGCGGGACTGAGCGCCGTGGGCGATGGCCTGCTGTCGAAGCTCCGGCCCGATGGCCTGGGAGGCCAGTTCGCAGTCGGCCTGGTGCTGGGCATCCTGTGGACTCCCTGCGTCGGCCCGACGCTGGGGGCCGCCACCACGCTGGCCGCGCAAGGACGCAACCTCGGCCGGATCGCGCTGCTGATGATGATCTTCGCGCTGGGCGCCGGGACGCCCCTGGTCGCGCTCGGCTCGCTTTCTCGCGCGGCGATGGGGCGGGTGAAGGCCGGCATGCTGTTGGCCGGCAAGGCAGGGAAAGCGATTCTCGGCGCGCTGTTCGTCCTGATCGGTGCAGCCATCCTCGCGGGCCTGGACAAGCCGTTCGAGGCCTGGATTTTGCTCGTATCGCCGGACTGGCTGACGGCGCTGACGACCCGCTTCTAGCCGGATGCCAGCGGCGTCCAGCCGGTGAGCTTGGCGACTTCCGCTTTCACGTAGGCCTGCATCGCCAGCCGGTCATTGATCAGCATGACCATCTGGAAGCCCTGGTCGATGTAGCGCTGCGTGTACTTCGCGCTGCCGGTGTGCATCGCGGCCACCACCTTATGCTTGCGGCAGGTCTCCAGGATCTTGTTCACCGTGGCGACGTGCTTCGGGTCGTCGTTGTCCATCACCGGCGGCAGGCCGAGCGAGAGCGCGAGGTCGGTCGGGCCGATGTAGACCGCATCCAGGCCCGGCGTCGAAATGATCTCGTCCATTTTCGCGATGCCTTCGGCGGTCTCGATCATGGCGATGCAGAGCATCTCCTGGTCGGCGTTTTTCTGGTAGTCGGTGCCCGAGTAGTACACCGCGCGGTTCGGCCCATTGCTGCGGATGCCGGCGGGCGGGTAGCGGCAGGCGGCGACCGCGCGCTCCGCCTCGGCGCGGTTGCTTACCATCGGCACGATCACCCCGTAGGCGCCTGCGTCGAGCACCTTCATGATCATCGAGGGCTCGTTCCATGGCACGCGCACCAGCGGCGTCACCGAGGTAGTCGACACCGCGGTCAACATCGGCACGACGTCCGGGTAGTCCAGGCAGCCGTGCTGCATGTCCAGGCACAGCCAGTCGAGCCCGGTATGGGCCATCGCCTCGGCGGACAGGCAGCTCGGTATCGACAGGAAGCCGCCGATCGCCGGCTTGCCTTCGCGCCAGAGTTGTTTGACACGGTTCATGCGCATATGGTTTTCTGAGCCCCTTTCCCAACGATCTATAGCACATGATGAATATCGCGGTACTGCCGGGGGACGGCATCGGCAAGGAAGTCACCGCCCAGGCGGTCAAGATCCTGAAGGCGGTCGCCGGCAGGGAAGCGACGTTCACCGAAGCGCCGATCGGCGGCGAAGGCGTCAAGGCCGCCGGCGTGCCGCTGCCGCCGGACACGTTCGAGCTGGCGAAAAAATCCGACGCGATCCTGTTCGGCGCCGCCGGCCTGCCCGGCGACGAACTCGGCCCGCGCCACCTGCGCCCGGGCCTCGGGCTGCTGACCCTGCGGCGCGAGTTGAAGCTCTACGCCAATTTCCGCCCCGCGATCCTGTACCCGGAGCTGGTGGATGCGTCTTCGCTGAAACCCGAACTGGTGCGCGACCTGGACCTGATGGTGTTGCGCGAGCTGAACGGCGACATCTACTACGGCACGCCGCGCGGAATCTCCACCAATGCCGACGGCGTGCGCGAGGGCGTCAACACCATGCGCTACACGGAGCCGGAAATCGAACGCATCGCGCACGTGGGTTTCCAGGCCGCGCGTGCGCGCCGCAAGAAGCTTTGCTCGGTCGACAAGGCCAATGTGCTGGAAACCATGGTGCTGTGGCGCGAAACGGTCGCGAAAGTCGCGAAAGGCTATCCAGACGTCGAATTCCGCAATCTCTACGTCGACGCGGCTTCGATGGAGTTGCTGCGCGCGCCGAAGCAGTTCGACCTGATCCTGGCGCCCAACATGTTCGGCGACATCCTGTCGGACGCGGCGGCCATGTTGACCGGCTCGATCGGCATGCTGCCTTCCGCTTCGTTGGGCGAGAAAGCGGGGGAGGGTCACAAGGGTCTCTACGAGCCGGTGCACGGCTCCGCCCCCGATATTGCCGGCAAGGACGTCGCCAATCCGCTGGCCGCCATCCTCTCGGGGGCCATGCTGCTGCGCCACAGCTTCGGCCGCGAGGCCGAGGCGGCGCGCATCGAGGGCGCGGTGCGCTCGGTGCTGGCCGCCGGGTACCGCACCGCGGACATATTCCGGGCCGGCAAGCAAAAAGTCGGCACCGCCGCCATGGGGGATGCGGTCCTTACGGCCTTGCAATAGCCCTGCGATAATCCGCAACCATGGGGGAGGCCCTGGAACTCAAGCGCATCGGGCGCTACGACATCGAGCGCGTGCTCGGCACGGGCGCGATGGGCGTCGTCTACGAAGGCAGGGACACGCGCCTGCACCGCAAGGTCGCGATCAAGACCATCCTTAAGAGTGCGCTCGACTCGGACTCGGCCAAGGAGTACTCGATGCGCTTCCGGCGCGAGGCCCAGGCGGTGGCGCGCCTGAACCACCCCAACATCGTGCAGGTGTTCGATTTCGCAGAGGAGGGCGACGTCGCCTACATCGTCATGGAGATGGTGCGCGGCCGGGAACTCAAGACCTTCTTTGATGCGAGGGAACGCTTCGAACTGAAAGAGATCGTGCACATCATGGGCGAGCTGTGCGAGGCGCTGCACTTCGCCCACGAGGCCGGCATCATCCACCGCGACATCAAGCCGGCCAACGTGATGATCGACTCGGCGGGCCGCGTCAAGCTGACCGACTTCGGCGTGGCGCGCATCGCCGACCCGGACCGCACGGTCTCGGACAAGACGCAGGCCGGCACCGTGGTCGGCACGCCGGCCTACATGTCGCCCGAGCAGATCCAGGGCGGCGCGCTCGACCGGCGCAGCGACATCTTCTCCGCCGGCGTGATCCTGTACGAGTTCCTCTGCGGCGGCAAACCGTTCGTCGGCAGCGGCGCCTGGGCGATCGCCAAGAAGATCCTCTCCGAGCAGCCTTCGGCGCCCTCCAGCGTGAACGCGGCGCTGTCGCCCCTTTTCGACGCGGTGATTGCGAAAGCGCTCGCCAAGAGCGCCGACCAGCGCTACCAGACCGCGAGGCAGCTCGGCTATGCGCTGCAGCGCGCCAACGAGGGCGAGGCGGACACCGGCGACTCGGACAAGACGCTCAAGATGCGGGCCATCACCGACGCGGTGGAGGGCGCGCCGGCGGCGGTCGACGGCGACGCGACCGTGATGCGCACTTTCGCGGCGCCGCTCGCCTCGCGCACCAAGGCTACCGAGCTGGAATTCTGGCGCTCGATCAAGGACGGCAGCGATCCCGCCGACTTCGAGCTCTACGTGGAGCAGTTCCCGAACGGCATCTACGCCGCCCTCGCCAGGCGCAAGATCGACAAGCTGCGCGGCCAGGCCTCCGGCGGCCAGGAGCAGGAGCGGCGCGAGGTCGAGGAGGCGGCGCGGCGCGAGGCCGAGGCAAGGCAGAAGTTGGCCGATGAAAAAGCCGAAATGGAAGCCGCGCTCGCCAGGCGCGAAGCGGAATTCCAGCAGCGCGAAGCGGCGCTGAAGAAACGCGAGGCCGAGGGGCCGAAGAAGATGTCGTTCGTGCCGGCGATCGCCTTGGTCGCGCTGGCGGCGGTCGGCGCCGGGCTGTGGCAGGCGTTCAAGCCGCCCGACCCGATGGCGCAGCGCGTCAACGAACTGACTCAGATGCTGGAGGAGTCCAAGCGGCGCGAGGCCGAACTGGATCAGTCCCGCCAGCGCGAGGCCAACCTGGAAAAGGAACTCGCCCTGGCGCGCCAGCGCGTGGATGATGCGCAGAAATCCGGCGATGTGATCCGCCAGCGCGAACTGGCCGAGCAAGTGAAGCTGCGCGAAGCCGAGGCGAGCAAGCAGGCCGAGATTACTCGCCAGCGCGAGGCCGAACTCGCCAAGCTGCAGGCAGAGAAGGCGAAGAAGGCCGATGCAGCCAAGCCCGCGGACGCGGCGAAACCGGCGGACCCGGTGAAGCTCGCTGCCGTTGCCGCGACACCCGCGCCCGCCCCCGTGGCGGTTTCCGTGCCGGACGCCGCGCCGCTGACGGTGGAAGCCATGCTGCAGAAGGCGATCGCGCTCGAGGGCGATGGCAGGAACAAGGAGGCCGCGAAGTTGCTGGGACAAGCCGTGCGCGAAGGCAAAGGACAGGCCGCCGGCCAGGCGGCACGGCGCCTCGGCGACATGCTGTCCAAGGGCGTTCCGGGCGTTTCGCGCGATTACGGCGAGGCGTTGCGCTACTACGAGATTGCGCGATTGAACGGCGTCGACGTCCCGACCGCGAAGGCCCGCTAGGGCCCGGCGGCGGCGATTTTCCCCCTTACAGCGGCGCCATCAGACCGCCGCTCAGCGTCACCCGCTCGCCGACGTAGAAGCTGGCGCCGTCGGACCGCCGCACGACCTGGCGCTCGCCGTCGTCCATGCGGATCGTGATTTCGTAGGTGTTGGCGCCCAGGCGCTCGGCCATCTCGGGCGTGCCGACGGCGCCTACGTAGGGCTTGTCCTTCACACCGGGCCCGATCGGCACCAGGAACACGGCGCCAACCACCGCCCAGTCGTTCGGATTGCCCGCGGTGCTGCCCGGGTTGCGGGATCCGGGAATCGACGAATTGCCGCGCACTTCGCGAATCGAGCTGATCTCGCCGCAGACCCGGCAGGTGCTCTTGCGCTGCGAATCGCGGTACAGGGCGGGATCGCGCAGGTCCGGGAGGGGGCCGCCCTGGGCTTGGGCAACCGTAACCGCGCATAGCAGCAGGCAGCCAAGGAGCTCCGGCAGCCGGCTGGGTGCGCGCATCGCGGGGGTACCGGCGCGCACGGGCTATTCGGCGATGCCCTGGATGAAATAGGTGGCGTTCAGCAGCAGGCTCGGCGCGCCGAGCAGCCCGAGCCAGCGGTCGTAGATCGGTTTGATGCCGCCGCTGCGATACAGGCCGGCGAGCACCCGGTCCACTGCCAGGCGGAAATCGTGGTCGTCGCGCGGCAGCGCCAGCGCGTAGGCCTCGACCGACAAGTCCTGGTCCAGCAGCCGGAAGCGGGTGCGGTCGCTGCGGGGGGCGACCAGGCCGATCAGCGTGGTGCGGTCCGAGGCGAAACCGTCGACCTTCGCCTGCTCGACCATCTCCACGCCCTGAGGGCGCGAGCTGATCTCGACGACCTCGGCCTTGACCTTGTGGCGTGCCAGCGCTTCGCGCAACACCTTCTCGGTCGTGGTGCCGCTCAGCACCGCGATGCGCTTGCCGCTGAAATCTTCGATCCGGCTGACCGCGGATTCGGCCAGCGTGACGATGTTGGCGCCGTCGACGAAGGTGATCAGGCTGAAGTCCACCAGCGCCTGGCGCGACAGCGTCCAGGTCGTCGTGCTGCATTCGAGATCGACGCGCTTCGTGCGCACCGCATCGAGGCGATCCTGCACGGTCAGCGCCACCCAGCGGGTTTTCAGGTCGGCGATCTTGAGCTGCGCGCCGATGCCCTCGGCGATCGCACGGCACAGGTCGATCGAATAGCCCAGCGGCTGTCCATTGCTGCCGGCCGACGAGAATGGCGCGGCGCCGTCGATGTAGCCCATGACGATGGTGCGTTCGCTCGCGATCCTGGCGAGCGTGCCGCTCTGGGCGAAGCAGGGCAGCGCCAGTCCCCAGGCAAGGGCGGCAAGCAAGAACGATCGTGTCGAGATGACGGGCATCGAATCTCCGGGGGTTCGGCCGGCTATTTCGCCAGCACCTTCATGGCCTGCTCGAGGCCGGCGAGCGTGGTGGGGTACATGCGGTTGTTCATCAATTCTTTCAGGATCTGGATCGACTGCCGGTAGGCCCAGACTTCCTCGGGCTCCGGGTTGAGCCAGACGCATTTCGAGTAGACGTCGGTGAAGCGCCGGATCCACACCGCGCCGGCCTCCTCGTTGAAATATTCGACCGAGCCGCCGGGCTGCAGGATTTCATAGGGACTCATGGTCGCGTCGCCGACGAAGATCACCTTGTAGTCGTGGCCGTACTTGTGCAGCAGTTCCCAGGTGCGCGTGCGCTCCGAGTGCCGGCGCCGGTTGTCCTTCCACACGAAGTCGTACATGCAGTTGTGGAAGTAGTAGAACTCCAGGTGCTTGAACTCAGTCTTGGAGGCGGAGAACAGCTCCTCGGCCAGCTTGATGTGGTCGTCCATCGTGCCGCCGATGTCCATCAGCATCAGCACCTTGATGGCATTTCGGCGCTCCGGCCGCATGTGGATGTCGAGATAGGCCTTCTTCGCCGTGCTCGAGATCGTGTTGTCGAGGTCGAATTCCTCCGGCGCGCCCTGCCGGGCGAATTTCCGCAGCCTGCGCAAGGCGACTTTGATGTTGCGGGTGCCGAGTTCCACGGAGTCGTCTAGGTTGCGGTATTCCCTCTGATCCCAGACCTTGACTGCGCTGCGGTTGCGACTCTTGTCCTGGCCGATGCGAATGCCTTCGGGGTTGTAGCCGTAGGCGCCGAAGGGCGACGTGCCGCCGGTGCCGATCCACTTGGAGCCGCCCTGGTGGCGGTTCTTCTGCTCTTCGAGCCGCTGCTTGAGCGTCTCCATGAGTTTTTCCCAGCCGCCGAGCGCCTGGATCTGCTTTTTCTCTTCCTCGCTCAGGGTCAGCTCGACCTGCTTCAGCAGCCACTCGAGCGGGATTTCCGCCTCGATGCCGGGTATCGTCTGCACGCCGTCCCAGAACTCGGCGAAGGCGCGGTCGAACTTGTCGAAGTTCGCTTCGTCCTTCACCAGCGCGGTGCGCGACAGGTAGTAGAAATCGTTTATGTTCGGGCCGATGACGTCCTTGTGCATCGCCTCGAGCAGCGTCAGGTACTCCTTGATGGAGACCGGCAGCTTGTGGCTCTTCAGCTTGAGGAAGAAGTCGATCAGCATGCGCTATTTTGTCAGAAAGAAGGCCGGCCGATCACGGACTGCACGGGCTGCTGCGCCGGCTTCTTCTCGACCACCAGGATGCTGTCGTAGAAGTGCAGCGCATAGGTGCTGCGCGTGACGATGTCTACCGCAAAGCGCTCGGGTTCGGCGGCATGCCAGGCATGCAGCCGATCGACCAGTCCCTTGGCGTACTCGATGAAGGTCCCTTCGCGCCGATAGCCGCCGTTGTAGTACGGGGCGTACGAGGAATGGAGGTCCTCGCACAGGTAGATGCCGTGCGGCTGGACGTGGGGGTAGAGTTCTTCGAAGCTGGCGATCTGCTGCGGCGAGAAATGGCCGCCGTCGTCGATCACGATGTCGATGTGCGGTACCTGCTCGCGCAGTTTCGCCAGGAATGCGCGGTTCGCCTGGTCGCCGATCAGGACGCGGATGCGGTCCTCCTCGAGTTCCCGGCAGCGGGGATCGACATCGACGCCGATGATCTGCGCGCCGGGGCCGAAATAGCTCTTCCACATCTGCAGCGAGCCGCCGTGGAGCACGCCGATCTCCAGCACCACCGGCGCGCGGCCGCGGAACGGCTGGAAATGACGGTGATAGATGTCGAAATAGTGATGCCACTTCTGCATCAACCGGCCGCGGCCGCCGAAGAAATGCTCCGCGAGCGGATTGGCTTCCGCGGCATCGGCTGCCGGTGGTGGTTTGCGCCCGGACCGGATCAGGGATTCCCAGACCTCGCGCACGACTCGACCGAGCATCGGATCAGCGCCTAAATCCGGCAGGGCAGCTGGCCGGAAAATTTATCCACGAACAGCTTACGGGCGCTTTCCCAGGCATCATCGTAATTCCCCCGCGATTCATGGATCAGAGGCAGCGGCGCGACGTAATTCTTCAGCCCGCGCAGGTGGGCCCTGAAGCTGATGTCGATATCGTAAAAGTGGAATCCCTTGAACGTCTTCGAATCGAAGCCGCCCAGGCTGTCCAGGGTTCGGCGGTGGCACATTAGAAATACCCCGTCCACGACGACCACCTGGCCGAACAGCCCCTGGCCGCCGGGCCACGTCGTGTAGGTCATGCCCATGGGATTTTCGTCCGGATAGGCGACGATGCCCCTGCAGTGGCTCATGACCTCCTGCAACGGCAGGTCGCCCCACCAGCAACCCTGGGCATTTAGCCGGGTCGCGCCCGCGATGCCGATCAAACCGGTGGCGGGCTCTTCGAGCAGGCGCAACGGGCGTTCGAATGCGACGGCATTGGCGAGAACCTGGATGTCGTGGTGCATGAACGCGAGGATGTCCCCCGTGGTCGAAGCGGCGGCCTTGTTGTAGCCGTTGAAGATATCGTTCGACGTTCCGTCGATCACCGTCAGGCGCCATTTCTTCGGGCCCGGCCAGCGACTGGGGCCCATGGCCGCCTGCAGGGACTTTTCCAGCGGGCCGATTCGCCATGGCTGGTGCGAAACCGTGACGAATTCAATCACGGCAGTCGAGTTCGGCGCTCAAGCATTCCAGCATGCGGCATCTTCTCAGAATTCGATGCGCCGCGGCGGGCGCCCGGCCGCGTGTTCTTGCCACATGCCGAGGTAGGCTGCTTCCAGATCTCGCGTAAAGCGAGGTGTGTCGAACAGCGGCGCGGCGCCGCGATTTTCCCGCAGCCGCGAGCGCAGTTGGCGCAATTCTCCGGGCGTGCCGGCAAGGCGCAGCGCAAGGCGTTCGTATTCCGCCGGTGAACTGGTAACGAGCTCGGGCAGGCCGACTGCGTGCAGCAGGCTGCCAGCGACGCGCGACGCAAACGTTTCGCCGGCGCAGGTCAGCACCGGCAAGCCGGTCCACAGCGCGTCGCTGGCCGTGGTATGGGCGTTGTAGGGGAAGGAGTCCAGGAACAAGTCCGCGGCCGCGAACCTGCCGAGATGCAGGCTGTAATTTTCCACTGACGGCGCGAACACCAGGCGGTCGGCATCGATGCCTGCAGCGCGCGCCGCCCGGCGCAGGTTTCTCGTTGCCGCGTCGTTGCTGTCGCGCAGCCACAGCACGCTAGCGGGCACGGCGTGCAGCAGCCGCATCCAGGTCTCGAAGAGCTCCGGCAGGATCTTGTACGGCTGGTTGAAGCAGCAGAACACGAACGAGTCCTCCGCAAGCCCCAGCTGCCGCCGCGACGGCGTCTGTGCCACCAGCCGCTTGCGGTCGTTAGCCTGGAAGCTTGCCGGCATGAGCACGAGCTGCTCGCTGTAGTCCGACTCGTGCCCGGGCGGGATGACGAACCGGTCGGCAACCAGATAGTCGATGAACGGGGCGCCTGAAGTGCCCGCAAAGCCGATGAAACTCGCCTGGATGGGCGCGGGCCGGAGTGCGGCGACCTCGGTACGGGCGTTCGTCGTGTACCCCCCGAGATCGACGAGTATGTCCACGCCGTGCGCGTGAATTGTGGCCGCGGCATCGGCATTGGAAAGGGTCCTGAGATCGACGAAGCGATCGAAGGCGCGCCGGAGGCGGGCTCTCGTCGGGCTTTCCGACTCAGGGCCGCAGGAGTAAGCGACGACCTCGAAGCGCTCGCGATCATGCAGCTCGAACACTTCGGCCAGCAGGTAGGCGACGGGGTGTTCGTGGAAATCGGCCGACAGATAGCCAAGCCTGATCCTGCCTTGCGAGGGGCGGCGCGCGAAGCTGAAGGAAAGCCGCTGCCGCTCCTGCTCCAGTCCCTGCAGCTGGTGCGCCGCAAAATTCCTCGCGCACTGCAGCTGCTCGGAGCGCGTCGAGGGTATCGAGAGCAGCTGGAACGGGTGAATCGGCTGCGGCGGCTGCTGCGAAACGCCGCGGCGCTGCAGGTCGATCAGTTCGCCGATCTGCGTCCAGTCGCAGGCCTGCTGCATCTCGTTCAGCAGCGAGCCCCGGTAGAGCGGGTTGTCGGGCTGTGCGCGGCAGGCTTCCCGGTAGCAGCTGATCGCCTGGTCGCTCTCCTTCAGGAGGCTGTGGGCGTTGCCGAGATTGAAATGCGCGTTCGGATAGTCGGGTTCGAGCGCCAGGGCCCGGCGCAGGCTCGCGATCGCCTCCCAGGGCGAGCCGCTGCGCACCTGGGCGATTCCCAGGTAGAAATACAGCAGCGGATTGTCAGGCCACAGCGCCGCTGCCGCGCGCAGCGTCCCGGCCGCTTCGGCAAACCTCGCGTCGTCGCAAAGAAGGGCGCCCAGCTGGAACAGCGCGTGCGAATCCGCCGGGTCAAGCTCCACCACGCGGCGAAGGAAGCCTTCCGCTTCCCGGCGCCGGCCAAGCTCGTACAGGCACACGCCGAGGTTGTAAAGTGCCGACGGATGGTCCGGCGACGCCTGCAGCGCGCGCCGGTAACTGTCCTCCGCCATTTCGGGGCGGCCCGCTTCCTTGTGGGCGTTGCCCTCGCGGTTTAGGGTTGTAGCCCTGCCCGGATCCGCTGCTTCAGGCACCCTTTGCGCGCGTCATGAACACCAGCCGCTCGAAGAGGTGAACGTCCTGCTCGTTCTTCAGCAGCGCGCCGTGCAGCGGCGGGATGATGGTCTTGCGGTCCTTGGAGTGCAGCGCGTCGGGCGGGATGTCTTCGGCCAGCAGCAGCTTCAGCCAGTCGAGCAGTTCCGAAGTCGAAGGCTTCTTCTTCAGGCCGGGTACTTCGCGCACCTCGAAGAACACCTCCATCGCCTCCTTGAGCAGCGATTTCTTCAAGTGCGGGAAGTGCACCTGGACGATTTTCTCCATCGTTTCCTTCTCGGGGAAGCGGATGTAGTGGAAGAAGCAGCGCCGCAGGAAGGCGTCCGGCAGCTCCTTCTCGTTGTTCGATGTGATGAACACGATCGGCCGCTGCTTTGCCTTGATCAGCTCGCGCGTCTCGTAGACGTAGAACTCCATGCGGTCGAGTTCGCGCAGCAAGTCGTTCGGGAACTCGATGTCGGCCTTGTCCACTTCGTCGATCAGCAGCACGCAGGGCGTGTCCATGGAGAACGCCTGCCACAGCATGCCCTTGACGATGTAGTTGTGGATGTCGTGCACGCGCTCGTCGCCCAGTTGCGAATCGCGCAGGCGGCTGACCGCGTCGTATTCATAGAGGCCCTGCTGCGCCTTGGTCGTCGACTTGATGTGCCATTCGAGCAGGGGAACGCCGAGCGACTTGGCGACCTGGACCGCCAGCATCGTCTTGCCGGTGCCCGGCTCGCCCTTGATCAGCAGGGGCCGCTGCAGCGTGATTGCCGCGTTGACCGCGAGGGTCAGGTCGTCGGTGGAGACGTATTCTGCGGAACCGGTGAAGCGCATCGGGCGTCCTTGGCCAAAATCGCATTATAATCGCCCGGTAATTTCAACCCCTCCGACACCCAGCGAAACAAGAATGCGCCCCTCTCAGAAGACGATCCTCGCTGCCTTGATGCTCGCCTCGGCGCCCGCGCTCGCCCAGCAACCGCCCCTCGTAGGCGATCCGAAGCAAGCGCACAAGAAGATTGCCATGTGCGAAGGCTGCCACGGCATTGCCGGCTACCGCACGGCGTATCCCGACGTCTATCCCGTGCCCAAGCTCGGCGGGCAGTCGGCGGCCTACCTGTCGAACGCGCTGCACGCCTACAAGGCGAAGCAACGCAGCCACCCGTCGATGCGCGGCATCGCGGCGAGCCTGTCCGACCAGGACATCGCGGACCTTGCCGCCTACTACTCGGAGCACAAGTAATGAGGCCCGCATTCCTCGTGGTCCTGGCGCTCGCCTTCGCGGGCAGTGCCTTCGCCGGCGGCAACCTGGAGAAGGGCAAGATCAAGGCCGCGGAAGTCTGCGCGGCCTGCCACGGCGCCGACGGTTCGAAGCCCGCCGCGCCCGAGAATCCGATCCTGGCCGGCCAGTACGGCGACTACATCGTCAAGGCGCTCACGGATTACAAGTCGGGCAAGCGCGCCAACCCGGTCATGAAGGCGTTCGCCGACCAGCTCAGCAAGCAGGACATGCAGGACCTGGCGGCCTGGTTCTCCAGCCAGCACTCGAGCCTGCACTTCCAGCGCTAGCTATTCCTGCCTGGTTTTGGGCCTGTACTCGCACAGGTCCCGGATCAGGCATTGCGGGCATTTCGGCTTGCGCGCGACGCAGACGTAGCGGCCGTGCAGGATCAGCCAGTGGTGCGCGTGCTGCATGAACTCGGGCGGCACGAATTTCACCAGCTTCAGCTCGACTGCCAATGGGTCCTTGCCCGGCGCGATGCCGGTGCGGTTGGAGACCCGGAAGATGTGCGTGTCCACCGCCATCGTGGGTTGGCCGAAGGCGACGTTCAGCACCACGTTGGCGGTCTTGCGGCCGACCCCCGGCAGGCTTTCCAGCGCCTCGCGATCGGCGGGCACTTCGCCGCCATGCTTCTCGAGCAGCAGCCTTGAAAGGCCGATGACGTTCTTCGCCTTCATGCGAAACAGGCCGATCGTCTTGATGTAATCCGCCAGCCCGGGTTCACCCAACCTCAGCAGTTTCTCCGGGGTGTTCGCCACGGGAAACAGCTTTGCGGTGGCAAGATTCACGGATTTGTCGGTCGCCTGAGCGGAGAGCACCACCGACACCAGCAGCTCGAAGGGCGTGCGATAGACGAGTTCGGTTTTCGGATGCGGGTTGGCGGCGCGAAAGCGTTCGAAGATCTCGCGGCGCTTGTCCGGGTTCACGCCTTGCGCTTTCTCGACAACGCCGCTGCGATCACGGCCTTGCGGTCGGCAGGACCCGGTTTCGGGCTTTCCCTGGAAATTCTCGCTTTCCTTGCGCGAACGCGCGCTTTTGCCGCCCTTGCATCCGGCGCCGTCCACGGGCCCGGCGCCGGAACGAGGTCGATGCAATCGACCGGGCAGGGCGGCAGGCAAAGCTCGCAGCCCGTGCAGTAGCCGGCAATGACCGTGTGCATCAGCCCCGGCGCGCCGGCAATCGCATCCACGGGGCAGGCGTCGATACAGCGCGCGCAGCCAATGCAGCGCGGTTCATCGATCAAGGCGACCACGGTCCGCTTCATCCAAAACTCGCGGTGCGCAACGTCTGCCGCGTGATCAGCTTTGGCGACATCTGGCCGGGCGTCAGTTCGACGCGGATTTCGCCGTCCTTGATTCCGCGAGGCAGGCCGATACGCATTCGAATACCAGGTGAGGGCCGCGGAAGATGAGCCCGCTGTAGATTTGCACGAGCGATGCGCCGGCGTTCAGTTTCTCCACGGCGTCCGCACCGTTCATGATGCCGCCGACGCCGATCACCGGGACCTCGCCCTTGAGCTCGCGGCAGAGCGCGCCGATCACGTCGGTCGAACGTTCCCTGAGCGGCGCGCCCGACAGGCCGCCTTGCTCCTGCGCCTGCGGATAGCCGGCGATTCCCTTGCGATCGACCGTGGTGTTGGTGGCCACGATGCCCTCGATCTTCGTCCGCTTCGCGGCCTCCGCGATGTCGTGAATCGCGGCGTGGTCCAGGTCCGGCGCGATCTTGAGCGCGACGGCTACGTTGCGGCCGTGCCGTTCGCGCAACTGCCGCTGCTTTGCTTTTGCTCGATTCAATAAATTCAAAAGAGCTTCGACACCCTGCAAGTCCCTCAGCCCTGCCGTATTCGGAGAGGAAACGTTCAGCGTGACGTAATCGACGAGCGGATACAGCTTCTCGAAACAGAGTTCGTAGTCGTCCGCGGCATTCCCGTTCGGCGTGTCCCTGTTCTTGCCGATGTTTACGCCGATGATTGCTTTTGATTTTTTCCTTTTCAGGTTTTCGATAAAAACGTCCACGCCGACGCTGTTCAGGCCATACCGGTTGATGATCGCGTTTGCTTCCGGAATTCGGAACAGGCGAGGCTTCGGATTGCCGGGCTGCGGTCGCGGCGTAACGCCGCCGAGTTCGAGGAAGCCGAAGCCGAGCGTGGCGAGTCCATCGACGTGCTCCGCATGCTTGTCGAGGCCGGCGGCGAGGCCGACAGGATTCGGAAAATCGATCCCCATCACGCGCACGGGACAGGCGGGCGGCTTCGGCGCGAAAAGGCCGGCGACGCCGGAGAGCTTCAGTGCGGCGTTATGAGCGGTTTCCGGATCCAGCGCGAACAGGAAGGGCCGCGCCAGGGAATAAAGCATCGCTATTCGAGGTCCTCGGGCGCGAGGCGGCGCCACTCCCCGCCGATGAAGCCTTCGATCGGCGCGAAGCGCGATTTGTAGGCCATCTTCGGGCTTTCCTTGATCCAGTAGCCGAGGTACAGGTAGGGCAGGCCGAGCGCGCGGCAGGCCTCGATCTGCCAGAGCACGTTGAAGGTGCCGAAGCTGGCGCTGCGGCGGTCGGGTTCGAAGAAGGTGTAGACCGACGATAGGCCGTCGGGAAGGTAATCGACGATCGACACCATCACCAGCTGGCCGTTGTCGCGGAACTCGATCAGGCGCGTGTCGACGCGGCTCTGCAGCAGGAAATGCGAGTACTGGTCGCGGCTGTCGTTGTCCATGCCGCCGCCGGAGTGGCGCCGCGACTGGTAGCGCAGGTAGAGCGCATAGTGCTCGAGGCGGAACTTGAGCGGCTGCGCCTGCGAGGCGAGCTCGTTGTGCTGGTTGAGTGCGCGCCGTTGCGAGCGCGTGGCGTCGAACTCACGCACCGGGATGCGCACCGGCACGCAGGCGCGGCAGCTGTCGCAATGCGGACGGTAGGTGAAGATGCCGCTGCGGCGAAAACCGGCCTTGACCAGCTCGCCGTACAGCTCCGTGTTGATCAGGTGGCTTGGCGTCGCGACCTGCGAGCGCGCCATGCGCTCGGGCAGGTAGCTGCACGGATAGGGCGCAGTCACGTAGAACTGCAGTACCGCGTGCGGAAGATCGTTAAGCCGAGACATGCGTAGAAATCGCCCACTTTCCCGGTTGTTCCGGATAGTTTACCAATGCTGCCACGCGGCGTAAAAACTGCCGGCGCGGGATCTCTCGCGCGCCCATCGAGGCGAGCAGGGGGGTGCGTTGCTGGCAGTCGATCAGGGGAAAGCCGCGCCGGCGCAGTTCCTCGACCAGGGCGACCAGGGCGACTTTGGACGCATCCGTGGCACGGGAGAACATGGATTCGCCGTAGAACATGCGGCCGATTGCCACTCCGTAGAGGCCGCCGGCCAGGCGGCCTGCCTGCCAGGTCTCGAAGGAATGCGCGTGTCCCGCGCGGTGCAGCGCCAGATAGGCATTGCGCATGTCCTTGCCAAGCCAGGTACCGGCGCCATCTTTTCTGGGCTTCGAGCAGTTCGCGATGACCTCCTCGAAGCAGCTGTCGACGGTCACGCGGTAATCCTTGTTGCGCAGGCTCTTGGCAAGCGAGCGGGCCACCTTCAACTCCTCGCAGAACAGCACCATGCGCGGATCAGGCGACCACCACAGGATCGGCCCGCCGCCCGAATACCAGGGAAAGATGCCGTTGCGGTAGGCCTCCAGCAGGCGCGGCACCGACAAGTCGGCGCCGGCGCAGAGCAGCCCGCTAGGTTCCTTGAGCGCCTTCTCGGGAGCCGGAAAGGGGTCGGCCGGTTCCAGCCAGGTCAGCATCCCGGCTACTTGACGTCTTCGGCGTGGAAACCGAAGGCGCCGCGCGCGCGATCGGCGAACCAGTGCCTGAGTGTCAGGCCGACGGTGCGGAAAGCGACGTCCTTCCAGGGAATCTTTGCTTCCTCGAACAGCGCCACTTCCAGGCTCTCGACGCCGGGCTTGAAATCCAGGTCGAGCAGGCGCGCGCGATAGAAGACGTGCACCTGGTTCACGTAGGGGACGGAGATCATGCTGAAGGCGCCGAGCAGTTCTATGCGTGCGCCGGCTTCCTCCAGCGTCTCGCGCGTCGCTGCTTCGCCGGTAGATTCGTCGTTTTCCATGAAGCCCGCGGGCAGCGTCCAGTAGCCGTAGCGCGGTTCGATGGCGCGCCGGCACAGCAGGAGACGCGCCCGCCCGCCTTCTTCCCACACCGGGATCGAGCCGAGCACCAGCTTCGGGTTGGCGTAGTGGATGCTGCCGCAGGCGTCGCAGACGGCGCGCGGCAGCGAATCGCCCGGCGGCACGCGCTGTACGACCGGCGCGCCGCAACTAGGGCAAAAGTTCATCCAGTCCGCTCACGATCCGGTCGGGCTGCACCCCCAGGCGGTCGATCGGCGCACCGGTGCGATTGATCCAGTAGACGCTGAAGCCGAAGGTTTTCGCGCCGAGCGCGTCCCAGCAGTTCGAGGACACGAAGCCGATGTCTTCCCTGGGCAGCTGCAGCCTGTTCATCGCCAACTCGTAGACGGCGGTCGCGGGTTTGTAGACCTTGAGCACATCCACGCTGAGCACCGCATCGAAGGTTTTTTCCATGCCCCGACTCTTTACCAGCGGGTCGATCATGTCGGGCGAGCCGTTGGTGAGGATGGCGAGCTTGCGTCCCTTGAACTTGGCGAGCGCGCCGGGGACCTCGGGATAGGGCGCCAGGTTGCGGTACTCATCCATGAGGGCGCTCTTCTGCATCGGCCCGGCGACGAGGCCGAGCAAGGCGCAAGAGTATTCCAAGGCTTCCAGCGTCACGGCGGAAAAAGGCGCATAGCGCCCCATCAGACTGCGCTGCCAGGTGTACTCCAGCTGCTTGGCGCGCCAGATCTGCGACAGCTGCGCGCCCTTGCCTGGCCAGAAAGCGTCGCAGCGCGCCCGCACGGAATGCACATCGAACAGGGTGCCATAGGCGTCGAACACAAGTGCGCTGGGCATACGTAAGTTCCAGTATCCGTGAGGGAAATCCCGACCGATGGTAAACTGCTGCAGGACGGGGAGCAAACGCCAGCATAGTCATGAGCGCCACAGAAAAAGCAGCCGGGCAGGGAACCGCCGTACCACGACGGCCGAAGCATATCGGCGAGTGGTTCTGGCGTTTTCTCGCGCTGGTGATGCTGGCCACGGTCGGCTGGGTTGTCTGGATCATTTACCAGATCAATCCGCAGCCGCTGATCACCAACGCCGCCTTCGAAGCGGCGGCGAAGGCGAGGGCCGCCTCGCAGGATGCCAAGGGCGTAATCACGCCGGCGGCAGCTGCCGTGGCCGTGGCGCCGAATCCGGCGGCCGAGCCGCCGAAGGCGGAGCCGAAGGAACCGCCTGTCAACGTCGAGCGCCTGCGGCTCGCGGATTCCATCGAGACCCCGATCCCCGAGCGCGGCAAGAAGAAGTAGCGCCGCCGTGGCGGCCGCGACCGATCGCTACCAGGAATTGCACCGCAGCTGGCGCTGGGAGGTGCCCGGGCGCCTGAACATCGCGCAGGCCTGCTGCGGCCGCTGGGCCGCCGACCGCTCGCGCTTCGCGCTCTACTGGGAAGACGAATCTGGCGCGGCGGCGAAATACACGTTCTGGGACATCCAGCGCGAAGCCAACCGCCTGTCGAACGCGCTCGCCGGGCTCGGCGTGAAGCGCGGCGACCGGGTCGCGCTGATCCTGCCGCAGCGTCCCGAAATGGCCATCGCCTACATGGCCATTTTCCAGATGGGCGCCGTCGCGCTGCCGCTTTCGCACCTGTTCGGCCCGGACGCGCTGGAATACCGCATGGATTACGCCGGCGCGAGCGTGGTGTTCGTCGAGCCCACCACGATCGCCAACCTGTGGGCGGCCAGGGACAAGCTCAAGCACCTGAGGCACGTGATCGGCGTGGGAGGGGCGAGGGAATCCGGCGTGCACAGCTATGAAGAACTCCTTGAGAAAAGCAGTTTCACTTTCGCTCCGGTGGATACTGCCGCCGACGATCCCGCTCTGATCATCTACACCAGCGGGACCACCGGTCCGCCCAAGGGCGCGCTGGAGGCGCATCGCCTGATCGTCGGCAACATCCCGGGCTTCGTCTATTCGCACGACTTCTTCCCGCAGCCGGGCGACATGTTCTGGTCGCCCGCGGACTGGGCCTGGGCGGGCGGGCTGATGGACGCGCTGCTGCCGAGCTGGTATTTCGGCATGCCTATCCTCGGCTACCGCGGCCGCTTCGACGCCGAGCGGGCGTACTACCTGCTCGATAAATACGGCGTACGGAATGCGTTTTTGTTCCCGACGGCCCTGAAGCTGATGATGAAGGCGATTCCGGAACCCAAGAGGCAATTCGATCTTTCCCTGCGCTCAATCATGAGCGCGGGCGAATCGGTCGGCGTGACGGTGATCGAATGGGCGCGCGAGCAGCTCGGCGTCACCATCAACGAAATGTTCGGCCAGACCGAGATCAATTACGTGGTCGGCAACTGCCAGTCAGCCTGGCCGGTGAAGCCGGGTTCCATCGGCCGGCCGTATCCGGGACATCGCGTCGCGATCATCGATGAGCACGGCCTGGAGAAAAAGCCTGGAGAGCTGGGAGAAATCGCGGTCGATCGTCGCGCGGACCCGGTGTTCTTCCTCGAATACTGGAAGAACCCGCAGGCGACCAAGGACAAATTCATCGGCGACTGGGGCCTCACCGGCGACCAGGGCCGCATGGACGAGGACGGCTACCTCTGGTACCAGGGGCGCTCGGACGACGTCATCAAGTCCTCCGGCTACCGCATCGGCCCGGCGGAAATCGAGTCCTGCATCGTCAAGCATCCCGCGGTCGCCAACGCGGCGGTGATCGGCAAGCCCGACGCCGCGCGCGGCCAGATCGTCAAGGCCTTCGTGGTGCTCCAGCCGGGGCAGGTAGGAACGCAGGCGCTGGTCGAAGAGATCCAGGCGCACGTGCGTGGCCGGCTGGCGCCCTACGAATACCCCAAGGAGATCGAATTCATCGACGCGCTGCCGATGACCACCACCGGCAAGGTGCAGCGCAAGGAGCTGCGCAAGCGGGAAGAGGCGAAGATCGCCGCCGCGCGTCCCTAGGGGGCGGGTTTCAGAGAAACGCCGGACACGCGATGCGCGCCGGCGAAAAAGCCGTCCGGACCCTTGAAGCCCGCGATGACGAGCTTGCCCAGGGACTTCACGCCCGACTGCTGGGTTCTGAACGCATAGTTCTGGGCCAGCGACACTTCCGGCTGCCCTGGGGGAGTCACAAATACCGAATAGGTTTTCTTCGCGACGTCGACGACCATCCGCACGCGATAAACCTTGTTGGCGGAATACTTCAGGACTTGATCGGCCTTGAAGAAACCGCCATTGCGCGCGTCGATGCTTCCCGTGTCGGCGAAACGCACCATGGCCGCCACGTCGTTGGCGACGTTCGGCGCCGCTGCGGAGACGCCGGTGAACCCATCTATCTTGTCGGCCAGCGGCGTTACATCAAAGGACAGCTCGAACGTGCCCGCTTGGTCGGACGGCAGGTCGAAGCTCAGGAAGCCCGTCGTCGAGTCCTGAGTCGCCGGGATCGGGCCGGCCCAGGCGGTGCCGAGCAGGGAAAGCGCAAGGACGGAAAGAGCTTTGATAAGGTTTTTCATCGGATTCCCGTGGAAGTCTATTTGTCAGGCCGGTTCGCGACCAGGATCTTGCCTTCGCACTCTACGGCAAGTTCATTGCGCTGGTTGGTCGACTGTCCCACCATTTCGAGGATGCCGCCCTTGTGCTTCGGCTTGTCCAGCTTCGCGGTGACCGTCCAGCGCGTCGCAAGCGTGTCGCCCGCGCGCACCGGAGTCTTGAAGCGGCAGGTGTGCTCCAGATAGGCGATGGCGGTGCCGGCGAAGTAGTTCCCGACCGGCGCCGACACCAGCGCACTGGTGAAGGGACCGTGCAGGATGCGGCCGCCGAACATGGACTTCTTCGAAAACTCCTCGTCGACGTGCAGCGGATTGAAGTCGCCGAACATTCCCGCCGCTAGCACGAGGTGCGTCTCCGTCACGGTCAGGCTGCTGCCGAAACTGTCGCCGACCTTCACCTCGTCGTACCACTTGCCGTGAAATACCATGTGTCTCCTAGGAATCCGGACGGTAAACTTCGGGACCTTGCAAACGGCTGGCGCCCCAGACACGAATCGAACGTGCGACCTGCCCCTTAGGAGGGGGCTGCTCTATCCACTGAGCTACCGGGGCGCGTGGCGGGATTTTACCCGCATGGGGTTGTTCCTTTTTTGCATGCTGCTTTGTCCCGCACCGTCCCGGGCCTGGGACGATGGCGAAACGCCGTTCGTCGTTTCTCCGGACGCGGTGGTGGAGCGCATGCTCTACCTCGCGCAGCCGAAAGCGGGCGAGCGCCTGGTCGACCTTGGTTCGGGAGACGGGCGCATCGTCATCGAAGCCGCGAAACGGTTCGGCGCCCGGGGACTGGGCGTGGACATCGACCCGAAGCTGGTGAACCTCGCGCGCGAGAACGCGAAGCGCGCCGGCGTGGAGTCGCTCGCCAGCTTCGAGGTCAAGGATCTCTTCGAGACCGACCTGCGCGGCGTGAACGTGGTCACCATGTACCTGCTGCCGGAGGTAAACCTGCAGCTGCTGCCGCGCTTCATCGGCCAGTTGAAGCCCGGTGCGCGCATCGTGTCGCACGACTACGACCTCGGTCCGTGGCCCTTCGACGAGATGATCGAGCTCGCGCTCGCCGACAAGATGGTCGGGCCGCTCGGCCGCTCGCGGATATTCCTGTGGGTGGTGCCGGCGGACGCGCGTGGCCGGTGGGTCGCCGACCTGCCTGAAATCGGCGGCCGCTGGCAGTTCGATATCGGCCAGAAATTCCAGGTCCTGGATGTCGACGCGCGGGTGATCAATTCGGCCGGCGGGTCGACCATGGTGGTGCGCGGCGCAAGAATGCGCGGTGAGGAGATGCGCCTCGCGATCACCGGGATGGTGGGCGGCAAGGGCTACAACCTGCTGTTCCGCGGCAAGCTCGCCGACGGTCGCATCCAGGGCGACGTACGGATTTCCGATGGCGACAGCGCGCGCATTCTGCCGTGGACGGCGACCAGGCAGTGAGCGGCAAGCCCAAGCAGCTGCTTTCCGTCCCTGACGGCATTTTTCTTACTGTCGGGATGGTGATCGGCGTCGGTATCTTCAAGGCGCCCTCGGTGGTGGCGGGCAATAGCGCGAGCAGTGCCGAGTTCCTGCTCACCTGGCTGCTCGGCGGCATCGTCTCGCTGTGCGGGGCCCTCGTCTACGCCGAGCTGTCCGCGCGCCACCCTGAAACCGGCGGCGAATATGCGTTCCTGACGAGCGGCCTCGGCAGGGGCGCGGCGTTCCTGTTCGCCTGGTCGCGCATGACGGTGATCCAGACCGGAGCTATCGCCGCCGTGGCTTTCGTGTTCGGCGACTACGCTTCCGAAATCGTGCAGCTCGGCCCCTACAGCTCGGCGATCTATGCCGCGCTGAGCGTCGTGGCGCTTACCGCGCTCAATATCGCCGGGACGCTGCAGACCAAGAACCTGCAGAAGCTGCTCGAGTCCCTGTTGATCGCCGGGCTGGTATTCCTTGCGCTGGGCGGTCTGTTCGCCGGCGGTGCGCCGAAGGAAGCCGCGGCGGGGGTGGGCGGAGGTTCGTTCGGGTTGGCGATGATCTTCGTGCTGCTGACCTACGGCGGCTGGAACGAGGCGGCCTACCTGGCGGGCGAAGTGCGCGATGCGCGCCGCAACATGGAGAAGATCCTGGTGGGCGGCATCGTCGTCGTGACGGCTCTGTACATGCTGGTGAACGTCGGCTACCTGGCCGCGCTCGGCCTGGGCGGCATGCGCGAATCGAAGGCGATCGCCGCCGACACCATGCGCGTGGTCGCGGGCGAGAAAGGCGCGCTGCTGCTGGCGCTGATCGTCTGCGTCTCTGCCTTCACCACCATCAACGCGGCGATCTTCACCGGCGCGCGTACGTCCTACGCGTTCGGCAATGATTTCGCCCTCTTCAGGAAGCTGGGCAACTGGCGTGACGCGGGCAGCACGCCGGCGAACGCGCTCGTGTTGCAGGGCGCAATCACCCTGCTACTCGTCATCCTCGCGTCCTTCACGCCGGACGGCTTCAGCGCCATGGTGGCCTATACCTCGCCAGTGTTCTGGACTTTCTTCCTGCTGACCGGCGCCACCTTGTTCTTTTTCAGGATGAAAGAAAAAGAAAAACCCGCCGTACGCGTCCCGCTCTACCCCGTGGTGCCGCTGGTGTTCTGCGGCATGTGCGCGTACATGCTGTATTCGAGCGTCGACTACATCCGCAATCCCGTGTTCGGGCCCAAGTTCGGCGACGCGGTGCTCGCCGGCCTCGCCATCATGGCCGCGGGCATCCCGCTGTATTTCCTGTCGAAGAGGAAGTGAAGCGGTTCCTCGCATTGCTGCTGATTTTCACGCTGCCCGCGGCGGCGCAGGACTACGAGCGCGAAAAGCGCTGGGCGGCGGAGGTGGTGCCGAACCTGGTGGTCGGCGACGCGGTTCGGATTTCCGCGGCTGGCCGGACGTTCCTTGGCATTTATACGGAAGTAAAGAACGCGAAGTCCGCGATCCTTCTTGTGCACGGCGCCGGCGTGCATCCAGACCACAGCGTCATCGGCGTCCTGCGCGTATCCCTGTCCGACATGGGTTACAGCACGCTTTCCATCCAGATGCCGGTGCTGAGATCGGACGCCGCGAACGACGAGTACGCGCCGCTCTTTGCGGAAGCGGCGGCGCGCATCCAGGCGGGTGCCGACTGGCTGGCGCGGAAGGGCTATGCTCGGCCGGTGCTGTTGTCGCACAGCATGGGCTCCCGGATGTCGAATGCTTATTTCGAGCGCATGCACGACGCGCCATTTGCCGCCTGGGTATGCATGGGCCTCTCCGGTTCCTACGGACGCATGGTCAACGTCGAGGTGCCGGTGCTCGACCTCTACGGCGAGAACGACCTGCCGGGCGTACGCGCCGCCGCGTGGCGTCGCGGAGTGACCGTCGACGGCATCCCGGGTTCCGCGCAGCAGATGATTCCGGGCGCGGACCACTTCTACACCGGGCGGGAAAAAGCGCTTGCGGCGGAAATTCTGAGGTTCCTGTCGAAGCTAGAATGAATTCGATGATTCCCGCCGGCACCCTGACCCGCTACAACGCCTGGGCCAACAAGCTCATCTTCGACGCCGTCGCTGCGCTGCCGCCGGGCGAGGCGGAGAAGCCGCGCAAGAGCCTGTTCAAGAACATGGTCCACATGCTGAACCACAACTATGTCATCGACCGCATCTTCCAGGCGCACCTGGAGGGGCGCGGGCACGGCTACACCTCGCGCAATACGCCCGGCCACCCGCCGCTCGCCGACCTTTGGCGCGACCAGCAGGCGGTCGATGCCTGGTACATCGCCAAGTACGATGCGCTGACCGAAGCCGAGCTGCAGGTGACGGTGCCCTTCACGTTCGTTGGCGGCGGGGAGGGCGCCATGACGCGCACCGAGATCCTGCTGCACCTGTTCAACCACACCTCGTATCACCGCGGTTTCGTAGCGGAGATGTTTTACGGCATGGGTCTGCGCCCGCCTACGACTGATTTGCCGGTGTTCCTGAGGGATGTGCGCGCTGGACGCACCGTCTGACTGGGTACTGCGCTGGGCGCCGCTGATTGCGCGCGGAACGGTACTCGACGTGGCCTGCGGCGCCGGCCGCCACTCGAAGCTCTTTCTGGCCAGAAAACTCAAGGTCGTCGCGGTGGACCGCGAGGAGCAGTCGATCCCCGGGGCGCGTTTCATACGGGCTGACCTGGAAGACGGCGGCGGTTGGCCACTTGCGGGCGAACTCTTCGAGGGCATCGTCGTCACCAACTACCTGCACCGTCCGCTTTTCCCGACGCTGCTCGATTCGCTGGCGCCGGGCGGCGTCCTGATCTACGAAACCTTCATGGCCGGGAACGAACGCTTCGGCAGGCCGTCCAACCCGGCATTCCTGTTGCGCCCCGGGGAACTGCTCAAAGCCTTCGAGGGCCTGGCCGTAATGGGCTTTGAAGAGGGTGAAACCAGAGAGCCGAAACCCGCAATGATTCAAAGACTTTGCGCCGTGCGGGCGGGGTCGGGATAAAATCGCCGCTGGAGCGAAACTGATGGAGCAAGTCGCATGATTACAGGCAGCTTGGTCGCGATCGTCACCCCGATGCTGGAGGACGGCCGCCTTGACTATCCCCGTTTCAAGAGCCTGATCGACTGGCATATTGCCCAGGGCACCTCGGCCATCGTCGTCGTCGGGACCACGGGCGAATCGCCCACGGTGGATTTCGACGAGCACAAGGAACTGATCCGCGTCGCGGTCGAGCATTCCGCGGGCCGCCTGCCGATCATCGCCGGTACGGGCGGCAATTCAACCGCCGAGGCGATCGAGCTGTCGGAGTCCGCCAAGAAGGCCGGCGCCACCGCGAGCCTGTCGGTTGTGCCGTACTACAACAGGCCGATGCAGGAAGGCATGTACCAGCATTTCCGCAGGATCGCGGAGACGGTGGAACTGCCGATGATCCTGTACAACGTGCCTTCGCGCACCGTAGCCGATATCTCCAATGACACCGTGCTGCGCCTGGCG
The DNA here is from genome assembly GCA_035499575.1 of Burkholderiales bacterium. Taxonomy (GTDB): domain Bacteria; phylum Pseudomonadota; class Gammaproteobacteria; order Burkholderiales; family SG8-39; genus RBG-16-66-20. The sequence goes on along the minus strand of DATJYN010000004.1, from coordinate 6,490 downwards.
CAGTTGCCCGGCATCATCGGCATCAAGGACGCGACCTCGAACATGGAGCGCGGCACCGACCTCATCAAGCGCGCGCCGCGCAATTTCGCCATCTACTCCGGGGATGACGCCGCGGCGCTGCCACTGATCGCGCTGGGCGGACACGGCGTGATCTCGGTCACCGCCAACGTCGCGCCGCGCGCAATGGCCGAGATGTGCTCGGCCGCGCTGGTCGGCGACATCAAGAAGGCGCGCGAGATCAACCTGCGCCTGCTTGCCCTGCACCAGAAGCTGTTCGTCGAGACCAGTCCCTCGCCGGTGAAGTGGGCGATGGCGCAAATGGGCCTCATCGAGCCGGGCCTTCGGCTGCCACTCGTGCCGCTCTCCGAGCGCAGCTACGACGCGGTGCGCGAGGCGCTCGCGGAAGCCGGCATTGCCCTGCCGCTACGCATGGTGGAGAAGCGCGCTTGAAGGGAAAACGCGCCGCCGCCTTGATGGCGGCTGCGGCCTCGGCGGCGCTCACGCTGGGCGCCTGCAGCACGGCCAGCGATATGCTGGAAGGAAATAAGGTCGACTACAAGTCGGCTGGAGGCCAGGTGCCGACGCTGGAGATTCCGCCCGACCTCACCACGCCCGCGCGGGACAACCGCTACGTCGTGCCCGAGACTGGCAAGAGTTCGGCGACGCTGTCCGGCTACCAGGCGGATCGCGCGCAGCAACTGAAAACCGGCGACCTTACCGCGGGCGTGCTGCCCAAGGTCGACAAGATGCACATCGAGCGCTCCGGCACGCAGCGCTGGCTGGTTATCAGCGGCGAGTCGCCCGACAAGCTCTGGCCGCTGGTGCGCGATTTCTGGCAGGAGAACGGCTTCCTGATCTCGGTCAGCGTGCCCGAGGCCGGCGTGATGGAGACCGACTGGGCAGAGAACCGCGCCAAGATCCCGCAGGACGGCCTGCGCGGCATACTCGGCAAGTTCATGGACCAGGTCTATTCAACGGCGGAACGCGACAAGTTCCGCACCCGCCTCGAGCGTACCGACGACGGCGGCTGCGAGGTCTACATCAGCCACCGCGGCATGATCGAAGTCGTCGCTTCCGGGGGGCCCGGCCGGGACGCCACGACCGGGACCGTCTGGCAGCCGCGTCCGGCGGACCCGGACCTCGAGGCGGAATTCCTGCGCCGGCTGATGGTGCGCCTGGGGACTCAAGAGGAGAAATCGAAGCAGATGGTCGCCGCGAGCGCGACCGTCCAGGTGGAGGCTCGCGCAGCGATACAGAAGGGCATTGGCGGCTTCGAGACGCTGGAGGTCTTCGAACCCTACGACCGCGCCTGGCGGCGCGTCGGCCTGGCGCTGGACCGCGTCGGATTCACCGTCGAGGATCGCGATCGGCAAAAGGGCCAGTACTTTGTACGCTACGCCGACACGGACGCGCAGGACATGGTCAAGAAGGACGAGAAGGATGGCATCCTGTCCAAGCTCGCGTTCTGGAAATCCAGCGATCCCAAGGTCAAGGCCGAGCAGTACCGGGTTCAGATCCGCCAGTTCGCCGGCAAGTGCGTGGTGCAGGTGCTGAACAAGGAAGGCGCCCAGGCGAACACGGAAACCACGCGACGCATCGTCGCGCTGCTTTACGAACAGCTGAAGTGAGCCTGCCGCTCGGGCGCAGCCCATGACGCTGCGTTTCGCTTCCATCGGCAGCGGATCCAAGGGAAATTGCCTGGTCGCCGAAGCTGGCGATACCCGCGTGCTCCTGGATTGCGGCCTGTCGCCGCGCGAGACCGAGAAGCGCCTGGCGAAAATCGGCCTGGCGCCCGCCGACCTTGCCGGCATCCTTGTTACGCACGAGCACGACGACCACGCGGGCCAGGCCTATCCCTTCGCCGCGCAGCACAAGCTGCCGGTATGGCTTACCTACGGCACGCAACTCGCGCTGACCGAGTCGGGCAAGCCGCCGGGCGAGGTGGAAACGCGCACCATCGACGGCCGCAGTGCATTTGCGATCGGCGGCCTCGAGGTGCGCCCCTACACCGTGCCGCACGACGCGCGCGAGCCGGTGCAGTTCGTGCTTTCCGACGGTGCCTTCCGCCTCGGCGTGCTTACTGACATCGGCGCATCGACCGCGCACGTCGAGGCCACGCTGTCGGGCTGCGACGCGCTGGTGCTGGAAACCAACCACGACGCCGACATGATCTGGAACGGCGACTACCCGAAGTGGTTGAAGGAACGGATTACCGGGCCCTTCGGCCACCTGTCGAACCGGCAGGCGGAGCTGCTGCTGGCCGCGGTCGACCGTTCGCGGCTGAAGCATGTGCTCGCGGCGCACCTGTCGCAGCACAACAACCGTCCCGGACTTGCACGCGAAGCGCTCGCGCGCGCGATGGGCTGTACGCCCGACTGGATCGGCCTCTCGACGCAGGAAGAGGGATTCGCCTGGCGCGAATTGAGATAGCGCGCCCCAAATGAAAACGGCGGGGTCCTTGCGGACACCGCCGTTTTGCGTTTGAAGCCGGACTTACTTCTTCGGCTCGTCCTTCTTCATTTCATCTTTCTTCGGTTCATCTTTCTTCATGTCGTCCTTCTTTTCTTCCGCCGGAGCGGCGGCCGGAGCGGGTGCGGCAGCGGGCGCGGCAGCCGGCGCCGGAGCGGCGGGCGCAGCAGCCGGCGCGGGCGCCGGAGCAGGTGCGGGTTCTTCCTTTTTGCCGCAGGCCGCGAGCGCGATAGCCGCAGCCGCCGCGATGAGCAGAGTCTTATTCATGGTCTTTCCCTTTTAGGTTCGAGTTCGATTTCAGAGGAGTTGCAGCCCATTGCGGCTGCGCACAAATTATAACAGCGCGTCCGCTACAAGCCTAGCGTGGTGCTCGAAACTCCCGGGAAGGACGCCGCCCAGATTTCCATGAAACGCGAGCGCATGCCGAGCGCCTCGGCTTCGTCGTGCAGCCCGAGTGCGCCGCGGTACTGCTCCGCCACCGGCCGGCGCAGGTAGTGCCCGGCGTCCAGCACGATGAAAGCGTCCTGCAAGCTTCTAATTTCCTCGTGCGTCTGGTTGATCTGGATCACGTGGTTGAACAGCTTTAGCAGGCCCATCATGCGCGGACACTGGCGCGTCAGGTGCTCGGTCCTGTGCACCACGATCTGGATCCTGCGCGTGCGGCTGCCGCGCAGGAAGCGCTCCAGCTGTTCAATTCGGGCCGGCGAATTGGCCCGCAGCGCGGAGAAATCGGGATCGAAGATGCGCAATTCGCGGCCTGGCTGTTCGAGCAGCCGGTCGACGGCGGCCTGGAAACCGGCTTCGTCTTCGAAGCGCAGGTATTCGGGTTTGGGAGCGTCTTCGCTCACGGTCGGGGTTCGAGTTTCAGGAAGCCGGCGCGATGCCAATCCAAGATTAGCCGTTCGAGCCCGGCGCGGGCAAGCCGGGCTCCGGGAGCGCGCCGCCGGTCGGCAAGCCGCGCCAACGCAGCACGCTGCGCCGGGCGCGCGGCCACGGACTCGCCGTTTATGAAGAAGCGCCCACCCAGGTAGAGCAGCTGCGTTTTCGGATCGAGGACGGCGAGTTTCCCGCCCAGCTTCCCGGCTTTCGGGTTTTTCTTGAATACGACATTGTCCTTCGGCGCGCTCAGGAAGCGCCCGAGGAATTCCGCTGCGTCGCCGCGATTCCATCGGATGCGCTTGAGTTGCCGGTGCGCGAAATCCAGCATCTCCGTGCCGATGCGGCCGGAGCGCCCCGTGGCGCGCAGGCCGGGGTCGCGGTAGCCGGCTTCCGGCAGGCCGCGTTCGAGCAGGTAGTCCAGGAAACCCGCCGCAAGTTCGGCGCCGCCCGGCGCACGGAAGCCGACCGAACACGTAAAGCAGGCATCGAGCGCGACGCCGTCATGGCCCCAGCCCGGCGGCAGGTAGAGCAAGTCGCCCGGCTCGAGCAGGATCTCCTCTTCGGCGCGGAAATCGGCGATCAGCTTGAGCGGCGCATCCGCTACAAGGGAGAAAGGGCGGGACGCCGGCCGTGCCCTCGCGAGTCGCCAGAGGCGCCGGCCCGCACCCTGCACCAGGAACACGTCGTAGGAATCGAAATGCGGGCCGACGCCTCCGCCGGGCGCCGCATAGCTAACCATCACGTCATCGAGCCTGGCCTGAGGTATGAAGGCGAAGCGCCGCAGCAGCCGTTCGGCCGCAGCTGCGTGATGATTGACGCCGTTGACCAGTAGGGTCCAGTCGCGATTGCCAGCGCGCGACAGCCGTGCAAGCGGCAACGGACCGTGTGTTACAAGCCAGCGGCCGCGCTTGCGTTCTACCAGACGGGATTCGATATCGTCGCGCGCCGCGAGTCGAAAAAGTGCGCTTTTGCCGATCGCACCCCCGAAACCGGGCAGCGCCGCGCGTACGAGCAGCGGGCGCTTTTGCCAGTGGCGGCGCAAAAAAACCTGCGGCGACAAGCCCCCTAGCAGCGCTTCTTCCATCGATTGATTATAAATGTCGCAGCGTCGCGACAAACGCGCATGCGGGGCTTGTCAAACGCGGGTGCAAGCATAAAATTTCCTGCAGCCCCATTCATGCTGCAACCAGGCCAAACCGCTCCCGTATTCACGCTGCCGGATGCAGACATGCAGACGGTCGAGCTGTCCTCGTTCATCGGCAAGAAGCACATCGTTCTGTATTTCTACCCGCGCGACAACACGCCGGGTTGCACGCTGGAAGCGGCCGAGTTTTCGGATCACGAGGGTGAATTCGGCCGCTGCAACTGCGTGATCCTCGGCGTGTCGCGCGACGACTGCCTGACGCATGCCGAGTTCCGCGACAAGCACGGCCTGTCGATCGGCCTGTTGTCCGACCCGGAGGGCGAGGTCTGCCGCCGCTACGGCGTGCTTCAGGAAAAGGAGACCGACGGCGTGCGGCGCGAAAGCCTGGTGCGTTCCACATTCGTGATCGACAAGAAAGGCGTGATCCGCCACGCCGCCTACGGCGTGAATCCGCGCCGCCATGCCGCGGAGATCTTCGACGTGGTCCGCAAGCTGAAGTCCTGAAAAAGGGTTTTGGCTTAAGGCAAAACCCTTTTTCGCCTATCATTACCGGCCTAGGGGGATGGGCCGATGGACATGGTGGGCATTCTTTCGTACGGGCTCGGCACGCTGATCGGATTCGCGCTGCTGATCGGACTCGCGTTTCTCTTCATCAGCGACATCACGCAGAAGAAGCACGGGGTGCTGCGCAACTACCCGGTGATCGGGCACCTGCGCTATTTCTTCGAGCAGCTCGGCGAGTATTTCCGACAGTATTTCTTCGCCGGCGACCGCGACGAGATGCCGTTCAACCGCTCGACGCGCGGCTGGGTCTACCGCCTGGCGAAGAACGAGGGCGGGGTGATCGGCTTTGGCTCGACCTACGACCTGCACGAATCCGGCGCGCTGATCTTCGTCAACCACCCGTTCCCGGTGCTGGAAGAAGAGCGCCTGCCGACGCCTTCCTGCGTGATGGGCGAGGGCTACGCCAAGCTGCCGTTCGAGGCGCGTTCCATCGTCAACGTGAGCGGCATGAGCTTCGGCGCGATATCCGCGCCGGCGGTGCGTTCGCTGTCGCGTGGCGCGGCGGTGGCCGGCTGCTGGATGGATACCGGCGAGGGCGGACTGTCGCCCTATCATCTGGAGGGCGGCTGCGACATCATCATGCAGATAGGTACCGCCAAATATGGCGTGCGCGACGCACGGGGCGGCCTGAATCCGGATCGCCTCGTCGAGCTGGGCAAGGTGGTGAAGGCGTTCGAGATCAAGCTCTCCCAGGGCGCCAAACCCGGCAAGGGCGGCGTGCTGCCGGCAAAGAAGGTGACGGCCGAGATCGCGCAGATCCGCGGCATCCCCGAGGGGCGCGACTCCATCAGCCCGAACCGCCACCGCGACATCGCGAACGTCAACGAGTTGCTCGACAAGATCGCCTGGATCCGCGACCTGACCGGGCGGCCGGTGGGCGTGAAGACCGCGGTCGGCGGCTGGCGTTTCATGAACGAGCTCTCCGAGGCCGTGCAGCGCCGCGGCCTGGAGTTCGCACCGGACTTCCTCACCATCGACGGCGGCGAGGGCGGCTCCGGCGCCGCGCCGCAGGCGCTCGCCGACCACATGAGCCTGTCGATCGACGAGGCGCTGCCGCGCGTGGTGGACGCGCTGATCGAGTCCGGGCTGCGCCAGCGCATCCGCGTGATCGCCTCGGGCAAGATCGTCACCTCGGCGCGCGCCGCCTGGGCGCTTGCGGCCGGCGCGGACTTCGTCAACACCGCGCGCGGCTTCATGTTCTCGCTCGGTTGCATCCAGGCGCTGCGCTGCCACCAGAACACCTGCCCGACCGGCGTGACCACGCACAACAAGCGCCTGCAGCGCGCGCTGGTGGTGGAAGAGAAGTACCTGCGCGTCGCCAACTACTGCAACGGCATGAACCGCGAGATCGACATGATCGCGCACTCCTGCGGCGTCCGGCACGCGCGCGAACTGCGGCGCGAGCACGTGCGCATCGTGCAGGCGAACCACCAG
>DATJYN010000003.1:0-27277 GCA_035499575.1 Burkholderiales bacterium | reverse complement strand
ATCGGCACGCCCTTCAGGTCCTCCGGCTTCTTCACCGGCGAATCCGGCGGCACGAACACGCCCGAGGGCGCGACCGAGTAGCAGTCGGCGTAGAGCTTGCCGTGGCCGTGCGAGGCGGCGGCGTTCACCGTCCAGTGGCAGGCGCAGCTGACGTTCTGGTCGCGCCCCTTCTCGAACGTCTGGTAGGCGCCGAACTTGTCCGCCGTCCGGTGCGTCGTGCCGGGATCAGCCTTGCCCGCACCGCTTCCCCAACTGTCGCGGAACTCGTAGTCGAGCGCCTCGGAGCGGAAATAACCCTTCTCCTCGGCGACCCATTCCTGCAGGCGGAAATGCGGCGCAATCACGAACCGGGCCATGCTCTGTCCTCCTCCTGTGAGAGTATAAAGGCAGGAATTTTCCCCAGCCACAGAGAGTTCAAATGTCCATATCGATGTATCAGGCAAGCGCGCCGCGCTTCGCCCATACCCTGAAGAGCCTGTCCGCCATCCTCGCGAAGGCGCAGGCGCATTGCGAGGCGAAGAAGATCGACCCGCTGGTGCTGGCAGGTTCGCGCCTTTTCCCCGACATGTTTCCGCTTTCGCGCCAGGTGCAGGTGGCCTGCGACTCGGCCAAGGGCGCGGTCGGCCGCCTGGCCGGCGTGGAGATCCCGAAGCACGAAGACACCGAGAAGACCCTCGAAGAGTTGCGGGCGCGCATCGCCAAGACGCTCGATTTCATCGCCAGCGTGAAACCTGCGCAGATCGACGGCTCGGAGGAAAAAGAGATCGTCCTCAAGCTGCGCGGCAACGACACGCCCTTCCTGGGCATGCAATACTTGCTCGGCTTCGTCTACCCGAACTTTTATTTCCACGCCGCCACCGCCTACAACATCCTGCGCCACAACGGCGTCGAGATCGGCAAGGCCGACTTCCTCGGCGGCTAGATACAAGCTGTTACGAATCGGTGAAACCTTGCCCCGGGTCGTGCGTCAAACAGGCATGCATCCCAAAGGAGGCAAGTCATGAACCTGAAAAAATGTCTCATCGCGGCGACAGTGGCTCTCGGGGCCGCGTCCGCGCCGGCGTTCGCCGGGGTCAGCATCGGCGTCAGCATCGGCGTGCCGCAGCCGCCGCCCGCGGTGGTCTACGAACCGGTGCCCCCGCCGCCCGCGGTGGGTTACGTCTGGGCGCCCGGCTACTGGGGCTGGCACAACGACCGCTACATCTGGATTCGCGGCCGCTACATCTACGGCCGGCCGGGCTATGTCTGGCAGCCCGAGCACTGGGACCATCGGGGCGACCGCTACCACTTCGTGTCCGGCAACTGGGCGCGCGACCGGGACCGGCATCACGGACACGGGCGCTAGCGCGCGAGCTGGCGGATGGATTCGGCCATCGCGAGCACGCGGTTGTCGAGCAGGTGGTTCCGGAGCGCGTACTCGTGCCGCGCTGAGGCCCCGCCGGCGCCTAGCTCATCGAAGCGGCGCACGGCCTCGCGCGTCGCATCCCGGATGGTTTCCAGGCTCGGCGCGTCGATGCGTATGACGCCGAGCGATTTCTGGATGGCGGGGGGCACGACGAAGTCGAAGTCCCGGATCGTCCTCGGGACGATGGGTATCAGCCCGGCCAGAAGCGCGTCGAATACGCGCGTCGATAGATCCTGATCCACCGGCAGGATCACGGTGGCCTTGTAGGCCGCCCATTCGCGGAACCGGTCGGCCGGCGACTTGGCGAAATAGCGTTCGCGGCGGTCCGCGGACATGAGCATCACGTCCGCCTCCGGCGCTTCCGCGGCGAGCCTGCGCAACAGCGCGGAGCGCGGCGAAAATTCATAGTCGACGTAATTCACCAGGAGCTTGCCGCTGCGCCACCCGGAGCCGTGCGCATGGAACAGGCGCGTCGCTTCAGTCCTGCTCCACTGCGCGCTGCAGGCCGGAATATGCGGGCCCAGGATTGAGAGCGGGTTCGCCAGGTAGCTCGAATGGTAGGCATGGCTGGGGAACACGATATCCGCCGCGAGCGCGGTGCGCCGGTTGTTCACGTTCGAGATATGGTTGTCCCACAGCCAGACCGCCAGGACCGCGTCCGGATGCTCGTGCGCCCGAAGTTCCTGCAGCGGTCCGGACTGGTCCGAGCCGTGCCCGGTCACGACGAGAATCCGCGCCTCGTCCCGGAGGTAGTTTTCGAACGGCAGCCAGCGGAACGGCGCGCGCAGGCCGGCCGATATGTCGCCGTACGCCTCCGCGGAGAAATAGCGGAGGTGGCCGGTCTCCTCCGATGCGACAAAAGTGAGCGCACCGGCGCCGCCCTTCAGAATCGACCGGATCCGGCCGGCGATCGCCTGCGCCCGCTCGCTGGGTGAATTCGCCGCCATTGGGCCATTGTAGGATGGACGCCTGCGGGTTACCGGAGGCAACGTGAAGCTGGTCATCGCCCAGATGAAGCACGAAACCAACACTTTTTCGCCGGTGCCGACGCCGCTCGAGCGCTTCGCGCGCGGCTCGTCCCTGCCGCTGGAGGGCAAGGCGGTGTACGAGGCCTACAAGGGGACCGGCACGGCGATCGGCGCCTTCATCGACCTGGCCGGCGAGGCGGGCGCGGAAGCCGTCTATCCGGTCGCCGGCAATGCGGCGCCGAGCGCGCCGGTGGAAACCGCAGCCTACGAATCGATGGCGGGCCGGATCGTCGACGCGGTCGCCAAGGGCTGCGACGCGGTGCTGCTCGACCTGCACGGCGCGATGGTGACGCGCGCCCACGACGACGGCGAGGGCGAACTGCTGGCGCGCATCCGCCGCGTCGCGCCCGAGGTGCCGATCGGCGTCGCGCTCGACATGCACACCAACCTCTTCCCGGCGATGGCAAAGCTGGCGACGGCGATCGCCGGCTACCAGACCTATCCGCACGTGGACATGTACGAAACGGGCCTGCGGGCCGGCAAGGCGATCCTGTCGAACAAGAAACCCGTGCTTGCGTTCGGCCACCGTCCGATGCTGCCGCACGTCATGCGGCAATCCAGCCTCGATTCTCCGAACAGGGAAATCCAGGCGCGTGCGAAGGAAATGGAACGCCAGGGTGCGCTGGCGGCCACTTTTTTCGTCGGCTTCCCGCACGCGGACATCCCGTACGCGGGCTCGTCCGCGGTGGTAGTGACCGACGGCGATGTCGCAAAGGCGCGGGCGCTGTGCGACGAACTGCTCGACATGGCGTGGCGCGCGCGCGAGCAATTCGTCTACCGGGTCGAACCGCTGGAGAAATCGCTTTTGCGGGCAAAGGACCTGAACGGCCGGCCCGTGGTGCTGCTGGACCACTACGACAACTGCGCGTCGGGCGGCACCATGGACACCATGGCGGTGCTGGGCGGCATCCTGGATGCGGGGCTGGAGGAGGCGGCCGCATTCGCAATCTGCGACCCGCAGGCGGTCGAGCAGATGAAGCGCGCCGGCCAGGGCGCGCGCGTGACGCTGTCGCTCGGCGGAAAAATGGACATGCCCGCGCTTGGCCTCAAGGGCAAACCGCGCGAAGTGACAGGCAACGTGCGGCGCATCGTCGACGGCATCTACCGCAACGAGGGTCCGATGGCGCGCGGTGAACTGGCCGACATGGGCCCCTCGGCGGTGCTCGATACCGGCAAGGTCGAGATCGCGGTGATTTCGCGCCACGTCGAACCGCACGACATCGCCGCCTTCCGTGCGCTCGGCATCGAGCCGGAGAAAAAGCGCTACCTCATGCTGAAGAGCCGCGTGCACTGGCGCGCGGGCCTGGGGCCGATGGCGAGGGCGGTCGTCGAATGCGCGGGCGAGGGCGTCTGCACGTCAGATTATTCACAGTTGAAATTCCGCCGCATCCGGCGGCCGGCCTACCCCCTGGACCCGCTCGATACGGATTTCCGGCCGTCCGTCTGAATCCGCCGGTTCGCCGCAATCAATCCGCGGAATTCCTGAAACCTAGTTCACGCCCGGCGGCGGAGGCGGTGGCGTACCCGCGGGCGGTGGCGGTGGTGGTGCGCCCGAGGAAAGCGGCGGCGGAGGCGCGTTCGGGGGCGGCGGAGGCGGCGTGTAGGTGGCGGCCGGGCGGTGGTACGGCGCGCTGACGTGGCCCGTGCTCGGCACCTGGTGGCCTTTGGAGTACATGCACTGGGTGTAGGCGATGTCGTAATGCTGCTGCAGCGCGTATTGCGACTGGCCCGCCGCGCCAGCGCCCATCGCGCTTCCGAAAAGCAGGCCGGCGCCTGCCCCCCCAGCCGCGCCATTGTGACCGCCGAAAGCCGCGCCCGCAGCTGCACCGACCAGCGTGCCGATCGCCGCGCTCTTCACGGCGCTGTCGGCCGCTGCGCTGTCTGTGGTGTTGCCGCCCACCTGAATGTTTGCGAACTGGCGGCAGTCGTAATCATCGGCGCGGAACTGGTCGAAGCTCTTGCCGCTGCCCGGCAGCACCATCACCGACGGGCCGGCCGGCATCGACACGCAGGCGCTCAGCAGGAGCAGCGCGGCGAGAGACAGAAAAACGCGCACGTTCAGTTCGCCGGCTGCGGCGCAACGTGCTGCCAACCCGCCGAGCATTCCTTCACGTAGGGGTAGTAGGCCTGCGACGCCGGGCAGAAATACCAGTAGCCGGTTGGCGCCGGTTGCTGCTGCTGCGGCTGCTCGACGTAAGTGGTCGGCTGCTGCGGTACCGCCACGGGCGGGTAGTAGGCCGGGTAATACGGGTATGCATAAGGGTAGTACGGGTATCCGTAACCATAGCCGTAGTATCCGGGGAAGCCGAACCCCAAGCCCACGACGACATGCGTGCCGCCGTAGCCGTGATAGCCGCCATGGTAGTAGCCTCCGGCGAGCGCGGAATCGGCGGCAAAAGCTGTCGCTAGCGTCAGCAGCAGCCCCAGGACGTACTGCTTTCTGCGGTTTGTTTTCATGGTCACCTCTTGGAGCGCAAGCATAGCGCCGGTGTTCCCCACCGGGCGGACAATTTGGTAATCAAGTGTTTCAAGTTGTAACCCCAGGCGTATTCTGTTGGCCCGTTCAAGGGAGGGAGAAATCGATGAAACCGGAACTTACGCTGTTGGTGTGGTCGACGCTGTTGACGGTGGTGCAGGCGGTGGTAGCGGTGCAGGGTGCGTTCAACCAGGTGGGATTGCCGATGCTCGCCGGCAACCGCGAAGGCATGCCCGAGATCAAGGGCTGGGCCGGTCGCGCGGCGCGCGCCCATCGCAACATGCTGGAGAACCTGGTGCTGTTCGCGGCGCTGGTGCTGGTTGCGGTCGTCGCCGACAAGACCAACGACAAGACGCTGCTGGGCGCGCAGATCTTCCTTTGGGCGCGCGTCGCCTACGCGGCGATCTACGTGGCCGGCATTCCCTGGCTGCGCACCGGCGCGTGGGCCGTGTCTGTGGTCGGCCTGGCGATGATTTTCCTGCAGTTGATCTAGGCGTCCCGCCGTGCCGCTTGGATGACGCATTTTTGAGGTAAATTCAACGGCATGGCGGGTGATTTCACTCTCGACCTGAGCCTCCAGGTCGGCAAGTACGACGTGCAAAAGCTGCTCGGCAAGGGTGCGACCGGCACCGTCTACCTTGCCAAGGACACGTTTTCCGGCAAGGAAGTGGCGCTCAAGACCATCGAGCCGGAAGTGTTCCGCGATCCGGAATTCGGCACGGTCTACCGCTCGCAGTTCCTGAACGAGGCTTCGCTCGCGGGCAAGCTGCGCCACCCGCACATCGTCGCCATCCTCGACGCAGTGGTGGAGGAAAACTCGGGTTACATCGCCATGGAGATCGTCTCCGGCGGCGACCTGTCGCAGTTCGTCAAGCCCGACAAGCTGCTGCCGGTCGAGGACGTGCTGCAGATCGGCTTCAAGTGCTGCGGCGCGCTCGAATACGCTTTCGCGCAGGGCATCGTGCATCGCGACATCAAGCCGGCCAACATCATGATCGTGCAGGGCACCGACGTGAAGATCGCCGATTTCGGCGCCGCGTTCCTGCGCAAGAGCCAGGCGGTGCAGACCGCGGCGATGGGCTCGCCGTTCTACATGTCGCCCGAGCAGATCGAGGGCAAGGCGCTCACGCACCACAGCGACATGTATTCGCTCGGCGTGGTGCTTTATGAACTGCTCACCGGCAAGCGGCCTTTCGTCGCCGACACGCTCGAGGAGTTGGTGCGCAAGATCCTGAACGAGAACCCGGCGCCGCCCTCCAGCTTGCGCAAAGGACTGCCCAAGGACATCGACCTGGCGATGCTGAAGCTGCTCGGCAAGAAGCCGGAACACCGCTTCGCCACCTGGGGCGAGCTTGCCATCGACCTGTCGCGCCTGGGCGCGCTGGTGTTGCCGCCGGGGGCGATTCCGGACAGCGAGAAGTTCGTGTCGCTCAAGCGCGTGCCGATGCTCTCGGGCCTGTCGGACGCCGAGATCTGGGAAATGGCGCGCGCCGGCAAGTGGTTGCGCGTGCCGCGCGCGCAGAACATCGTGCGCGAAGGCGAGGCCGGGCAGAGCTTCTTCTTCGCCGCCAAGGGCGAAGTCAAGATCGTGCGCCAGAACCGCCTGCTGAACATGGTGAACAGCGGCGAATTCTTCGGCGAGATGGCCTACATCTGGGGCGGCGAACTGCCGCGCCACGCCACCGCAGATGCGATGACCGACCTGCTGCTGGTGGAATTCGATCCGGCGAAGATCGGGGAGATGAGCCTGGGCGCGCAGCTGCAGCTGGTGAAGGCAGTGACGCGCAACGTCGTCGACCGCCTGACGCTGGCGAACCAGCGGCTCGGCGCGACGCGCTAGTCCGCCGCGATGAAGATCCTGATTGCAGCATCGCTGTTCGTGGTCACGAGCGGCCTCGCCTGCGCGCAAGGCTACCCCTCGCGGCCGGTGAAGCTGGTGGTCGGCTTCGCGCCGGGCGGCGCCGCCGATGTCGTGGCGCGCACGTTCCAGGAGCCGATGGCGAAAGTGCTCGGGCAGCCGGTGATCGTCGAGAACCGGGCAGGGGCCGGATCCAGCATCGCCGCCGAGTACGTGGCCAGGAGCGTGCCGGACGGCTACACCTTCCTGATCGCCAGCCCCTCCAGTATCCTCGTCAACCCGATCGTGAGCCCGAAAGAGGGCTTCGACCCGGCGCGCGACCTGGCGCCGGTGAGCAAGGTCACGACTTCGCCGCTGGTTGTCGCGGCGAACGCCGGCGCCGGCTTCACCACCTTGCGCGAGCTGATCGCCTACGCGAAGAAGAATCCCGGCAAGCTCAACTACGGATCGTCCGGCAACGGCTCGGCGCCGCACCTCGCGGGCGTGCTGTTCACGCGCGTCGCCGGCGTGGAGATGGTGCACGTCCCCTTCAAGGGCGGTGCGCCTTCGGTGCAGGCGCTGCTCGCGGGCGACGTGCAGCTTTCCTTCGCGACGCCGCCCTCGGTGCTGCCGCAGGTGCGTACGGCCCAGAATCCGAACGGCAGGCTGCTCGCGCTCGCGGTAACCAGCCGCGAGCGCAGCCCGCTGGTGGCCGGCGTGCCCGGCATGGCGGAAGCGGGGCTGCCGGAATACGGGATCTCCTTCTGGTACGGCTTCTTCGTTCCCGCCGGCACGCCCAAGGAAGTCGTGAAGAAACTGTTCGACGCGACGCTCGCCGCGGTGGCGACGCCTTCGGTCGGCAGATCGCTGGAAAGGGAAGGCACCGAAACCGTCGGCTCAAAGTCGCCCGAGGACTTTGCCGCGTTCATCGCGGAGGATGCGAAGGTCTGGACGCGGGTGGTGAAGGAATCGGGCGTCAAGGCGGACTGACATGAAGAAGATACTCTGCCTGCTGGCCGCGACGCTGTTCGCGTCCGCGGCGTGCGCGCAGGACTATCCCAGGGGCACCGTGCGGCTGGTGGTGCCGTTCCCGCCGGGCGGGCCGACCGACATCGTCGGCCGGCTGATGGCGCAGAAGCTCGGCGAAGTGTGGAACGCGAGCGTAATCGTCGAGAACCGGCCCGGCGCAGGCACCAGCATCGGCACCGATGCGGTGGCGAAGTCGGCGCCCGACGGCCAGACCATCGGCATGGTGATCACCGCCTACATGATCAATCCGTCGCTACAGGCGAAGCTGCCGTTCGACACGCTGAAGGACCTCGCCAACGTCACCCAGCTCGTCACGCAGCACGTGGTGCTCGTGGCGAACCCGAAAGAGCCGTTCAATACCGTGGCCGAACTGGTGGCCTACGCCAGGAAGAATCCCGGCAAGCTCACCTACGCGTCGCCCGGCTCGGGCACCTCGGCGCACCTCGCGGGCGAATTGCTCAAGAACGAAGCGGGCATCGACATGGTGCACGTGCCCTACAAGGGCAGCGGACCCGCGCAGGTGGACCTCGTTGCCGGCCGCGTCGATCTGATGATGGATGTCTACCACTCGGCCAAGCCGCAGGTGGACGCCGGCAAGCTGAAGGTGATCGCGCTCGCCGCGCCGACGCGCCCGCCGGGCCTCGCGCAGTACCCGGTGATCGCCGAGACCGTGCCGAACGTGAGCGTGACGAGCCTGTTCGGCCTGGTGGTGCCCGCGGCGACGCCGCGGCCGATCGTCAACAGGATTTACGCGGACAGCCTGAAAGTGCTGGCGATGCCCGACGTGCGCGAGCGGCTGACCGGCCTGGGGCTGGAAGTCGTGGGCTCGAGCCCGGAGCAATTCGATGCCTTTGTGCGCAGCGAGATTGCCAAGTGGGCCAAAGTCATCAAAGATAACGACATCAAGGCCGACTAGGGAACGCCATGGCCATCGAATTCAAGCCCTTGCACGCGCTGTTCGCCGCCGAAGCCGTCGGCCTGGACCTCTCGAAGCCGCTTGCGCCGCGGCAGGTGCAGGACATCGTCGCCGGCATGGACCAGTACGCGGTGCTGGTGTTCCGCGGCCAGAAGCTGGGCGAGGACGAGCAGATCGCCTACGCGAAGCAGTTCGGCACGCTCGACATGGGCCTGCGCAAGCTGCGCAAGAGCGAGGCGCACCGCTTCCGCCATGCCGAGCTGATCGACCTGTCCAACACGCGGGCAGACGGCAAGCTGGTGTCGCGCGACGATCCCAAGCTATTCAGCAACATCGCCAACCAGTATTGGCACAGCGACAGTTCGTTCCAGAAGCCCTCGGCGCGCTATTCGATGCTGCACGCGGTGGTGGTGCCGCCGAAGGGCGGCGAAACGGAGTACGCGGACCTGCGCGCCGCCTATGACGCGCTGCCGCCGGACCTGAAGCAGGAGATCTCCGGGCTCGAGGCGGAGCACTACGCGCTGCACTCGCGCCTGATGCTCGGCGACAACAGCTACACCGAGGAACAGAAGAAGGCGATCGCGCCGGCAACCTGGCCCCTGGTGCGCACGCATCCGGGCTCCAAGCGCAAGCTGCTGTTCGTCGGCATCCACACGACGCACGTCCACGGCATGACGGTTCCCGAGGGCCGCATGCTGCTGGCCGAACTGCTCGAGCACGCCACGCAGCGCGAATTCGTCTACCGCCACCAGTGGCGAGTCGGCGACCTGGTGATGTGGGACAACCGCGCCGTGGTGCACCGCGGCCGGCGCTGGGATCCGTCGCAGCGCCGCGAGATGCGCCGGGCGACCACCGAAGACGTGGATGCTTCGCTGGTAAACGCCGCCTAGGCGCCGCCTTGGCGAAGCAGATCGAGTTCTGGTTCGACCTCGGCAGCCCGGCGGCCTACCTAGCCTGGAAGCGCCTGCCGAAATTCCTGCGCGAAACCGGCGCCGCCGTCGCGCACAAGCCAATGCTGCTCGGCGGCGTGTTCAAGGCGACCGGCAATGCGAGCCCGGTCACCATCCCGGCCAAGGGCAAATGGCTGCTCGATGATCTTGCGCGCACCGCGAAAAAGGATGGCGTGCCGCTCGCCTACGGGCCCGGCTTCCCGATCAACACGCTGCCGCTGATGCGCGGCGCGATCGGATTGCAGATGCGCAAGCCCGACCGTTTCGAGCCGTATGTGGATGCGATGTTCGACGCGATGTTCGGCCGGCCGATGGACATGCGCGACGAAAAGACCATCGGCGCCGTGCTTGCCGCCGCCGGGTTCGTGCCGGCGGAAATCCTCGCGCTCACCGCGGATCCCGAGGTGAAGCAGGCGCTGATCAAGAATACCGAGGAGGCGATCTCGCGCGGCGTATTCGGCGCGCCCACCTTCTTCGTGGGCGGGGAAATGTTCTGGGGCCAGGACCGCATGGACGCGGCGGCCGAGGCGCTGGCCGCCTAGGTTTTCGCTGCCTTCAACGCCCGCCACACGCGCTCGGACGTCGCGGGCATGCCGATGTCTTCCACGCCGAGCGCATCCACGATCGCATTCATCGCCGCGCCGAGCGCGCCGACCGTGCCCGCTTCGCCCGCGCCCTTGGCGCCGAGCGGATTGAGCTTGGTCGGCACCGCGTTGTGGCCGACCTTGAAATCGCAGATGTCGCCCGCGCGCGGCATCGCGTAATCCATGAACGAACCGGTGAGCAGCTGCCCCTCGGCGTCGTAGACGATCTCTTCCATCAGGATCTGCCCGAGGCCCTGCACGATGCCGCCGACGACCTGGCCCTGCAGGGTGAGCGGATTGATCTCGGTGCCGACGTCGTCCACCACCACGTAATTGAGCAGCTCGATGCCCCCCGTCTCGGGATCGACTTCCACCTCGCAGACGTGCGTGCCGTTCGGGAAGGTTTCCTGCGCGGGAGAGAACGTGGCGTGCTCGAAGAGCCCCGGTTCGAAGCCTTTCGGCAGCGTGGCGAAGGCGAACGAAGCGCGCGCGACCTCCTGCAGCGACACGCCGCGGTCGGTGCCGGCGATGGCGTAGCGGCCGGCGGCGAAGGCGACGTCGCCGTCGGCCGCTTCCAGCAGGTGCGCGGCGATGCGCTTGCCCTTGGCGATGATCTTGTCGGCGGCGAGCCAGAGCGCGGTGCCGCCGATCGCCGCCGAGCGCGAGCCGCCGGTGCCGGCGCCGTAGGCGACCGCATCGGTGTCGCCATCGACCACGCGTAGTTCGTCAGGCTGCAATCCCAGGCGCTCGCAGGCGATCTGGCGGTACATGGTTTCGTGGCCTTGTCCCTGGCTCTTGGTGCCGACGGCGAGGGTCGCGCCGCCGCCGGGGTCGAAGCGGATCTCGGCGTATTCCATGCTCGGCGCCGCCGCGCGCTCGATGGCGTTGGCAAGGCCGATCCCCCGAAGCTTGCCGCGTGCCTTTGATTGTTGTCTTCTTTTCTCGAAATTTTTCCAGTCGGCGAGCTGGAGGGCTTTGTCCAATCCCTTCTCGAAGTCCCCGCAGTCGTAGGTGAAGGTGATCGCGGTCTTGTAGGGAAACGTCCGGATCAGGTTCCGCCTGCGCAATTCCACCCGGTCGACGCCCAGTTCGCGCGCCGCGTCGTCCAGCAGTCGCTCCAGTATGAAGATTGCCTCCGGCCGCCCGTTGCCGCGGTAGGGCGCAAGCGGGTGCGTGTGGCTGAAGACGCCGGTGACGCGCACGTGCGCCGCCGGGATCTGGTACATGCCGGCGAGCGAGCCGAGGTTGGCGTAACCCGGCAGCAGGTTGCGGTCGGTGGAAACGTAGGCGCCGAGCGCGCTTAGGTTGTGCACGCGCAGCGCGAGGATGCGGTGCTCCGCGTCGAAGGCGAGTTCGATGTCGCCTTGCATGTCGCGGGCGTGTTCGTCGGCGAGCAGCGCTTCGCCGCGCTCGCAGGTCCATTTCACCGGCCGGCCGAGCTTGCGCGCGAGCCACAGCAGGTGCCGGTGCTCCAGGTGCGCCCAGCCCTTGGCGCCGAACGCGCCGCCGACGTCGTTGCTGACGACGCGGATCCGGTGTTCCGGGACCTTCAGTACGCCGGAGAGGATTTCCCGCACGCGGTGCGGATACTGCACGTCGCAATGCAGGGTGTAGCGGCCTTCGCCGGGGCTCCACTCGCCGATGCCGCCGCGCGGCTCCAAATACTGCGCGTGGACGCGCGACACGGCGTAGTGCCGCTTTACGGTACGGGCTGCGCGCGCGAAGGCTGCGTTGGCGGCGGTGCGGTCGCCGACCTCGAAAACATTGCTGATGTTGTCCGGGCATTCCGCCCAGACCGGATCGCTCGCGGGCAGGGCTTCGTAGTCCACCGTGACGCGCTCGGCAGCATCCTTCGCCTGCGCGTGCGTTTCGGCGACGACGATGGCGACCGGATCGCCCACGTGGCGCACGAATTCCTTCGCGAGGCCCGGGTGCGCGCGCCAGAACATCGGGCTGCCGTCCGGGCGGCTGCGCTTGACCGCGGGCGCAGTGGTGCCGACGCCGTCGCGTTCCAGGTCCTCGATCGTGAAGACGCCGATCACGCCGGGCGCCGCACGCGCGTCCGCCGCATCGACGCCGGCGATGCGCGCGCGCGCATGCGGCGAGCGCACGTAGGCGAGGTGCGCCATGCCGGGCACCACGAGGTCGTTAATGTAGCGGCCTTCGCCGCGCAGCAGGCGCGGGTCCTCGAAGCGCGAAACCGATTGCCCGATCCCGTAATTTTCGTTCATGATGAAAGAATTATGGCCTACAAAGCGTTCGACCTCACCGGCAAGACCGCCCTGATCACCGGCGGCAACAGCGGAATCGGCCTCGGCATGGCCGAGGCGCTGGCCCAGGCGGGGGCCGCCGTCTGCCTTTGGGGGACGAATTCACAGAAAAATGAAATTGCGCTGAAAAAAATCCGGTCTTGCGGCGCGAAAGCGATCGCGCTGCATTGCGACGTGGGAGACGAGGTCGAGGTCGAGAAGCGCTTCGCCGAAACCGTCGCGGCGCTCGGCCCGGTGCACGCCTGCTTCGCCAACGCCGGCGTGAGCGGGCGCGCGACGGTAAAATCCTTCACCGAAATGAGCACTGAGGAATGGAAGCGCGTGACGCGCGTCAACCTGGACGGCGCCTTCTACACCCTGCGCGCCGCGGCGAAGCACATGGCGGCGGGCGGCCAGGGCGGCGCGCTGGTCGGCACCGCCAGCCTCGCGGCGGTCTCCGGGCAGCCGCGCGGCGAGCATTACGCGGCGACCAAGGGCGGCCTGATTTCGATGATCCGCGCCCTGGCGGTGGAATTCGCGCGCCACGGCATCCGCGCCAATGCCATCCTGCCAGGCTGGATCGAAACCGCGATGACCGAGAAGGCGCTCAACTGGGACAAATTCCGCGACAAGGTGCTGCCGCGCGTGCCGGTGCGCCGTTGGGGCAAGCCCGAGGATTTCGGCGCCATCGCGGTGTACCTGGTGAGCGACGCGAGCAGTTATCACACCGGCGACACCTTCCTGATCGACGGCGGATATTCGCTGTTCTAGCGATGCAGGAACTTGTCGCGAAGCTTGAAGCCCTGCTGCGCCTGCGCTCCATCCCGTTCGGCATGAAGCTGTTCGAGTCGGTCGAAGCGATGGAGGCAATCCCGAAGCTCCGCCGGCCCAGGGGTTCGGTGCACACGCTGGACCAGGTCGTCGCACAGGCGGCACGGCTGGGATGGACGGTGGGCATCACGACGCAGGACCTCGTCGGCGACCAGTGCCGATCCGTCGTCGGCCTGGGCGGGCAGGACGAGAAATGGTTTTCAGGGCAGCACATGACCGGCGTCTGGTTCGCTACGCAGGCGGACGCTTCCGCGCACCAGAAGGCGATGAATGTGGTGCCTGCCGGCAAGTACCGGGCGCTCGCGGTCGCACCGCTCGCCTCGGGGCGGCTCGATCCGCCCGACATCGCGCTGTTCTACGCCACGCCGGGGGCGATGATGTATTTCATCAACGGCCTGCAATGGTCGGGCTACAAGCGCTTCGACTGGAGCGTGGTCGGCGAATCCGCCTGCGCCGATTCCTGGGGCAGGGCGCTGCGCACGCGCGAGCCGAGCCTGTCGATACCCTGCTTCGCCGAGCGCCGCTATGGCGGCGTGCTCGACGACGAGATGCTGATGGCGCTGCCGCCGGAACAATTGCAGAAAGCCATCGACGGCATGGAGGCGCTGGCGAAGAACGGCTTCCGCTACCCGTTCGCGCAGTACGGCATCCAGCAGGACGTGCGCGCCGGGATGGCGGTCAGCTATCCCGACCGGAAGTAGGGCCATGGCCAAGGACATTCCCGCCCCGACCCGCAAGGAGCTCGTCGACGCACTGCTGCTCAAGCTGCCGGGAGTCGCCGCGAAAAAGCTAAACGGCCTGGACGCCTACTTCGTCGGTGATCGGATGTTCGCCTGCATCACCGAGCAGGGCATCGGCCTGCGGCTGCCCGTTGCCGTTGCGACCGAACTCCAGTTCTCCAACGGCAACGTGGTGCCGTTCAAGCCCGGCGGCATGGCCGTTTCGAGGGAGTGGGTGCAGATCGAGCGCGTGGATGCGGCCGAGCACGAAAAGGACCTGCAGCTGTTCCGGGACTCGCTGGAGTTCGTGAAAACCGCGCCGCGCAGATGAAGAATTCCTACCAGGGCGTCCTTCTCGATATCGACGGGGTGCTCACCGTTTCGTGGCGGCCCCTGCCTGGCGCCGTGGACGCCGTGGCGCAACTGCGCGCCGCCGGCTGCCAGCTGCGCTTCCTCACCAATACCACTTCGCGCACGCGCCGCGTGCTGAGCGATACGCTGGCGCGCGCCGGGTTCGACGTCGCGCCCGCCGAAATTCTCACCGCCGCCGCGGCGACCGCGGCCTACCTGCGCCGCACCTATCCCGACGCCCGCTGCTTCCTGCTCACCAGCGGCGAAGTCGGGAGCGAATTCGACGGCATCGAATTGACCGGGGCGGGCGAGCCCGCCGACGTGGTGGTGATCGGCGGCGCGGGCGTCGAGTTCAGCCATGACGCACTGAACCACGCCTTCCGGCTGCTGCAGGACGGCGCCCCGCTGGTCGCGATGCACCGTAATTTCTACTGGCAGACGCGGGACAAGCTCACGCTGGATGCGGGCGCCTACATCGTCGGCCTGGAGAAAGCCTCGGGCAGCCGCGCGACGGTGATCGGCAAGCCGGCCCGCACCTTCTACGAACAGGCGCTCGCCGAGCTCGGGGTGGCCGCGGACAGGACGGTCATGGTCGGCGATGACCTCGAGGCGGACGTGCGGGGCGCGAAGGATGCCGGCATCGCGGGTGTCCTCGTGCGCACCGGCAAATTCCGCGCGGCCGAACTCGCGCGCAGCGGTGTCGCGCCGGATGCGGTGATCGATTCCATCGCCGCGCTGCCGGCCTGGCTCGGCTCCGGCAAGTGAAGACCGGGGTCAGGATCAGGGCGCCACGCGCCGGCGACATGGGGCGCGTGGTGCAACTGCACGGCGCGCTGTACGCGAAGGAATTCGGCTACGACGCGACCTTCGAAGCGCTGGTGGCGGAAATTGTCGCCGGCTTCGTGCGCAATTTCGACCCGAAACGCGAGCGCTGCTGGATTGCCGAGCTGAACGGCGAAGTAGTGGGTTCGGTTTTTCTCGTCAAGGCTTCGCCGACGGTGTCGAAGCTCCGGCTGCTGGTCATCGATCCGAAGGCGCGCGGCCAGGGCCTCGGCAAGCGCCTGACGCGGGCCTGCATTGCCTTCGCGCGCAAGAAGCGCTACCGCAAGATCCTGCTGTGGACGCAGAGTCATCTCTCCGCCGCCCGCGCGATCTACCAGGCCGAGAATTTCGAATTGAAGTCAAAGGAAAAACATTTCAGCTTCGGCAGGCGGCTGGTCGCCGAGACCTGGGAGTTGAAGCTCTAGCCCTGGATCGAGTAGCCCCCGTCCACCGGGATGGCGGTGCCGGTGAGAAAATCCGACGCAGCGCTTGCCAGGAAGACCGCGATGCCGGCGAAATCGGCGGGGTCGCCCCAGCGGCCGGCGGGCGTGCGCGCGAGCACGCGCTCGTGCAGGCCGGCGACGTCCTTGCGCGCACCGCGCGTGAGGTCGGTGTCGATCCAGCCTGGCAGCACGCAGTTGACCTGGATGTTGTCCTTCGCCCAGGCGCAGGCCATCGCGCGCGACATCTGCACGATGCCGCCCTTGGAGGTGGCGTAGGGCGTGGTGAAGGAGGCGCCGAAGATGGACATCATCGAGCCGATGTTGATGATCTTGCCGGCGCCCGCCTTCTTCATCTCCGAGTAGGCGAGCTGCGAACAGTTGAACGCGCTGGTGAGGTTGGTATTCATGACCTCGTGGTACTCGGCGAGCGTGTATTCCTGCGGTTGCTTGCGGATATTGATGCCCGCGTTGTTGACGAGGATGTCGAGACGTCCGCAGCGTTTCACGGTTTCGGCGATCAGCGCCTTCAATGAGGCCTCGCTCCTGACGTCCACCTCGACCGCTTCTCCGTTGATCTCCTTCGCCGCGATGGCGCTTTTCGCGGCGTTGCGTCCCGCGACCACGACTTTCGCGCCCGCTGCGGCAAGTCCGCGCGCCATGCCCAGCCCGATGCCGCCGTTGCCGCCGGTGACGACCGCGACTTTCCCCTTGAGGTCGAACGATTTCATCTGCCGATCCTTTTTGTTGGCGTTCCGCCGTTATCATAGCGGTCGAGGAGGCAATCAATAATGCTTAGGTTCGCTCTCGCTTTCGTGCTTTCGCTTGCGTCGCTTGCCGCCGTTGCGCAGGATTGGCCGGCCAAGCCGGTGCGCTTCGTGGTGCCGTTCCCGCCGGGCGGCTCGGTGGATCCGCTGGGGCGGTTGCTTGCCGCCAAGCTCGCCGAACCGCTCAAGCAGCAGTTCTTCGTCGAGAACCGGCCCGGCGCCGGCGGTTCCATCGGCACCGCGGTGGTTGCCAAGGCGCCGGCCGACGGCTACACCTTCCTCGTCAGCTTCGACTCGCATGGCGTCAACCAGGCGCTGCTGAGCAACCTGCCGTACGACACGGTGAAGGATTTCGCGCCGGTGATGCTGGTCGGCACTGCGCCCTATGCCATCGCCACGAAAGCGGATGCGCACTGGAAGTCGTTCGGCGACGTGGTCGCCGCGTCCAAGACCAAGCCCGAGTCCGTGACCATCGGCTCCATCGGCAACGGCACGCTCGGGCACCTGCTGCTGGTGCAGGCCATGCAGATGGGCAACTTCAGGATCACGCACGTGCCCTTCCCGGGCGGCGGGCCGATGAATACCAACATCCTCGGCGGCCAGATCGACATGGGCACGGGTTCGGTGGCGCTGCTCACGCCGCAGGTCAGGGGCGGCCGGATGCGGGCGATCGCCACATCCGGCGAGAAGCGCGCGACCTCGATGCCGGACGTGCCGACCATGATCGAGCAGGGCTTCCCCGGACTGACGGCCTACGCCTGGTGGGGCATCTACGCGCCCGCGGGCACGCCCAAGCCGATCATCGACAGGATGCACGCCGAGATGGCGAAGGTGCTCGCGCAGCCCGACGTGCGCAAGAGCCTCTCCGAGACGCTCGGCATGGACCTCGTGGTGAGCACGCCGGAGGAGTTGCAGAAGTGGACGCTCGACCAGCTCGCGCGCTGGGGCAAGGTCGTCAGAGACAACAACATCAAGACGGATTGAGTGCGTTGAAGCTCGCGATCCTCGACGACTACCAGCGGCTCGCCGAGCGGTCGGCCGATTGGGGCCGGCTGCGCCGGCGCGGCGTCGACGTCAGCGTATTCCATGAAGCCTTCCGCTCGGCGGACGATGCCGCGGCGCAGCTCGCGCCTTTCGAAGTCCTCGTCCTCATGCGCGAGCGCACGCCGTTTCCGCGCACGTTGATCGAGCGGTTGCCGGCCCTGAAGTACATCTCCATGACCGGCATGCGCTCGGCGAGCCTGGACCTCGCGGCCTGCAACGCGCGCCGGGTCCCGGTCAGCCATACGCGCGCCGGCTCGACCTCGGCGGTGACCGCGGAATTCTGCTTCCTGCTCATGCTCGCGGCGGCGCGCGACCTGGCGAAGGCCGAGCGCGGCATGCGCGCCGGACGCTGGCACGAGGGCATCGCCGGCGGCATCGTGCTGGAGGGCAAGCGCCTCGGCCTGGTCGGCTTGGGCAAGCTGGGCAGCCGCGTAGCGGGGTATGCAAAGGCCTTCGGCATGGACGTGGTCGCCTGGAGCCAGAACTTGACGGCGGAAAAAGCGGCCCTCGCTGGCGCGGCCCTTGTCTCCAAGGAAGAGCTGTTCAGGACCGCGGATTTCGTCAGCATCCAGCTGGTGCTTTCGGACCGTAGCCGCGGTCTCGTCGGCGCCGCCGATCTCGCGCTGATGAAGCCCACGGCGATTCTCGTTAATACCTCGCGCGGCCCGATCGTCGACGAGAAGGCGATGCTGGCGGCGCTGCAGAGCGGCAGGCTGGCGCACGCCGCGCTCGACGTCTACGGTACCGAGCCTCTGCCTGCGGATCATCCGTTGCGTAAACTGGAAAACGTCACGCTCAGCCCGCACCTGGGCTACGTCAGCGAAGACGTCTACCGCACCTTCTGGGGCGACTGCGTCGAGAATGTCGAGGCCTGGCTGGACGGCAAACCGGTCCGGCTGCTGAATCCGGAAGCGCTGGCCTGACGTGGCCGGCCAGCCCATCCCGCGCCCGGCCGGGGTCGCGCTGATGATGGTGATCGCCACCGTCTTCGGTAGCAACCACATCGCCGCGCGCGTCGCGTTCGATCACGGCACCAATGTCACGACCGCGGTCGCGTTCCGCTCGGCGGGGACTGCGCTCATCGTGCTGATGCTGCTGCTCTTCACCGGGACCTCGTTGAAGGTGGAGCGAAAAAATCTCGGCCGTACGCTGGTGGTCGGCTTGCTGATCTCCGTACAGAGCTACTGCCTGTATTCCTCGGTTGCGGCGATCCCGGTGGCGCTCGCGCTGCTCGCGTTCAACACGCATCCGATGGCGCTCTCGCTGCTGTCCTGGGCGAGCGGCGGCGAGCGGCCGGCGCGGCGCATGCTCGTGGCGATGCCGGTCGCGCTCGCGGGCCTCGCGCTCGCGCTCGACGTGTGGGGCAGGAGCGGGGCGCACTTGATCGGCATGGCCGGGCGCTGGGCCGAGATCGGCGCGGGCGTGCTTTGGGCCACCGGGGCGTCGCTGTCCTTCGCCTGCGCGATGCTGCTGACCGCGCACAAGCTTGGCGGCATGGACGGGCGCCTGCGCAGCTTCCTGACGATGAGTGTGGTTGCCGTGGCGACCATCGCCGGCGGCGCGGTGGCGGGCGATTTCGCGCTGCCCGCCGATGGCACGGGCTGGCTCGCGCTTGCCGCGCTGACAGCGCTTTATGGCACCGCGATCACCTCGCTGTTCGTGTTGCTGCCGAAACTCGGCGCGGTAAACAACATGGCGATCCTCAACTTCGAACCGATCGCCGTGCTCGGCATTGCCTGGGTGGCGCTCGGCCAGGCCGTGGCGCCGCTGCAGGTGCTGGGCGCCTTCATCGTCATTGGCGCCATCATGTGGATGGGATCGGGAAAGAAGTGAACACGCGGCTTTGCGTCGTCCGTCACGGCGAGACCGCCTGGAACGCCGAGCACCGCGTGCAGGGGCAGCTCGACGTGCCGCTGAACGCCATCGGCCAGGCGCAGGCGGAAGCCACCGCAAAGGTCCTGGGCGAGGAGAAGTTTTCCGCCATCTACTCGAGCGACCTCGCGCGCGCGCAGCAGACCGCCCAGCCTGCTGCGAGGCTGCTGGCCATGAGCGTGGCGCTGGACAGGGACCTGCGCGAGCGCCACTACGGCATCTTCGAGCGTTTGACCTATGCCGAGGTGAAGCAGAAGTTTCCCGGAGACTACGCGCGCTTCGAAGCGCGCGAACCCGGCTACGACTTCAGGACCGGGGAAAGCCTGAGCGCATTCTCGGAGCGCAGCATCGCCGCCATCTCCAGGATCGCGGACCGGCACGCCGGCGAAAGCGTACTGGTCTTCACCCACGGCGGCGTGCTGGACATGCTGCAGCGCTTTATCACCGGCTCGGAGCTGAGTACGCAGCGCGGATTCGGCATTCCGAATGCCGGCCTGAACCGTATCGAGCTCGTCGGCCGTCGCTGGCAGATCCGCGCCTGGGCGGATACCGCCCATCTAGATGATGCGCTTGATGATTTGCCGTAGCTAGCGCACGACCTTGAACAGGTTGTTGTAGCCGTCGGTCCAGGTCTCGAGGCCATTGATGGCGCCGATCTCCTCGGCGTCCGCGAAGCGCTTGTCGGCGAGCAGCTTTTCGTTCTGCGTCACGAGCACGTACGAGGTGCCCGAGTACTTTTCGTTGTCCGGGCTGTCGTCGATCTGCAGGATCTTCATGCCCTCGGCCTCGGCGACCAGCTTGAGTTCCGGCGCGAGGTTCACGAAGCGGTTGGTGACGTTGTAGACGATCACGCCGCCGGGCGCGAGGTGGCGCCGGTAGGCCTGCAGCGCCTCGCGCGTCAGCAGGTGGATCGGGATCGAGCCGCTCGAGAAGGCGTCCACCGAGATCAGGTCGAAGTTCTGCGGCGGGTCGCGCTCCATGCTCAGGCGCCCGTCGCCGATCACCACGTCGACCTTCGCCTTCGATTCGTTCAGGTACCAGAACTGCTTGCGCGCGATTTGTTCCACGTCCGGATCGAGTTCGTAGATGCGGAAATAGTCGCCCGGCCCGCCCCAGGCGGTAAAGGTGCCCACGCCCAGGCCGATGATGCCGACGCGCCGCGGCCGCCCCTCGTAGAAAGCGAGCGCCTTGGCGATGCCGGAGCCCGGCCCGAAGTAGCTGATCGCCTCCCTGCGCAGTTCCGGTTCCACATACTGCCAGCCGTGGTTGATCACGCCGTGTACCAGGGCGCGCGAGGTGTGTCCGGAATCGTCCCTCACATACTCCTTGACGCGCAGCGTGCCGTAGAAGTTACGCGTCATCAGCACGGCGTTGGTGCGGATGTAGTCCAGGTATCCCCAGGCATGCCAGGCCGCAGCCGCGGTGACCGCCAGCGCGGCGACGGGCACCACGTAGGCGCTGTTTCTCTTCCTGAAATCCGCATCCTTCGGCAGGCGCGCCGCCGTGCGCCAGGTGAGCAGCGTGGCGAAGGCGCCGCAGGCGACCAGGGCGAGCGGGAGCTCGAGGAAGACGTGGAAGAGGTGCGGCGCGACCAAGCCGACGAACAGGCCGCCCGCGGCGCCGCCGATCGAGATCATCAGGTAGAAGCGCGTCAGGAATTTCGGCGCCGGGCGCATCGCCGCGAGTTCGCCATGGCAGAACATGCAGGCGACGAACAGGCCGGCGCAATACAGCGCGATGGAATAGCGGATCTTCATCACGCCCAGGTTCTGCGAGAGATACCAGGCCATCGCACTGACCAGGATGAACAGCAGCGGCAGCCCCCAGATGCGCGAATACCAGCCGCTCCTGCCGCGTAGGCCGCCGACGTCGAAGACGAGGATGAAGGACAGCAGGTAGAGCACCAGCGGCAGGATCCAGACGAACGGCACCGAGGCCACGTTCTGCGTGATGTGGCTGGTCACTGCGAGCAGCATCAGCGAGCCGAGCGCCGAGAGCGCCAGCCAGAGCGCGTAGTCGCCGGCGCGTGGCGCGGGCGAGGTCGCCTCGTTGATCAGGGTTTCCGGTTCCTGCGGGACGCGGGCCTTGCCCGCCGCCATCCATGCCGACATGGCGCATAGCACGGCGAAGACGACATAGACCGCGCTCCATCCGTAGGACTGCGTCTGCAGCGAAGTGGCGGGCTCGATCAGCGGCGGGTAGGCGATCAGCGCGACCAGCGAGGCGAGGTTCGAGAGCGCGAACAGGCGGTAGACCGTGCTGCTCGGGAAGCTGCGCGCGAACCACGCCTGCACGAGCGGGCCGGTGGTCGAGAGCAGGAAGAAGGGCAGGCCGATGGTCGTCGCCAGCAGCAGCAGGATGCGCGCGGCAGGTTCGGCGTCGGCGTTCGGCTTCCAACTCTCCGAGGCGACGATCGGCAGGAATGCGAGGCTCGCCGCCAGCAGCAGGCTGTGCAGGATCGCCTGCGTGCGCGGTTTGAGCTTGAGCACGACGGCGTCGGCGTAGGCGTAGCCGCCGAGCAGCACCAGCTGGAAGAACACCATGCAGACGGTCCACACCGAGGCGTTGCCGCCGAACCAGGGCAGGATCTGCTTGGCGATGATCGGCTGCACCAGGAACAGCAGGAACGCGCTGGTAAAGACAGTAGTCGCGAAGAGGAGCATCTGGATTCCGCCCAAAAGGGCGTGAATTATACGGACAACGGCTCTTCATTCATCGCGGAGGTTTGTTCACGCAGCTCCAAAATCCGGTCCTGCCAGTAGCGCTGCGTGCCGAACCAGGGGAAGGCCGCCGGAAACGCGGGATCCTCCCAGCGGCGCGCGATCCAGGCCGAGTAATAGAGCAGGCGCAGCGTGCGCAGCGGCTCGATCAGGCCGAGTTCCTCGCGGTTGAAGGCGTGGAACCTTTCATAGCCGTCCAAAAGCGCCTTCAGCTGCTTCGCGCCGGTGGTGCGGTCGCCGGCCAGCAGCATCCACAGGTCCTGCGCGGCCGGCCCCATGCGCGCGTCGTCCAGGTCGACGAAATGCGGCCCGTGGTCGGTCCAGAGGATGTTGCCGACATGGCAGTCGCCGTGAAGGCGAATGGGGGTCAGTTGGGTTTTCTCGAAGTGATGGTTTACCCCCTCGAGGGCGAGATCCACGGTAGAAACCCAAACCTCCCGTAAATCCTCCGGAATCAGGCCCGATTCGAGCAGCCAGTCGCGCGATTCGTCGCCGAAGGTCTGGACGGTCAGCGCCGGCCGTTCCTTGAAGGGCGCCGATGCGCCGACGGCGTGGATGCGGCCGAGGAAGCGGCCGATCCATTCCAGCACCTTCTCGTCTTCCAACTCGGGCGTGCGGCCGCCGCGGCGCGCGTAGACCGCGAAGCGAAAGCCGTTGAATTCGTACAGGGTCTTGCCGCCATGGACCTGTGGCGCGACCACCGGGATTTCCCGTTCGGCCAGTTCCAGGCCGAAGGCGTGCTCCTCGAGGATCTGCGCGTCGCTCCAGCGCCCCGGGCGGTAGAACTTCGCGACGACGTAGGAATTGTCCTCGAGGCTGATCTGGTAGACGCGGTTCTCGTAGCTGTTCAGGCCGAGCATGCGGCCGTCGCCGCGCAATCCGATGCTCTCGAGCGCATCCAGGACCGCGTCCGGCGTCAACCCTTCATAAGGACGGGAGCGGGTATCGGTCACAACGGCATTGTAGGGTGCGCTTGACAGCCTTCTGTCGCCGCGCGATACTAAACCTTATGGTTAAGTGTGACGACCCGATCCTGGACCGCGTATTCGGCGCGCTGGCCGATCCGACGCGCCGCGGCGTGCTGGACGCGCTGGGGCGCGGCAGCCAGGCCGTTTCCGAATTGGCCGCGCCGTACGGCATGTCGTTGCCGGGCTTCATGAAGCACCTGCGCGTGCTCGAGGACGCCGGCTTGGTGGCGCGCTCCAAGGAAGGCCGCGTCGTGCGCTGCGACCTGGACGCAAAACCCATGCAGGACGCATCCGTGTGGTTGTCCCACTACAAGAAGTTCTGGACCGAAAAACTCGATTCGCTCGCCCGCTACCTGTACCAGCAAGAGGAGTTACAGACATGGAACAAGCTTCCGTCAAGGACAAACCCTCGCTTTCCATCCAGCGGCACTACCCCGTCGCCCCGGAAAAAGTCTGGCGCGCGTGGACCGACCCGCAAGCGCTGAAACAATGGTTCGGGCCGGGCGGCCCGGGCGACCCGCAGACGGTGTCGGTGGCCGACCTGGACCTGCGCGTGGGCGGGCGCTTTCGACTGGTGTTCGGCGGTCCCGACGGCAACGAGCATGAGGCGACCGGCGCCTACAAGGAAGTGGTGCCGAACCGCAAGCTCGTCTTCAGCTGGTGCTGGCCGAGGACCACGCCGGACCGCGTCTCGCGGATCACGATCCTGCTGCGGCCCGAGGGCGGCGGCACCGACTTCGAGTTCCGCCACGAGCAGTTCTTCGACGAGGCGGCGCGCGACGGCCACCAGCGCGGCTGGACCGCGACCTTCGCCAAGCTCGAGGCTTTCCTGAAAACTTCCTGAGGAGAAAATCATGGCGTATGTCGATGGTTTCGTCGTACCGGTGCCGAAGAAGAAGCGCGCCGCCTATGTTGCGATGGCGCGCAAGGCGGGCAAGGTGTGGATGGATCACGGCGCGCTCGAGTACCGCGAGTGCATCGCGGACGACGTCAACTGGGGCAAGCGCACTTCCTTTCCGCGCAGCGTCAAGCTGAAGGCGGGTGAGACGGTCTGGTTCTCGTTCATCGTCTACAAGTCGCGCAAGCACCGTGACCGCGTGATGGCCAAGGTGATGAAGGACAAGCGCCTCGCCTCGATGATGGACCTCTCGAAGATTCCGTTCGACGCCAAGCGCATGATCTTCGGCGGCTTCAAGATGGTGGTGAGTTATGGCTGAGATGAAGCCGTTCGTGATTGCACGCGTGTTCGACGCACCGCGCGAACGCGTCTGGTCGGCCTGGACCGAGGTCGAGCAGATGAAGCGGTGGTGGGGGCCGAAAGGCTTCACGGTCGCGCAGTGCAAGATCGACCTGCGCCCGGGTGGCAAAGGGCACTACTGCCTGCGTGGGCCCGACGGCGGCGAAATGTGGGGCCGCTTCGTCTACAGGGAAATCACCAAGCCTTCGCGCCTGGTCTGGATCAATTCGTTCTCCGACAAGGACGGCGGCCTGACGGTGCATCCGATGAATCCGAACTGGCCGCGCGAGATGCTGACTACCGTCACGTTCGAGGCGCAGGGGGCGACGACCAAGGTCACGATCGAGTGGATCCCAGTCGATGGCTCGACCGAGATCGAGCGCAAGACCTTCGACGAAGGCCGCCCGAGCATGACGATGGGCTGGACGGGCACGCTGGATCAGTGCACCGGCTACCTGAAAACGATCTGAAAGGAAACCCAATGAACAAGACCCAAGCCATGGCAAGGCAGGTGCAGGCCTATCTCTTCTTCGACGGGCGCTGCGAAGAAGCCATCGAGTTCTACAAGGGCGCGCTCGGCGCGAAGGTGGACATGCTGCTGCGCTTCAAGGAAAGCCCGGACCCGGTCCCGGCGGGCATGTGCGGGCCGAATTCCGACGACAAGGTCATGCATTCAGCGTTTCATATCGGCGACACGCTGATCATGGCTTCCGACGGCATGGCGGGCGGCAAGCCGGAGTTCAAGGGTTTCTCCCTGTCGGTGAACGCTGCCGATGCGGCGGAAGCCGACCGCATGTTCGCCGCGCTCGGCAAGGGCGGCAGCGTAACCATGCCGCTCGGCAAGACCTTCTTCTCGCCGCGCTTCGGCATGCTGACCGACAAGTTCGGCGTGGGCTGGATGGTGATCGTTCCGGGACCGCAGCCATGAAGGGCATTACGACGTTCCTCTGGTTCGACGGCCAGGCGGAGGAGGCGGCGCGCTACTACGCGTCGGTCTTCCCGAACTCCAGCGTGGGCGCCGCAACGCGCTACGGCGAGGCCGGGGCGAAGGCATCCGGCCAACCCAAGGGTTCGGTCATGACCATCCCCTTCACGCTGGACGGCAAGCCCTTCGTGGCGCTGAACGGCGGCCCGATCTTCAAGTTCAACGAGTCGGTGTCCTTCGTCGTCAACTGCGACACGCAGGCCGAGATCGACCAATACTGGGACAAGCTCGCGGCGGGCGGCCAGGAAGCGAAATGCGGCTGGCTGAAGGACAAGTTCGGCCTGTCCTGGCAGATCATTCCGTCGGCACTCGAGCGGCTGCTCGGCGACGCGGATCCGAAAAAGGCGAAAGCCGCGTTCGACGCGATGATGACGATGAAGAAGATCGTCATCGCGGATTTGCAGCGAGCGGCTGGCTAGCGGCTAGCCGCCGGACAACGCGCCGACGATCATGAAGGGCTCGGCGCCTGCGGCGACCGGCGCGGGCACGGGCGAGTCCGGCTGCTCGAACGAGAGATCCTCCTCGCAGGCGAAGAACCGGAGGAACGGCTTGCGGCGATCGGTCGCGTAGTCGCGGATGGTGCCGCGCAGCATGGGGTACCGCGCTTCGATCGCGTCGATGATCGCGCGCTGCGTGACGACGCCGGCAACGTCGACCGTCACTTCCTGATCGACGTTCGCCAGTTTACGCAGGTGGAACGGCAGCTCGACGCGGATCATCGGCCTAGAGCGTCTGCACCTCGACCGACACGACCGGCGGCAGGTCGTGCACGATCGCTGTCCACGAGTCGCCGGCATCAGCCGACACGTACACCTGTCCACCGGTCGTGCCGAAGTAGACGCCGCACTGGTCGAGCGAGTCGACGTCCATCGCTTCGCGCAGCACGTTCACGTAGCAGTCCTTCTGCGGCAGGCCTTTCGTCAGCGGCTCCCATTCGTTGCCGCCGGTCCTGCTCCTGAACACCTGCAGCCTGCCGTCGAGCGGGTAGTGCTCCGCGTCGCTCTTGATGGGGACGATGAAGACCGTCTCTGGTTCGTGCGCGTGGACGTCGATGACGAAGCCGAAGTCGGTCGGGAGATTCCCGCTGACCTTCGTCCACAGATCGCCGGCGTTGTCGCTGCGCATGACGTCCCAGTGCTTCTGCATGAACAGCGTGTCCGGCTTCGACGGATGAAACGCGATGCGATGCACGCAGTGCCCGACCTCGGCCGTCGGATTGGGCATGTATTTCGAATACAGGCCCTTCGTGATCGTCTTCCACGTCGACCCGCCATCGTCGGTCCGGAACGCCCCCGCGGCGGAGATCGCGACGAACATCCGCTGGTGATTCTTCGGGTCGATCAGGATCGTGTGCAGGCACATGCCGCCGGCGCCCGGCGTCCACTTCGATCCCGTGCTGTGCGTGCGAAGCGCCGACAGTTCGGTCCAGTTCTGCCCGCCGTCGATCGATTTGAAGATCGCCGCGTCCTCGATGCCGGCGTACACGGTGTCGGGATCAGTGAGCGACGGCTCGAGATGCCAGACGCGCTTGAACTCCCAGGGATGCGGCGTGCCGTCGTACCACTGGTGCGTGCCGGGCACGCCGTCGTACGTGAACTTGTTGCCGATGGTTTCCCAGGTTGTGCCGCCGTCGCTGCTTCGCTGCATCGTCTGGCCGAACCAGTCGTTGCTCTGCGACGCGTAGATGCGATTGGGATCGGCGGGTGAGCCTTTCAGGTGGTAGAACTGCCAGCCGCCGAAGAACGGGCCGTCCACCGACCAGTTCTCCCGCTTGCCGTCAGCGGTGAGGATGAACGCGCCTTTGCGCGTGCCGACGAGAACCCGCACTCGACTCATAGCCGGCTATTCTAGGCCAATGAGCGAGCCGGCTGCTTCTGGGTGCGCCGAGAGTTCCTCGTACGTCCCCTTGAAGTCGACGATGCGTCCGGCGTCGAAGCGCCACACGCGCGTGCCGACTTCCTCGAGCAGGTCTTCGTCGTGCGTCACGAGGAAGATGGTGCCCTCGTACTTCTGCAGCGCGATGTTGAGGGCGTTGATCGACTCCAGG
>DATJYN010000002.1:0-11620 GCA_035499575.1 Burkholderiales bacterium | reverse complement strand
TAATTGACCGCGGCGAGGTTGGCGCCCGCCTTCGCGGTGAGCTGGCGCATCGAGGTGGCTTCGAAGCCGTGCAGCATGAACAGCTCTTCGGCCGCATCGAGGATGCGGGTGCGGGTTTCGTGCGGCGGCTTGACGGAGCGCAGGCTCATGGGCATTCCCGGATTCAAACGAACGTTTGAATTCTAGGGTGGCGGGCCTGCCGCGTCAAGGGGTTTGCGCCTGCCGCGGAAGTTAGAATCGCGCTCCCCATGGCAGGCCACACGCATCACGCTTCGGATTCGAAGGAAAAGCTGCACGGCGGCGAATGGCGCTCGGTGCGGATCCTGCTGCCTTACCTGCTGGAGTACCGCGGCCGCGTGCTGCTCGCCCTGGCGCTGCTGGTGTCGGCGAAGCTCGCCAACGTCGGCGTGCCGCTGGTGATGAAGAGCATCGTGGACGGGCTCGACGCCAAGTTCGCCGTGGTCGCCGTGCCGGTGGCGCTGCTCGCGGCCTACGGCCTGCTGCGCTTCTCGACCACGCTGTTCGGCGAACTGCGCGACGTGGTGTTCGTGCGCGTGACGCAGCACGCCATCCGGCAAGTAGCGCTGAACGTGTTCCGCCACCTGCACGGCCTGTCGCTGCGCTTCCACCTGGACCGGCAGACCGGCGGCATGACGCGCGACATCGAGCGCGGCACGCGCGGCATTTCGATCCTGCTGTCCTATCTGCTGTTTTCGATCATCCCGGTGATCCTCGAGTTCGCGCTGGTCGCCGCGGTGCTGCTCGGCAAGTTCGACTGGCGCTTCGCGGCGGTGACCTTCAGCGCGGTCGCGGTGTACATCGCCTTCACGATCGGGGTGACCGAGTGGCGCATCGACATCCGCCGGCGCGCCAACAAGCTCGATTCCAAGGCCAACACGCGCGCCATCGACAGCCTGCTCAACTACGAGACCGTGAAGTACTTCGGCAACGAGGAGTTCGAGGCGCGGCGCTACGACTGGAACCTGCGCAAGTACGAGGACGCGGCGGTGCGCTTCGAGTCCTCGCTGGGGCTGCTGAACATCGGCCAGAGCCTCGTGATCGCGGCCGCAGTCACTGCGCTCATGTTCCTCGCCGCCGACGGCGTCGCCAGGGGCGCGCTGTCGCTTGGGGACCTGGTGCTGGTGAACGCGCTGCTGATCCAGCTCTACATCCCGCTCAACTTCCTCGGCATGGTCTACCGCGAAATCAAGCAGTCGCTGCTGGACATGGACCGGATGTTCCGCCTGCTCGCCGAGCACCGCGAAATCGACGACGCGCCCGGCGCCCCCGAACTGCCCGCGGGGCCGCTCGCCGTCGAGTTCTCGCATGTCGATTTCCACTACGAGGAGGCAAGGCAGATCCTTTTCGACGTCAGCTTCGTCATCCCGGCCGGTCAGCGCGTGGCGGTGGTCGGGCACTCGGGCTCGGGCAAGTCGACGCTCGCGCGGCTGCTGTTCCGTTTCTACGACGTTTCGGGCGGTTCGATTCTCGTCAATGGAATGAATCTGAAGGGGGTCAAGCAGGCGAGCCTGCGCGGCGCTATCGGCATCGTGCCGCAGGACACGGTGCTTTTCAACGACACCATTCGCTACAACATCCACTACGGCCGCACCGGCGCTTCGCCCGAGGAGGTGCTCGAGGCGGCGCGCGCGGCGCACATCCACGACTTCATCGAGTCGCTGCCGGCGAAGTACGAGGCCATGGTCGGCGAGCGCGGACTCAAGCTATCGGGCGGCGAGAAGCAGCGCGTGGCCATCGCGCGCGCGCTGCTGAAGAACCCGCGCATCCTGATCTTCGACGAAGCGACCTCGGCGCTCGATTCCAAGTCGGAGAAGGCGATCCAGGCCGAGTTGGAACGGATCTCGGTCGGCCGCACCACGCTGGTCATCGCGCACCGCCTGTCGACCGTCATGGATGCCGACATGATCCTGGTCCTGAACCACGGCCGCATCGTCGAGCGCGGCAGCCACCGCGAACTGCTCGCCATGGGCGGCGAATACGCCCGCATGTGGGCACTGCAGCAGGAGGCCGCCCAGGCCGCCGAGGTGCTGGAAAAGGCCAAGGCCGCTTGAAGCGGCGTGAAGTTTCAGCCCTAGGCCTCTAATTTTGCTTGCATTTCTGGCGTTTCCCGGGCTACACTCGCGCCCGCGGCTAACGAACTTGCACCAAAACGGACCCATGCAGAACAACGAGCGCAGCCTGCATTCGCTGGAAAAGATCGTCGTGCTTGGCGCACTAGCGGCGGTGCTCGCGCTGACGATCGGCTTTGCGCAGGCCGGCGACAATGCGGGCAAGGCGAAAAAATCCGACGCAGTGTTCCTGCGCTCCTCGGTCGCGCTGGTGCAGGACGCATCCAGCGGGGAAACGCTGATCGCCAAGAACCAGGGCGCGATCCTGCCGATCGCCTCGATCACCAAGCTGATGACCGCGATCGTGATCCTCGATGCGCGCCTGAACCTCGAGCAGCGCGTGGCAATCAGCGACGAGGATTACGACTTCGTGAAGGGCACGCGCTCGCGGCTACGCCCCGGCACCGTGCTCACGCGCGACGAACTGCTGCTGATCGCGCTGATGTCCTCCGAAAACCGCGCTGCCGCCTCGCTCGCGCGCACCTATCCTGGCGGCACCGAGGTGTTCGTCGCGGCGATGAACGCGAAGGCCGCCGCGCTCGGCATGAGCGACACGCACTTCGTCGACCCGACCGGGCTGTCCTCCAGCAACGTCTCCAGCGCGCGCGACCTCGCACGCCTGGTCGCCGCGGCGCACGAGTACCCGCTCATCCGCCAGTACTCGACGCGCGAGAGCGCCACGGTCCAGTCGCTCGGCCGGCCGCTCGCCTACCGCAACACCAACGGCCTGGTGCGCAACGCGCAATGGGACATCGACCTGCAGAAAACCGGCTACATCAGCGAGGCCGGCCGCTGCCTGGTGATGCGCGTGCGCATGGCATCGCGCGAAGTGATCGTGGTGCTGCTCGATTCCTGGGGCAAGTTATCGCGCGTTGGCGACGCCAACCGCATCAAGAAGTGGCTCGAAAGCAACGCCGCCTTCCGGCCGCGCGGCTAGGCGAAATCCGTTTTTTCGGTTCCGTCGTCCCCGCGGACAGCTTCCGCGAGGATGTCATCGCTGGCCTGTCGCTGCCGCAGAAAGCGCTGCCGCCCAAGTACTTCTACGATGGCCGCGGCAGCCGCCTGTTCGAGGCGATCTGCCGCCTGCCCGAGTACTACCCGACGCGCAGCGAGCTCGCGCTTACGCATGCGCACGTCGGCGAAATCGCGCGCTTTGCCGGCGGCCGCAGGTCCGGCCGCGTCACGCTGATCGAGTATGGCAGCGGCGAGAGCATGAAATCGCGCATGCTGATCGGCGCGCTGCGGCCTGCTGCCTATGTTCCGGTCGACATCTCGGCGGATGCGCTGCGCGGCGCACTGGCCGCGCTGCGAGGCGCCTTCCCCTGGCTGGACATCCGCGCGGTGCACGGCGATTTTTCGCGACCGCTGAAGATCCCGATCGCGCAGGGGTTGGGGCGGCGCGTGGTCTATTTCCCCGGTTCGACCATCGGCAACCTGACACCCGAGGAGGCGCACGCGTTCCTGCGCACGACGCGCGGCCAGGTCGGCCCGCGCGGCGCGATGCTGGTCGGCGTCGACCTGAAAAAAGACGCCAACCTGCTGCACGCGGCCTACAACGATGCGAAGGGCGTGACCGCGGCTTTCAACCTGAACCTGCTCGCGCGCATCAATCGCGAGCTGGGCGGCGATTTCCATCTGCGCCGCTTCCGCCACTACGCGTTCTACAACGCCGCGCTCGGCCGCATCGAGATGCACCTGGTATCGCTCGTCGCGCAGACCGTGAACGTCGGCGACCACCGCTTTGCCTTCGGGGCGGGCGAGTCGATCCACACCGAGAATTCCTACAAGTATTCGATCGAGCAGTTCCGCGCGCTGGCCAAAAGCGCGGGCTTCAGCGGCGTGAAAGCCTGGACGGATCCGAAGGGATTATTCGCCCTGCATGGATTGACCGCGGACTAGCTCAGGCGACGCCGATCCTCGCACTGTCCTTGCGGTGGCCGATGGCGTGGCCGATGCGCTCGGCGGATTCCTTCACCAACGAACCCCAGGTCGGCTTCATGCGGTCTGAAGGCGAGGAGATGGAGAGCGCGGCGACCAGCAAGCCGGCATCGTCGCGCACGGCGGCGGCGACGCAGCGCACGCCCAGTTCCGCTTCCTCGGCATCGGTGGCCCAGCCCTGGCGCTGGATGCGCTCGAGTTCGCGCTCAAGCTGCGGCAGGCTGGTGAGCGAGTTCTTGGTGTGTCCCGCAAGGCCGGTGCGCTTGGCATACTCGCGCAGCCGCGGGAAACCTTCTTCGAGCAGGAACAGCTTGCCCGCGGCGGTGATGTGGAGCGCGGCGCGCGTCCCGATGACGTGCACGACGCGCATCGCCGAGCGGCCCGAGGACGTGCGCTCGACGTAGACGATCTCGTCATCGTGGCGCACCGAAAGGTTGACGGTCTCGCCGATCTGCGCATGCAGCTCGCGCATCACCGGCAGCGCCATCTCGCGCACGTTGATGCGCGACTTCACAAGGTTGCCGAGTTCCAGCAGGTGCATGCCGAGCCGGTAGCTGCCCGGCTCGACGCGGTCGACCATGCGGTCTGCGGCCATCGCCGAAAGGATGCGGTGCGCGGTCGATGGATGCAGGCCGGTGTACTGCGCGGCCTGCTTCAGGCCCAGCGGCTCCGGATGGTCGGCGAGCACGTCGAGCAGCTTCATCATGCGCGCGATCACCTGGATCGGGTTCTTCGGCGAGTCCTTGGCGGCTGGCATGGGGGTTGGCATTGTATCCCACGATGTGAAACACTCCGGCCCTGATGCCCGTGATCACCAACATTCAGGATTTGCGCGCAGCAGCGAAAAAGCGCGTCGCCAAGGCGATCTTCGACTACGTCGACCGCGGCTCCTACGAGGAGGAGACGCTGCGAGCCAACAAGGCGGACCTCGATGCGCTCATGTTCCGCCAGCGCGTGGCGGTCGATGTCGACAAGCGCTCGACGAAGAGCACGATGCTCGGGCAGGAAGTGACGATGCCGGTGGCAATCGCGCCGGTCGGCCTCACCGGCCTGAACTGGGCGGACGGCGAAATCCTCGGGGCGCGCGCGGCCGGGAAGTTCGGCATCCCGTTCACGCTGTCGACCATGTCGATCTGCTCGATCGAGGACGTCGCCGGCGCGGTGTCGAAACCCTTCTGGTTCCAGCTCTACGTGATGCGCGACCGCGGCTTCGCCGCGTCGCTGATCGACCGCGCCAAGGCGGCGAAGTGTTCCGCGCTGGTCCTGACGCTCGACCTGCAGATCCAGGGGCAACGCCACCAGGACCTGAAGAACGGCCTCGCGGTGCCGCCGCGCCTCACGCTGGGTACCTTCCTAGACGTCATGATGAAGCCGGCCTGGGCCCTGAATGTGCTGCGCGGAAAAAGAAAGTCCTTCGGCAACCTGGAAGGGCGCATTCCCGACGCGAACAGCCTCACCACGCTGTCGCACTGGATTGCCGGCCAGTTCGACCCGACGCTCTCCTGGAACGACGTCGCCTGGGTGAAGCAGCGCTGGGGCGGCAAGCTGATCCTGAAAGGAATCCTGGACGCCGAGGATGCGAAGGTGGCGGCTTCGACCGGCGCCGACGCGCTGGTGGTTTCCAACCACGGCGGCCGGCAGCTCGACGGCACGGTGTCCTCGATCCGCGCGCTGCCCGAGATCGTCGACGCGGTCGGCGACAAGATCGAGGTGCTGTTCGACGGCGGCATCCAGTCCGGCCAGGACGTGCTGCGCGCGCTCGCCTACGGCGCCAAGGGCACCATGATCGGCAAGGCCTTCGCCTGGGGGTTGGGCGCGGCGGGCGAGGCCGGCGTGACGATGGCGCTCGAGATCCTGCGCAAGGAGCTCGACGTCACCATGGCGCTGTGCGGCATCAGGGACGTGAAGGAAGCGAGCCCCGCGATCCTGCGCCGCGCCTGAGGGCGCGCAGTACGAAGCGGCCCGGGTCGACCGCGGCCGCGAGTTTTCTCTCCACCGGCAGCGGTTCGCCCTCGAGCATGCTCGCGATCAGTTCGCCGCCGAGTCCCGCCCACAGCATTCCGCGCGAACCATAAGCGAACGCGCCGTACAGGCCCTCGCCGAGGGGGCCAATCAAGGGCAACCGATCGCGCACTACGGCGCGAAATGCGACGCGCCCGGCGAGTTTCTCCGGGTCGAGCCCCTGCGAGGCGCCCGGCAGCATCTGCTCCAACCGCGCGAGATTGCCGGCGTGGCTGTCGGCGCGCAACTCCGGGTCTTCGTCGCCGATGTCGTAGCTCGCGCCGACCGCCGACAGGCCGTCGATGCCCGGCAGCGCCATGCCGCCGCGCAAAAGAACATGGTCGAGTCCCTTGATCGCGGGAACGAACGTCAGCTGGCCGCGTACTTTGCGAAGCCGCGTCGCGGGTTGGGGGGAAAGGCGCAACGCGTCGGCCGCGTTTGCCAGGATGACGAATGGCGCGGAGGCAATTGTATTTCCGTCCTTGTCATTCGCGAGCCAGAGGCCATCCGAACGCCTGAGTACCGCCACGTCGCGGCCCCAAATGGATTCAATCCTATTTAACAACGCCTTCACCAAGCTCCGCGGTTGGACCCAGCCCGCTTCCGGAAACCAGATTCCGCCCCTTTTGCCGTTGAACTGCGCATATTGCGGCGGATAGCCGAGCGATTGCAGCGCGCGCTGCTGCGATTCGCGTTCTTTATCGTCGCGCGCGAGCTGCAGCACGCCGCAGCGTTGCCAGGCGATGCCGGGGAGGCCTTTCCAGTAGTGCAGCAGGAAAACGAATGAAGCCCGTGTTAGGCGCGCGAACAGGCTGTCGTCGGGCGAAACGACCGGGTGGAACACCGCCGCAGGGTTGCCGGAAGCTTCCATCGCCGGTTCCGCGTGGCGTTCGATCAGCGTGACTTTCCAGCCGCGCGCGGCGAGGCGTTCGCAGACTGCGGCGCCTGCGACACCCGCCCCGATGACGATGGCGGAGCGGGAAGGAATTGATCCTGATCTGAGCCTCTTTCTTGGCACCAGTTCGCCCTTGAGCATTTCCCGCTTGATGCCGAAGCCCTGGCTTTTCGCCAGCGTAAAGCCTGCGTTCGCCAGCGCGCTGCGCACCGAGGCGGCGACGCTCCAGGTGGCGAGCGTGCAGCCCGGTGCGGCGAGGCGCCCCAAGTGGCGCAATAGACGGGGCTCCCACATCTGCGGATTCTTCGCCGGCGCGAAGCCGTCCAGGAAAATCGCGTCCGCCGCGAGCGCCAACTGCGGCAATCCCTCCGCCACGTCGCCGAAAAAGAGGGTCAGAACAACATTTCCGCCTTCCAGCTCGATCCGATGCATGCCTGGGACCAGCATCGGCCAACGTTGGATCAGGTCTTTCGCGTAATTCTGAATGCCAGGAAATTTCGAGAATAAAAGCTCGAGAATCGGTACTTCGAACGGATGTTTTTCGATGGAAACGAAATGCAGCCGCCCGCAGCGCGCCGGATCCTCGCGCCAGGCGCACCAGGTCGCGAGGAAGCTCAGCCCGAAGCCGAAACCGGTCTCGAGGATCGTGAAGGCGCGGCGGCCCTGCCAGCGCCCGGGGAGGCCGTTGCCCTGCAGGAAAACGTATTGCGCCTGCGCCAGGCCGCCCTCGGCGCTGTGATAAACGTCGCCGAATTCCTCGGAGTACGGCGTGCCGTCGGCGGCGAATGCGAGTCGCGCCGGAACCAGGGGGAAGGGCATCTTGCCAGTATATGATTGCGCTATGAACAAACCAGCCGACCTGAAGATCGCCACGGTTCCCGCGTGGATCAATGGCAAGCCCGTGGTCCCGCAAGGGCGCATGGGTGATGTCTACAACCCGGCGACCGGCAAGGTGACGAAACACGTGCCGTATTTCGACGCTGCGGGCGTCGATGCCGCCGTGCAGGCAGCCGCTGCGGCGCTGCCCGAGTGGCGCGATGCGTCCATCCTGCGCCGCGCAAGGGTGATGCAGCGATTTTTGGTCTTACTTCAAAAACACCAAGGTGCGATTGCGGCACTCATCACCCAGGAGCACGGCAAGACGCTGCCCGACGCCATGGGTTCGGTACAGCGCGGCATCGAGGTGGTCGAGTTCGCCTGCGGCATCCCGCAGCTGCTGAAGGGCGAATATTCGGAGAACGTCGGCACGGCGGTCGACACGCACACCGTGCGCCAGCCGGTCGGCGTCTGCGCCGGCATCACGCCGTTCAATTTCCCGGCGATGGTGCCGCTGTGGATGTTCCCGATGGCGATCGCCTGCGGCAACAGTTTCATCCTGAAACCTTCGGAAAAGGTGCCCTCGGCCTCGATCCGCATGGCGGAACTCCTCCAGGAAGCCGGGCTGCCCGACGGCGTGTTCAACGTGGTGCACGGCGATCGGGCTGCCGTTGAAGCTTTGCTTTTGCATGAAGGAATTTCTGCAATTTCGTTCGTGGGATCGACCCCCATAGCGAAATACATCTATGAAACGGCGGCAAAGACGGGCAAGCGCGTGCAGGCGTTGGGCGGCGCGAAGAACCATGCGGTGGTGCTGCCGGACGCCGACCTGGAATTCGCCGCCGACGCGCTGATCGGCGCGGCCTACGGCTCGGCCGGCGAGCGCTGCATGGCGATTTCGGCCGTGGTGGCGGTGGGCGCCGCCGCCGATCCGTTGGTCAAATTGATAGAAAAAAAGGCAAAGAAAATAGTCGTCGGTCCCGGCGACCAGGACGGCGTGGAGATGGGCCCGCTCGTCACCGCGGAGCATCGCGACAAGGTGCTGGGTTTCGTGGAGAAAGGAATTTCCGAGAAAGCGAAAGTCGTGCTGGATGGCCGCAAGAGCGGCATGCAGGAAGGCTTCTTCCTCGGCACCACGTTGTTCGACAACGTGACGCGCGACATGGAGGTCTACAAGAACGAGATTTTCGGCCCGGTGCTGGTGGTGCTGCGCGTAAAAACGCTGGATGAGGCAATTGCGCTGGTCAACAGCAATCCCTATGCCAACGGCACCGCGATCTTCACCGAATCCGGCGGCGCTGCGCGCCGGTTCGAGAATGAGGTGCAGGTCGGCATGGTGGGCATCAACGTGCCGATCCCGGTGCCGGTGGCCTTCTACTCCTTCGGCGGCTGGAAGAATTCGCTCTTCGGCGACCTGCACGTGCACGGTGGGGAGGGCGTGAAGTTCTATACGAGGACCAAGGTCGTGACCACTCGCTGGCCGCACCAGGACACGCCCGCGCCGGGCCTCAATATGCCGACGCTGGGCTAGCCATGGTCACGCGCCGCGGATTCCTGAAAAGCTCGGCGCTGCTTCCCGGCGTACTCTTTTCGCAGTCCGGGCAGGCGCTGGTGGCGGGCGAACCCAGCCGCACGGCGCGCGGTGCCGCGCTGCAGCGCGCCGCGCACCAGCTGCTGGAAGTGCCGCGCGTTTTCGACGACCCCCTCGCGCTGCGGATATTCGGCGCGCAGGGCGTCGCCTGGCTGGGCAGGAACCTGGAGAACTACCGGACCCCCGGCTCGCGCTCGATGCGCGCGTTCCTGGTGATGCGCAGCCGCTTCGCCGAGGACGAGCTCGCGCGCGCCTATGCCCGCGGCGTGCGGCAGTACGTGGTGCTCGGCGCCGGGCTCGATACCTTCGCCTACCGCAACCCGCACCGCGGCCTGCGCGTCTTCGAGGTGGACCATCCGTCGACGCAGGCCTGGAAGCGCAGCCGCCTGGCCGAGCAGTCCATCGGCGTGCCGCGCTCGATGCGCTTCACGCCGGTGGATTTCGAGACCCAGACGCTCGCGGGCGGCCTGAAGGCGGCGGGCTTTCGCGCCGACCGGCCGGCGTTCTTTTCCTGGCTGGGCGTGACGATCTACCTGAGCAAGCCCGCGGTCGAAGGCACGCTGCGCTATATCGCTTCCCTGCCGCGCGGCAGCCAGGTGGTCTTCGACTTCTCGCCGCCATTGTCCGAGCTGGGCGATGCGGAACGCCGCGGCCATGAAAAATCAGCGGCGAACGTCGCGCGCTCGGGCGAGCCCTGGATCGGCTACTTCAGCCCCGCGGCGCTCGT
Source organism: Burkholderiales bacterium (assembly GCA_035499575.1). Lineage (GTDB taxonomy): Bacteria > Pseudomonadota > Gammaproteobacteria > Burkholderiales > SG8-39 > RBG-16-66-20. The sequence goes on along the minus strand of DATJYN010000002.1, from coordinate 1,523 downwards.
GGACGAGATGCGTTCGGGCGGATTCTCGTCGGCGCAGGCGCTCGGGTCGGGCGAAATGAACCGGCGTTATTTCCGCGGCCGCACGGACGGATTCCAGCTCCACGGCTCGGGCCGCATCATGGCCGCGCAAGTCTAGGGAGGAATACCCATGAAAATGAAAGCGATTGCGGCGTTGGCCGCCGTCTTGCTGGTCGGCTGCGCCGGCAGCGGCGACAAACCCGCCTCGGTCGAGCGCATGTACGTCATCGAGTGCGGCGAGAACCACGTCAAGGACCTGTCGCGCTGGACGCCCGGCATCAATGTCGGCACGCCGCACGTGTTCGGCGACACCTGCTACCTCATCAAGCACGCGCAGGGCTGGCTGCTCTGGGATACCGGCAACCCCGACCGGTATGCGACGATGCCGAACGGCTTCAGCGCGGCGCCCAACGCCCCGGTCACCGCCTACATGAAGAAGCCGCTGGCCGAGTCGCTGAAGCAGATCGGCGTCGCGCCCGTGGAAATCAAATACATCGCCATGTCCCACTCGCACGGCGACCATTCGGGCAATGCAAACCTCTTCGCGACTTCCACCTGGCTGGTGCAGACGGCCGAGTACGAGGCGTTGTTCGGGCCCGAGGCAAAGAAGTACGGCTACCCGGTTGCCAACTTCGAGAAGCTGAGAGGCGCGACCACGATCAAGCTCAACGGCGACTACGACGTGTTCGGCGACGGCTCGGTGGTGATCAAGTCCACGCCCGGCCACACGCCCGGCCACCAGTCGCTGTTCGTGCGCCTGCCCAGGCGCGGGCCGGTGCTGCTCTCCGGGGACATGGTGCATCTGGCCTATAGCTGGAACAACCGCATCGTGCCCAGCTTCAATACCGATGTCGCGCAGAGCGGGCGCTCGATCGATGCGATGAAGGAATTCGTCCGGAAGACCGGCGCCGAAATCTGGATCAACCACGACAAGGAACAGCAGGCTTCGATTCCCAAGGCGCCGGCCTACGTTGAATGAGCGGCGTGGTGTTCAGCCTGATCCTCGGCACCGCCACCCCCGGCGGGGGCTTTCCCGTCTACGGCGCCGCCTACTCCGAGGTGCTCAATGCGCAGGAGCCGCGGCTGCGCATCGAGACGCGCAACACCAAGGGCAGCACCGAGAACGTTCCGCTGCTGGAAGCGGGCAAGATCGACTTGGGCCTCGTGGCCGGCGAACTCGCGAGCGAGGCGCTCGCGAAGCCCGGCACCGGGCTGCGCATCGTCGCCGCGATGTACTCTTCGCCCGGCATGTTCGTCGTTCCGGCAGGCAGCCCGGTGCAGCGCATCGCGGACCTCAAGGGCAAACCGGTAGTGCTCGGCACGCAGGGCTCGGGCATTACTGTCTTGGGCCGCCTGGTTTTGAGTTCTCTGGAAATAAAAACGCAGGAAATAACCCTCGAAAAAGCTGCGGATGGTCCTCCGATGCTCGCCGACGGCCGTGCCGTCGCCTTGTGGGGAGCGGGCGTGGGCTGGCCCGCGTTCGCCACGATGGCGAAGGCGGGCGC
>DATJYN010000001.1:0-10368 GCA_035499575.1 Burkholderiales bacterium | reverse complement strand
CAGCGTGGTGCCGAAGCTGCGGTTCAGCTCGAACACCAGCTCGATCACGCTCTCGCCGGCCTCCGCGTCCAGACTACCGGTCGGTTCGTCCGCGAAAAGCAGTTTCGGTTTCACCGAAAACGCGCGCGCAAGCGCGACGCGTTGCTGCTCGCCGCCGGACAGGTGCTTCGGATAGTGCGTGAAGCGTTCCCGCAGCCCGACGCGCTCAAGTATTTGTTTGGATTTTTGTTCCGCCTCAGGATCCTTTCTCAACTCAAGCGGAAGCATCACGTTTTCTAACGCGGTCAAGGATGGCAGCAGCTGGAAGGACTGGAACACGAAGCCCACCGAGCGTCCGCGCAACTCGGCGCGCGCATCTTCATCCAGCGCGAAAAGATCCTCGCCGTCGATCCGGACCTGGCCCACGCTCGGCGTGTCGAGGCCGGCGAGGATGGCGAGCAGCGTGGATTTGCCGGAACCCGAGGCGCCGACGATGGCGACCGCTTCGCCCGCCGTGACGCCCAGGTCGATTTCCCTCAGAATGACGAGGTCGCTGTCACCGCTCTTCACCGTCTTGCCGATGCCGCGCGCGCTCAGGATCGTTTTGTCGCTGTTGTTCATCTGCCTCGGATGGGCGGCGCCTGCCGCGCATGGGGAAACGGTGCTCGTCTACGGCGACAGCCTGTCCGCGGCGTACGGCATACCGGAGCGCAACGGCTGGGTGGCCCTGCTCGGGGAGCGATTGAAGCGCGAGCGCCCGAATTATAGCGTCGCCAACGCGAGCATCTCCGGCGAGACCACCGCCGGCGGCCTGGTCCGCTTCGGCAAGGCGCTCGAGCAGCACAGGCCCGCGGTGGTGATCCTGGAGCTGGGAGCGAACGACGGCTTGCGCGGCCTGCCGATAGCGGCGATGAAGAAAAACCTGTCGACGATGATCGGCGAGTCGCAGAAGGCCGGCGCCAAGGTGCTGCTGGTCGGCGTGCGCCTGCCGCCGAATTACGGCGATGCCTACACCAAGGCCTTCGCGCGGACCTATGCCGACCTCGCGAAGCAGTACCGCATCGCGCTGGTGCCGTTCCTGTTCGAAGGCTTCGGCGAAAAGTTGGACTTCTTCCAGGCCGACCACATGCATCCGACCGCTGACGCGCAGCCGCTATTGCTGAATAACGTCTGGGGTCCGCTGCTCCCGCTGCTCAGGAAAAAATGAGCCGCGCGGCGCCGGCGGACAGCTTGCCGACGCGCCGCGCCTGCGCGAAGCCCTGCCTGGCAAATTCCGCGAGCACCGCGGCCTCTGCTTCCGGCGCGCAGGCCACCAGCAGCCCGCCGCTGGTCTGCGGATCGGCGACGAGCTTCCGCTGCCACTCGGGCGCCCCGGCCGGCAGCGTGACATCCCGGCCGTAGCCCTGCCAGTTCCGGTCGGAGGCGCCGGTGGCGATGCCATCCTTCGCCAATGAAACCGCGTCGGCAAGGAACGGCAGATCCGAAAACGCGACTTGCGCCGAAAGCTTCGAACCGCGGCAGATTTCCAGCAGGTGGCCGGCCAGGCCGAAGCCGGTGACGTCGGTCAGGGCGTGCACGCCCGCCATCCCCGCAAGGGCCACGCCCGGCGTGTTTAGCTGGGTCGTGGATTCGATCATCGCCCGGTAGCCGTCCTCCGACAGCCTGCCCTTCTTCAGTGCCGCCGACAGGATGCCGACGCCCAGCGGTTTGCCGAGGACCAGCACGTCGCCGGGTTTCGCCGTGGAATTCCTCTTGACGTTCTCGGGATCGACGATGCCGAGCGCCACCAGGCCGTAGATCGGCTCCAGCACGTCGATGGAATGGCCGCCGGCAATCGGGATGCCCGCCTCGGCGCAGATGGATTCGCCGCCGGCGAGAATTCTCCGGATCACTTCCTGCGGCAGCTTGTCGAGCGGCATGCCGACCAGCGCCAGCGCGAAAATGGGCTTCGCGCCCATGGCGTAAATGTCGGATATTGCATTGGCCGCGGCGATGCGTCCGAAATCGTAGGGATCGTCGACGATTGGCGTGAAGAAGTCGGTGGTCGCGACCAGCGCCTGCCTGTCGTTTAGCTTGTAGACCGCGGCGTCGTCGGCAGTCTCGGTGCCGACCAGCAGTTCCTTGGGCAAGCCGCGGATCGGCGTCGCCGCGAGCAATTCCGAAAGGATGGCGGGCGCGATCTTGCAGCCGCAGCCGCCGCCGTGGCTGAACTCGGTGAGGCGAATCGGCGCGAGGCCGCTTGGAGGTGCATTCATGCGCGTAGAATTTTAGCCGTGAATTCAAGGAATTTCCCCCTTGCCGTGGACAGCGGCGCACTCGCCGCCTTCGACGCCATCCTCGATGTGCGCACGCCGGCCGAATACGCGCTCGATCACGTCCCCGGCGCCGTTTCGGTTCCGGTGCTCAGCAACGAAGAGCGCGTGCGCGTCGGCACGATCTACAAGCAGGTGTCGCCCTTCCAGGCGAGGAAGCTCGGCGCCGCGCTGGTCGCGCGCAACATCGCGCTGCACCTGGAGAATCAATTCAAGGACAAGGAAAAGAACTGGAAGCCGCTCGTCTACTGCTGGCGCGGCGGCAAGCGTTCCGCCTCGATGGCGCACGTGCTCCGCGAGGTTGGCTGGGATGCGCATACGCTGGAAGGCGGCTACAAGTCCTACCGCCGCCACGTAGTCGATGCGCTTGCGGCACTGCCGGCGAAATTCACCTTCAAGGTGGTCCACGGCGTCACCGGCAGCGGCAAGAGCCGCATGCTCGGGGCCTTGCGTGCGGCCGGCGCGCAGGTGCTCGACCTGGAAAACCTGGCGGCACACCGCGGCTCGGTGCTCGGCAGCCTGCCGGGGCGGCCGCAGCCGTCGCAGAAAGGATTCGAGAGCCGGGTGCTTCATGAATTGCAGAAGCTGGACGCGGCAAAATCCGTCTACGTCGAGGGCGAATCGAAGAAAATCGGCCAGCTGCAGGTCCCGGAAACGCTGATCAGGCGGATGCGCGCGAGCGAATGCCTGCTGCTGCAGACCAGCCTGGATGCGCGCGTCGCGCTGCTGCTGGACGAGTACCGGCATTTCTTCAACGACCTGGCCACGCTCGGCGCGCAGCTGGATTGCCTGGTCGGCCTGCACGGCCGCGAAAAAGTCGGCGAATGGAAGGCGCTGGCCGCGGCCGGCGACTGGCCGCTGCTGGTCGCGCGGCTGCTGGAGGAGCACTACGACCCTGCGTACCGGCGCTCGGCGGCGAGCAATTTTCCGCGGCTTGCGGAAGCCGCGGTGCTGCCCATCGCGTCGGCAGACGGCGCCGACTTCGAGAAGCTTGCCCGCCGGCTCATCTCCTCCTGAGCATCACTCGGGAACCCTCACCCAGCCCTCCATGAGTCGGCGCGCCGAGCGGCTCATGAGCGCCTTGCCGACGACCCACTGCGCGCCTTCCTTGCGCGCTTCCGCTCCGACCGTGAGCGTACCGGAGGGATGGCCGAAGCGGATGCGCCCGTTCGCTCGCGGCGCTAGTTTCTGCACCAGGGTTCCCGGGATCGCCGCCGCGACCGCGATGGCGACGCCGCCGGTGCCGGTCATCGCGTGGTGCAGCCTGCCCATCGACACGATGCGCGCGAGCAGGTCGATCTCGCCCGCGGCGACTTTCTTCCCGTCCGATGCCGTGTAGTCCGCCGGTTTCGCGACAAACGCGACCTTCGGCGTGTGCGGGCGCTTCGTGCTTGCCTCGGCGGCGCTCGCCGCGAGGCCCATGCGTACCGCCGCCTCGGCGCGGATCGCCTCGATGCGCGCGAGCAGCTGCGCATCGCCGTTGACGTCGTCCTGCAGCTCGGTGCCCTTCAGCCCGACGCTGGCAGCATCGATGAAGACGGTCGGGTTGCCCGCGTTGATCATCGTGGCCGGTATTTTCCCGGCGAGCACGTCCATCGGCGAGCCCGTCGGAAACATGCCGCCCTCGTCCGCGCCGGGATCCATGAATTCGAGCTTTACTTCGGCGGCCGGGAAGGTCACGCCGTCCAGCTCGAAATCGCCCTCCTCCACCACCTGGCCCGCGCGCATCGGCACGTGGGCGACGATGCGCTTGGAAATGTTCGCCTGCCAGATGCGCACCGTGGCTATGCCGTCCCGCGCGGCCTCGACCAGGCCTTCGGAAATCGCGAACGGCCCGACCGCGGTGGTCAGGTTGCCGCAGTTGCCCGACCAGTCGATCACCGGTGCCTCGATCGACACCTGGCCGAACAGGTAGTCGACGTCGCAATCCGGCCGCGTCGATCTCGATACCAGCACCACCTTGCTGGTGCTGGAAGTCGCCGCGCCCATGCCGTCGATCTGCTTGCCGTAGGGGTCGGGGCTGCCGATGATGCGCAGCAGGATGCGGTCGCGCGCCGCGGCGTCCGCCGGGAGGTCCTCGGGATGCAGGAACACGCCCTTGCTGGTGCCGCCCCGCATGTACACCGCAGGTATCCGAAGCTGGGTCAAGCCATGATTTTCGGTTGGCATGTCATTTCAGTCAATTGTTGACACTTATGTCAACACCGCCTACAGTGCCGCCATGCCGAGCCCTTCCAAGCAGCGGATCCCCGCGGAACCGCAAGCGCCGCGCTATGCGCCGCAGGCCGTCGAATCGGCGCAGGTCCAGCGCACGCGGCTGCGCATCCAGGACGCGGCGCGCCGCGTCTTCGGGCGCAAGGGAACGGCCACGTCCATCAACGACATCGTCGAGGCCGCGGGCATTTCCCGCCCCTCCTTCTACAACTACTACGGCAGCGTCGAGGCGCTGTTCGAGGCCATCACGGGAGCGATGATCGCAGACCTGAACAGCCGCATCGTCGAATCGTTCGGCGATATCACCGACTCCGCGCGCCGGGTCTCCATCGGCATCCGCCAATACTGCCGGCGCGCGCACGAAGACCCCGACTGGGCCAATTTCCTGCTGCATTTCGCACTGACGAATCCCAGCATCGTCGCGCAGGCGCGCGTGGGGCTGGTACACGACCTCGAAACCGGCGTGCGCAGCGGCCGCTTCCGCATCCGCGACGACCAGATCCCGGCCGCATTCGGCGCGATCGTCGGCGGCGTGCTCACGGCCATGATGGCGGTGCGCGCGGGCGCGCAAGGACACATCACGATCGGCCAGCAGGCGGCCGAAGCCGCGCTGCGCATGCTCGGCATGACGGCGCGCGAAGCGCATAGCCTGAGCCAGGCCGCGCTCACCGAGGTCAAGCCGCCGCCCGACATGCCCTGACGCGCCGGGACAGGCGCGCCAGACGCGACAAAAGAAAATCCAACCAGGGAGAACAAGATGCAAGACCAACGCAGAACCGGAAGCGCCCTTGCGGCCGTCGCCAGCCTGCTGGCGTTCGCTCCGCCGGCGCGCGCCGCCGAGGATGCCTGGCGCTATGAACTTACGCCCTACCTCTGGGCAACTGCGATCAGGTCGGAGACGCAGAACGGCAACGGGCCGACGGTGCGCACCGACATGAGCCCGCTGGACCTGCTCAAGAACGTCGATGCGGGACTGATGGGCACGTTCGAGGCGAGCAAGGACCGCTGGAGCATCCTGCTCGACGGCATATACGCGAAAGTCGGTCCGTCCGCGACCATCACCAACACGGTCGCGGGCGTGCCGCTCAGCACCACGGGCAATGCGACCATCACGACCAGCACGGTTGCGGGCGCCCTGGGCTACCGCGCGGTGGAAGGAACCACGCCGGTCGACGTCCTGTTCGGCGCGCGCTACAACCGGATCGACGTCAAGGCCGATGCGACGCTCTCGCTGATCGGGCTGCCTCTGCTGACGCGCAGCGTCGAATTCCGCAGGGACTGGACCGATCCCTACGTCGGCGCCCGCGTCACGCGACCGCTGGCCGAACATTGGACCGCCGTAGGCTATCTCGACGCCGGCGGCTTCGGGATCGGATCCAAAAACACGTGGCAGGCGCTCGCGGGCCTGAACTACGCAGTCTCGGACCGCTTCACCGCGAAGTTCGGTTACCGCTACCTGCACACCAATTACGACGACAACGGCTTTCGATATAAATCCGATCTGCGCGGCGTGTTCGCCGGCGCCGGCATCGGTTTCTGAACAGCGAGGAGGAAGGCACATGGCAAACGAAAATCCGGCCGGCGGCGCCCAGTCCCGCCCCGATGAATCGCGTCGCGACTTCCTGCGCCTGGCGGGCGCCGGCGCGGTTGCTCTTGGCGCAGGCCCGGGCGGTCAAGCGCTCGCGGCGGACAAGCCCGCGCGCGCCGATGCGCGCCCGCAGGGACCGTACAACATACTCTTCGTCCTTACGGACCAGCAGCGCCACTTCCGGCCCGGCGAGCTGCCCGCCGGCTTCAGCCTGCCCGCCATGGACGGCCTGCGCCGCCGCGGCACGACCTTCGTGAATCACCGCATCAATTCATGCGTGTGCACGCCGTCGCGCTCGGTGCTCTACACGGGGCAGCACATCCAGCACACGAAGATGTTCGACAACACGAACTTTCCGTGGATCGCAAGCCTGTCGACGGACATCCGCACCGTCGGCGACCTGCTGCGCGAGGCGGGCTACTACACTGCCTACAAGGGCAAGTGGCACCTCACCAAGGAATTCGAGACCGTCAATGTGCCGGGCAAGGCGCCCACCAAGATTTTCACGCAGGAGATGGAGGCCTACGGCTTCTCCGACTATTTCGGCATCGGCGACCAGATCGGCCATACCCGCGGCGGCTACCAGTACGACGGCATCACTGCGGCGATGAGCACGAGCTGGCTGCGCGGCAAGGGGCGCGAGCTGGCGGCGGAAGGCAAGCCGTGGTTCCTCGCGGTCAACCTCGTGAACCCGCACGACGTGATGTTCTACGACACCGACGCCCCGGGCACGCCGCTGCGCCCCCTGCGCGGCCTCGGGCGCCTGGAGCGCGAACCGAACGACCCGCTCTACGCGAAGCAATGGGGCTTCCGCCTGCCGCCCAACCACGCCCAGCCTCTGGACGCGCCCGGGCGGCCCGCCGCGCACCGCGATTTCCTGCGCTCGCACGACGCCATGATCGGCGAGATCCCGAGCGAGGAGCCGCGCTGGCGGCGCCGGCACAACTACTACCTGAACTGCATGCGCGATGCGGACCGCAATCTCGCCGCCGTGCTGGCGGAGCTAGACGCCGCGGGACTGGCGGATCGCACCATCGTGATCCTGACCTCGGATCATGGCGACATGGACGGCGCGCACCAGCTGCACGCCAAGGGTGCGGTCGCCTACCGGGAGCAAAACAACGTGCCGCTCGTGGTCGTGCATCCCGCCTACGCCGGCGGCGGCCAATGCCGCGCGGTCACGTCGCACGTCGACCTCGCGCCCACGCTGGTCGCACTGACGGGCGCGCCCGCCGAGAAGCGCGCGGCGATCGTCAAGGGCCTGCCGGGCACGGACCTGAGCGGGCTGCTGGCGGCGCCCGCCAGGGCCGGCGTCGACGCGGTGCGCGAGGGCGCGCTCTTCAACTACAACATGTTCGCCTACCTGGACGGCGATTTCCTGTTCAAGGCGGTCGAGTTCCTGCAAAAAGGCGGCAAGCCGGCCGAACTCAAGGCAGCCGGACTCGCGCCCGACATGCGCAAGCGCGGCGCAGTGCGCTCGGTCTTCGACGGGCGCTACGTCTTTGCGCGCTACTTCTCGCCCAAGCAGCATAACCGGCCGGCGAACCTCGAAGAGCTCTATCGCGTGAACGACGTCGAACTGTACGACAGCCACGCCGACCCGCTGGAAATGACCAACCTCGCGATGGGCGCGAAGCCCAGGCGCGAGCTCGTGGCCGCGATGAACGACAAGCTCAACCGCCTCATCGACGCCGAGGTGGGCGAGGACCGCGGCCAGATGCTGCCCGGGGGAATCGACGCCGGCTGGGAAGTCAGCTGGGAAACGCTGGCGCCGTGATCCGTCCGCTGGCCCGCGCGCTGGCGGCGGCGATTGCGCTGGCTTGCGCGGCGCCGGCTGCGCGCGCGGCCGAGCGCTACGAGCTTTGGCCGGAACTCGACGTCTACGTGCCGCTCGGCGAGCGCACGCGGCTCTTTGCGGCCGTAGCGGCGACGCGCGCGGAAGAGTCGTATTCGAATGGCGCGGCGACGCAGTACCAGGACGTCACCGCGGGCGTGCACCTGGACGTCACGCTGATACCGATCCTGCGCAGGGAGCTGTCGCAGGGCGATTGGCAGCGCGGCCGCTACCTATGGATGCGAATAGGCTACCGGTATGGGCGCAGCATCGGCGATACGGAACAGGACGGCCGGTTCCGCGAAAAGCGCGGGATCTTCGAGATCACCGGCCGGACGCTGCCCTTGTTCGCCGACCTGGAGTTCGTCGGCCGGCTGCGCTGGGACGCGCGCGACGTCGACAACCAGAACTCCAACCGGTACCGCCTCCGTCTCCAGGTAGAGCGGTCGCTGAAGCTCGACGGCCGCGCCGTGGTGCCATTCGCGAACGCCGAATCGTTTTACGACACCCGCTTCGATACCTGGAGCCGCCAACGCTACCAGGCGGGCGCCGAGATCGAGATCAACCGCAGCTGGCGCGTCGAGCCCTCGCTGATCCGCCAGAACGACAGTCGGTCGCAGCCCGCGCGCGTCAACGCGCTGGGCCTGGCGCTGAAATGCTTTTACTAGGCTAGTCGCCGCCCGGGCGCCAAAGCTGCCGGGCTTAGTTCAATCCCGCCAGCACGCGCACGTGCTGCACCACGCTCCTGCCGAGCGCCGAGAGCGCGTAGCCGCCTTCCAGCATGGAGACGATGCGGCCCTTGCTATGCCGATCGGTGGCGGCCTTGACCTGCTCGGTAACCCAGCGGTAGTCGGCATCCCTCAGCTGCAGCATCGCCATGTCGTCCTCGACGTGCGCGTCGAAGCCCGCCGAGAAGATCACCAGTTCCGGCATGAACTCCGCCAGCGCAGGCAGCCAGTGCTTGGCGACCGCCTCCTGGAACTGCTTCGAGCCCGCGCCGGCGTGCAGCGGCACGTTCACCATGTTCGAGGCCGGCATCTCGGTGCCGCTGTAGGGATAGAACGGATGCTGGAAGGTGGACACCATCAGCACCGACGGATCGCCTTCGAAGATTTCCTCGGTGCCGTTGCCGTGGTGCACGTCGAAGTCGATGATCGCCACGCGCTCCAGGCCGTGCGCCTGGATGGCGTGGCGCGCGGCGATGGCGACGTTGTTGAAGATGCAGAAGCCCATCGGCCGCGCCCGCAGCGCGTGGTGGCCGGGAGGCCGGACGCTGCAGAATGCGTTTTGAATCCGCTTTTCGAAAATCAAGTCGACTGCCAGAACGCCCGCGCCCGCGCCGCGCAACGCCGCCTGCAGGCTGTAGGGATTCATCGCGGTGTCGGGATCGAGGTGCACCCTGCCCGTTTCCGGTGCGGCCTCGCGGATCGCGTTCACGTAGTCGAGCGGATGCACGCGCGCGAGCTGCTCCTCCGTCGCCAGCGGCGCCTCGTAGCGGTGCAAATGTCCCTCGACGCCCGAGGCGATGAGCTGGTCCTCGATCGCCGCTAGGCGCGCCGGCTGCTCCGGGTGGCCCGCGCCCATGTCGTGCTTCAGGCAGTCCGGGTGGGTGATGAACGCGGTCGCCATAAGACCATGAATACTAACGTAGAATGATTGCATGCTCCTCAAACGACAGATACAGCCGGCGGGCAGTTCGCCGGTGGCCCGCATCATCGAAGCCGCCGGCCAGATCATCCTCGGCAAGGAAGCGCAGATCCGCATGGCGCTCGCCTGCCTGCTCGCGCGCGGCCACCTGCTGATCGAAGACCTCCCGGGCGTGGGCAAGACCACGCTCGCGCACGTGCTCGCGCGCTCGCTTGGACTGAACTTCCAGCGCATCCAGTTCACCAGCGACATGCTGCCGGCCGACATCCTCGGCGTCTCGATCTACGAGCGCGACAGCGGCGGCTTCAAGTTCCATCCCGGCCCGATCTTCTCCAACGTGATCCTCGCCGACGAAGTCAACCGCGCGACGCCGAAGACGCAATCGGCGCTGCTGGAGGCCATGGAAGAACACCAGGTCACCGCCGAGGGCGAGACGCGCAGGCTGCCCGAGCCCTTCTTCGTCATCGCGACGCAGAACCCCTCCGAGCAGGTCGGCACCTTTCCGCTGCCCGAATCGCAGCTCGATCGCTTCCTGATGCGCATCGAACTGGGCTACCCGGATCGCAACGCCGAGCGCGCGCTCCTCTCGGGCACCGACCGCCGCGACCTGGTCGCCAGCCTCGGGCCCTGCATGACGCCCGCCGAACTCGTCGTGCTGCAGGCCGACGCGCAGAAGGTGCATGTAGCGCCCGCGCTGCTCGACTACGTGCAGGCGCTCGTCGACCACACGCGCCGCTCGCCCGACTTCTCCGCCGGCCTGTCGCCGCGCGCCGCGCTCGCGCTGCTGCATTCCG